>NZ_JAHQCW010000001.1 GCF_019042275.1 Diplocloster agilis
ACGGGCAAGAGCCTCTGAACCGGGAACACATCACGTGTTCCTGGTGAATAGGCTCGGTTCCTGAACCCGGCTTTTCGATTTCACTTAGCGGGTGCCAGCACAAGCCCTCCGCGCTCCCGAGGAGACACAAAAGAATCCGGCTGCCCGGAGCATTCCGGGACACCGACACACACCGGCCCTTAAGCAGCGGGCATACCCAAACCCGAGGAAGAACCCAGGCGCTCTCCCTGTTCGGTTTTTTATGTTACCATTTCTATCGTCCTTCGCACGGTCCGATATCTCAGCAGAAAGAATAAAACGATCTGCAAGAAACATACCCCCATCGAAAGCAAAACCGCAACCCACGTGACAGACCTGACCTGGCTGACCGCCGTTGCCCCCACGATCTGATGAACCAATAAGATCGCCGAGACGCAGCCGCAGACCGTTGGAAAGAAATAGACCAATGCAATCTGCCCGGTGATCAGCGCCGCCAGGTCCGGCCGTGAAAGTCCCAGGCGGACGGCCTTTTGGTAACTGGGCTGGTCCTGCCATATCGTATTAGACAGTTTGATACTGATAATCAGTGTGGCGGCCAGAAAAGTGACCAAGCTGGCAAATGAGACAAGCAGGATATAGACCGCCCCGGTTTCCAGTTTATTCGCGGATGCGTCCGCCTTGGAAAACGGATAGAGCGTATCCCATCGCGCGGCATACAGCTCATTCCCCTCATAGGGCAGAAAAATATCCTTCGGTGAAGGTCCGATTCCCAGCATATGCTTTTTGACCGCCACCGCGCTGTCCAGAATATTATCCCAGATCATTCCCCCCGAGGCATCTATGGTCAGCTCCCGCAGGTCCTGATAAAAGGCCTTCTCCTGCCCGCCGTTCTTCGCGTCGGTATCAAAAAAATATCCCTGTAACTTATATCTCCCGGTAATCTGCCGGCTAAGCTTCTGGTAAGTCCGGTCATGCAGGACAACCAGATCTGATACCGCCACCGTCTTATTGATATCATTTTCTCCTATGATTCCATCCATGGTCTTCAGGATCAGATCTCCAGGAAGATCCGGGTGATACAAAAAGGTATCTCCGGTAAATGTGCGAAACGCAGACTCCCTGCCGGCAAATCCTATATTTTCCTGAAAGGGCAGGCAGCCGTCTTCCGGTATCTGTGTTTTGATACCCGTCAAGGCCAGAAATGTGCTCTGGCTGGTAATCAGTTCAGGCGCCCACTCGTTCATGGACGGGTCCTCATACCGGTGTTCCCTGGCCATAATCAGGAACTCGCCGTCTACAAAGCGCAGAGCCTCAAGACCGTGTTCCTCCAGCAGCCCGTGGATCGCCTCCCCCGTAACCTGCTCCCTCTCCCGTTCATCCGCCAGCACCGCATATTCATAGGGCGACTTTTCAATAAAATAATCCATCTCGATAAATGCGGAGCTGTTAAACCCGATGCCGAAGATCGTCACCGCAATCAATACAGAGGAAACAAACAGGGCCAATGTGTATTGTTTCCCTTTTTGCCGGATCAGGTTATAGAACAAAAGCCGGCGGAAATAGGCTTTCTGTGAAACATGTCTTACCACATTTCCCACCGAAGTCATCTGAAAAGCGATCAGATAGATCCCCAGGATACTGACCAGCAGAAATAGAAATGGCAGCCGCCCCAGCAATCCGTCCTTGCCGCTGCTCCATCCAAACAGGAGCAGGCCGGCCGGTATCAGAAGAAGACCCAGTAGCCCCGGCCATACCGTATCGTTTTCCTTGAATTCCTGCTCCTCCTTTGTATGCATAATGCGGATAATCTCGGCCCGCATCAGTTTTCTCCGGCTGATCATCCACAGAACAGGACCTGCCGCGGCCGCAAAGACCGCCGCAAAAAGCACTCCCTTCCAACCGATCCGAAAGGAGGTTTCCGCCGTGTGCAAAAACAAGGTGCAGACACTCCAACAGATCCACGCCGCCGGGACGCTTAACAGAATCCCGCCCAGTGAGCTGCATCCATACAGCAGGACAAATTCTCTGCGGGCCATATCGCATACATTCCGGGGACTCAGCCCCAGCGCCAGCAGGATTCCCGTCTCACTCATCTTATTTTTCAGATATACCGTGTTGACATAGATAAGAAATACGGATATTCCAAGGACGGAAACTGCGTACATGGAAACCGCGATCAGATAGGTAGAGCCATCCGCGATCAGCACCTGGGTTACCGTTGGACTGAACAGAAGTATCCCATTCGCTCCTGACAAAGCGATGCTGACAATTACGGCGAAGCAAAAAACCAGATTCTGTCTCAGATTCTTCCGTGTCATTTTCCGGACAATCTCCTGTATCGTCATCTGATCACGCCTCCCCTAAGTAGTGCAGGATTTCCTCCATAAAGCTCCTGTCACTGCCGTTTTTCATCAATTCGCTTCGGATCTCCCCGTCTTTTAAAGTAATCACCCGCCCGGTTCTGGACGCCGCTTTGGCGTCATGGGTTACCATAAGGATCGTGGCGCCAAATTCTTCCTTTGCTTTTATAAAAGCGTCCATGACAGCTTCCCCGGATCTGGAATCCAGATTCCCTGTCGGCTCGTCCGCCAGAACTAACAGCGGATGATTGGACAATGCCCTGGCTACGGCCACCCGCTGCTTTTGTCCGCCTGATATCTGGCCCGGATACTTTAACGCAATATCGCGGATTCCGAATTGCCGGAACAAAAGCTCCGTATCGGTCATCATCTCCTTTTGATCCTTTCCCGCGATCACCTGCGGGAGATATACATTTTCCTGTGTGGTCAGACTGTCCAGCAGCATAAAATCCTGGAACACATAACCTAACTTTTTCTGTCTGATCTGCGTCAGTTCCTCCTGCTGCGCATGCAGGATATCCTGGCCGTCCAGCAGCACCTTTCCCCCATCCGCATTCAAAAAACCGGATAAAATGTTCAATAGCGTGGTCTTCCCGCTGCCGGAAGGCCCCATCACCGCCGCAAATTCTCCCTGTTTCACATCCAGATTCAAACCTTTGAGCACCGGACTGTCCAGTTGATTGGAATGATACGTTTTCTCCAGATTTTGAACGGATAATATGGTCTGTTCCATGCGATGTCCTCCTTATTGTTATAATCCCTCGGGATGTAAGGAGAGTTTACCGCATATTTTTCAATACTTTCTCTATTTTAGATACTTGATGATTTCAGTACCCGGTCTTATGAAATATACAAATCCGATTTTACAGAAAAAGTTAGCGCAACACCCGCTCCTCCCTGCTTCCGGTTATACATTTCCAGGTCTCCGCCATGATTCCGGCATAAAGTCCGGCAGATGGCTAACCCCATTCCGCATCCGGTGGAAGATTTTCCTTTTGCAAAGGGAACCGGCCCTTCTGCCAGCTGCTTTGGCATAAAACCGGGACCGTCGTCCTCGACAGTAAATCTCAGATATTCCCTGCTGCTTTCCGCCCTGAGGGTTACCTGGTGATATCCACAGCAAAAAGCATTCCGGAGTACATTTTCCACAGCCCGCAGTATAACTTCGTAATCATATACCGCCGCCGCTTTTTCAAAGCCGCCCTGGATGGAAAACTCCATGGGGTATTCAAGCGCCAGCTCTTTCATATATTCTTCCATATCCTTAAGCAGCGGCTTTAAAGGATTCTGCACCGGCTGTACCGGTGTATTTTCCAGGCGCTGTATCTCATTCATCATCGTTACATACTGATGCATATGCTCCACATGGACGGACATCTTCCGCACAGCATCCAGCACCTTCTCCGGATCATAGTCCCCCGTCGGCAGCAGGACCTCCAACAGATCCAGCTGTCCTTTCAGCACCGTCAGCGGCGTGCGCAGGTCATGCGCGAAGGCGGCGTTCACCTGCCTTCTCTCCTCCGCCATCTTCCAGGCGCTTATGCTGCTGTGTTCCAGAGCTTTCCGCATTTTTTCAAAACCGGCGATCAGGCTGCCGAATTCATCCCCCGCCGGGTACTCCAGGTGAAAATCCAGGTCATCCTCTTCGATCTTTTGCGTACCCAGTTGAAGCAGACGCAAAGGTTTGTTCATCTTAATCCGGAAGAATAAGGTAACGGCCGCAATAATCCCGCCCAGCATAAGGAGAAACAATACAATATACATGACATTGTCATAATAAAATTTCTGTTCCGCCGTCATCTTATAATCCCGATAGGGACGTATCGTAAGATGAACCGTAAAAAAGAAAAAGACGGAAACCAGCAGTCCCGCCACGATCGTAAGAATCATTAGCCGTTTTAACGGCTGGTCCAAAAGAAATCTTTTTATTTTACACACCATTGGTAACCCACCCCCCATACTGTGCGGATATATTCTTCCCCTGACACGGTCTTAAGTTTTCCGCGGATCCGGCGGATGTGCTCCGCGATTACGCTGCTGTCCCCGTCCGCATCAAAACCTCTGATTTTTTCATAAATCCTCTCCCGGTCATAGATCTGCCCGCTTTGCTCCGAAAGCAGTTCCACGATATCAAATTCCGTCTTCGTCAGGGAAACCGGCGTCTCTTCATACCGCACCGTCCTCCGGCTGTAGTCAACGGCAAGCTTCCCGAAAAATCTGACCGCGGAATCCGCCGTATTCCGCGCTTCCCTTCTAAGGTGCGCGGCTACCCTGGCTCCCAGCTCCCTGATTTGGAACGGCTTTAAGATATAGTCGTCACCGCCGGAGGCGAACCCCCGGATTCTGTCCTCCTCCTGGACACGGGCACTCAAAAACAGAATCGGGCAGCTGACATAGTCCCGGATCTGCCGGCATATCTGCATACCGTCCACATCAGGCAAATTGATATCCAGCAGGATCAGATCGGGATGATACTTCAACTTCTCAAGCGCTAAAGCTCCGCTCCCGGCGGTATACACCGTATATCCCAGATATTGGAAATATTCCTTCAATACCGACAGAATATCTTCCTCATCATCCACAATCAACAGTCTGCCGTCCATTTCGAACCACCTCCTGTTTTATGATATCAGATACTTCTCTATACTTTTCCTATTTTTTTCACCAAGCCTCTTTTTCTCTGCCAAGCTTATCCACCCGGAGCACCTGAGTCCTTACGATACTTCCACAGCCCGTGCACACCGTATGCTCCAGGGGGCTGCCGTTGCCAACCATCCTGCCAACGGGGAAAATACCGTTTCCCGCAGTGGTCGCTCCCTTTACAAATTCATTTCCCCCGCAGTAAGGGCAGGCGTCAATTTTTATTTCTTTCATATCCATTTCTCCTCTGCTTCTATAGTATGAATACGTTATTCCGACAATCGTAAATCATCCTGATCTATCAGGAATTTTCTGCATTGCTCACAATAGTACACCTTTACCCTCAAATCGTCCATCATAGAGGTCAGTTTAATCCCTTTCACCAAAGGCGTAAAATTTAATATCCCCTTATCCTTATCAGCCGGGACCCATTTGAGAGCATATCTGTCCTGGGAAATACTCCCGACAATCATTTCTTTATCACAATATGGACATTTCATAAGGATTCCCTCCCTTCGAATATCTGTTTACCGATCTGTTTTATCATCTATTTTTATATGTTCTGCTGCATTTAATATTCCAAGTTGATATTCAGCTATGTCTTTTAATATTTGAAATCTTTCTTTTTTCTTCTTGCCCTTACGTATCATATGGGCATTATGGGTTTCTAAATTCGATAACACCGTTAATTCATTTACGGTGGCATAATCCCTGACATTATTCTTACCTGCTAACTCAGGATTTGCTTCTCTCCATGCTTTTGCTGTAAAACCAAAGAGAGCCACATTTAAAACATCCGCCTCCTCTGCATAAGCCAGCCATTCCAGATTATCACTGTAAGTCTTTTGTGGAATCAAATAATTTTTCACAGCATCTGTCTGAATCAGATAATTGTTTTTAGATAAAAATCTTTTTGCATCCCATTCTATCTGCTTCTTATTATTTTCTTCCTCTTTTAATCTTTGAAACTCTTTCATTAGATATAATTTAAATGTGGGACTTATTGCGGAGGCAAATTCAAATGCAATATCCTTGTGAGCATAAGTTCCCCCATATTTGCCTCTTTTTACATATAATCCAATCGCCCCAGTCTGTTCTACCCATTCAGATATGCTGGGCGTGAAGGTAAGTAATCCAGCTTGCTTTTTAAAGTGTTCAGATTCGAACACTTTAAAATTAGGATTATATAATTGTTCCCATACTGAGAGATATTCTAACGTCGACCGGTTCCTTAACCAGTTTCTAATAATATCTGCCGCTCTGGATTGGTCTGATTTAGCTCCTGCAATATTAGTAATACATATATAATCATCCAATTCTTCCGCGGAAACAGCAATCGATACATTCTGAACTGTAATTACTCTGTTCTTTGCCATTGTATATATCCCCTTTTTCTCTTGTAATCTCCCCTTTTCTTCATTTGAGAGTTCATCTGTCCTGCGAAATACTCCTATGCTGTATTGTAACACATCCAAGGAAGCCGGTACAAGAAATGAAATACGCCATCCCGCCCCTCACCGCTTCCCATAGATTTCATGAAGCCTGGCATACAGCGGGGATAATCTGCCGTATATCTTTTTAAAAATTTCCTCATAAAGGATCCGGTAGATTTCGTGCTGTTCCATATCCGGGCAGAAGGTATCCCGGACGGAAACCATCTGTTCCACCGCCTCCTCATAATTCTTAAATTCTCCCATACCGACGAAGCATGCGATAGCGCTGCCGATTCCCGACACCTCATGGGACTGCACCCTCTTCACCGGCAGTCCGAACATATCAGCCGTAATCTGGCAGATCTCATCGCTCTGGGCGCCGCCGCCTCCCACGAAGATCTCCTGAAACGTATGGCCCGACTGTTTTTCCAGAAGACGCATCCCATCCAGCAGGGCGAAGTTGATCCCCTCAATAATGGCCCGGTAAATATGGATTCTGGTGTGCACGTCGGAAAAACCGATGATCGCCCCTTTCGCGGAAGGCATGGTGGTATTCGGCGTAAAATAGGGCTGTAAAATCAAGCCCTCGCATCCGGCCGGGATCTCTTTTAACCGGCGGTTCAGCAGTTCCTCCGCGGGGATTCCAAGCTCCTCGGCCGCCGCCATCTCCTTCTGGGCAAACTCTTTTTTAAACCAGGACACCAGCCAGTAGCCCCGGTAGATTTCTATCTCCGGATTATAATGCTGATTCAGAATCGCGGCATAGGGCGGGATAAACCGCTCCGGCTCCACGTACCGGTCGGTGGTAAAGGATACCGTGGCTGTTGTTCCAAAGCTTATGGCCGCCTTCTCCCGGGAAATACATCCAAGGCCGAGAATCTCGCACGCTTTATCCGACCCGGAGGCGATAACCGGAAGCCCTTCCCGCAGCCCGGTATCCGCCGCCGCGTCCGGCTGAACGCATCCCAGGCCGCTGCCCGGCTCCCGGATCTCGCACAGCTTCTCCGGAGGGATATCGAACACCGGCCGCGTCAGCGCCCCTTTTTTCTGCCAGTTCCTCTCCCTGTGGTCGAACGGCACATGACCGACCATGCTGGCCGCAGAGTCCGTCATATTCCCGGTCAGCCGAAAGATCAGGTATCCGCTGATCAGCAGGAACTTATATGTTTTCTCCCATATTTCCGGCTCATTCTCCATCACCCAGTTGCATCTGGATTTCCGGTACTGCATATCGGCCGTCTTATCCATTCCGATGCTTTTTAACATCACCCGGGCCATTTTGGAAAAGCGGGGCCGCCCCTTCGCGCTCCGGTTATCCAGCCATACAAAAGCATTTCTCAGCGGTTTTCCTTCCCGATCCACGCAAAGGGCCGTGTCCCGGATCGTGGTGACCGAGACTGCCTCGATCCTCTCCCATTCCTCCGGGCATACGCTTTTTAATGTTTGTGCCGCAAGACAGATTTTTTCATAGTAAAATTCCGCCTTTTGCTCCGCCCAGTCCGTTTCCGGCGATATATAGGGAGGATCATGTTTTTCCGTGGCCTTCGCCTTTATTTCCCCCCGGTTGTTCACCAGCAGTGCCCGGGAACTCTGCGTCCCCACGTCAAACACCAGTACGATCCGTTCCGTAAATTTTTCCCCCGAAACCTTGCTTTTACTCTCCTCCATACCCCTGCCTCCCATTCTTTTTCCTACTGCTGCCCGCTCGTTCTCCTTTCAAATACCCGCCCGATCAATCTCACGCTATCTATTGTATATCTTCCCGCAGGAACCGTTTATCCTTCTCCTCCAGATCAAGCCCCAGGGTTCCTCCTGGATTCATCATATAATCCGGATCAAAATAGTCTTTGAGCGCTTTGAACACGCCGTACTCCCTGCGGCCAAGCTGCCCTTCCAGCCAGGGAGCGAACATTTTCCCGATCCCATGGTGGTGGCTCATGGCCGCTCCGGAGCGCTGGATCGCGTCCAGAATCGTGGCGTGATAAGCCTTGAACTTCTCCGCGTCGCTCATCCTGGTAATAAATATAAAATACAGATTCGCGCCCTGCGGGTAGCAATGGGACATATGGGTGGTCACGATCGTGTTCGGCAGCCGGTGGCATACCTCTCTGACCTCCCTGTGCACCCGGGCCATATTCGACCAGTTCACCGTACATTCCAGCGTATCCGTCATGATGCCGAAATCCAGCATGGTATCCCGCAGGTACGGATCGTTGAACCGCCCCTTTTCCCAGCTTTTGGTCACGAAGGAGGTCAGGCTCATGCCGCCGTACTGGCGGGCAATCCGCTTTATATTTTTCGCCACATTTTTCGCGAAGCCTTTTTCCCCGTCACTGAATCCCAGGAACAGGCAGCGTTCCATATCTTTATAGCCTCTTATATCCAGAAGCTTTTGCAACGGAGTCTCATCCACGTTGTAAAGGCGCAGCATCAGATTCGTCTCCTCCGGGTCGGACAGACGGAAGACGGAAGAATATCCGGCTTCGCACTGCATCATCTCTCTGGCCGCCTCCATGGCCGTATTCCAGTCTTTAAATATATAGGAAAACCGTTTTCTGTTTTCCGGCATATAGCGGAATATCCGAAGCGTAACCTCCGTCAGCACGCCAAAAGTCCCCTCGCCGCCCATCATGATCTGGTTTAAATTAGGCCCGGTGGCCTCTCTGGGATAATGACTGGTCTTCACGACGCCGATGGGAGTGGCGTATTTCTGCCCTGCCACAATATCCGTAATGCAGCCATAATAGGTACTGTTCTGGCCCGCTCCCCGGGTAACCACCCAGCCGCCCACACTGCTGTATTCGAAGGATTGGGGGAAATGCCCGCAGGTATACCGTCTCTTCGCCCCGAACAGCTCCGGGGCCCGGTTCAGAGTATCCTCAAGCTGCGGTCCCGACATCCCGGCCTGCACCGTGATCGTCTGATCCTGCTCCTGAAAGGACAAGACCTTGTTAAACCGCAGCCTCATATCCAAAGAGACACCGCCCTTGACCGGCTCCACCCCTCTTGTCACACTGCTGCCGCCTCCGTAGACATACAGAGGGATCTTATGCGCGGTGCAATACGTCACAATCTGTTCCACCTGCTCCGAAGTATCCGGGTACACCACCACATCCGGCACACAGTCCACCCGTTTCTGACGCAGGCGCAGAGCGTCATAGCCGGTCTTGCCATAAGCCACCGAAAGCCGCTCATAATCCCCGGTCGATACAAAATCTTTTCCCGCGATCTCCTCTAACGCTCTTATATGTTCCTTTGCCAGACCGCAGGGAACCGACAGCTTCACCTCGTCCATGCCGATATCACCGTCGTAATGTTCGAAATCCTCATCGGTCATCTCAAATTTTTCCTTGATCATTTTATAGAGGCTTTCCTTCGGATATTTTACAAAATCCGGATCACCCCAGCGGAAAATGGAACGGTAGCTCTTCTTCGGCGCCGCCTCCCTGACCCAGGCCGGTTCAAATCCTTTATACGGTTTATTCATATTTTCTCCTCCTCTTTAAGATACCTTAAAAGGCTGCTGGTTGCAATGACATCCACTCCAAGCCCCAAAACATCCGCTATGACCACATCGCCTCTGCCCACCGGCTCCTTAATCACAACCCGGTTGATTTCTTCCATAACATCTTTGATTCTGTCTTTTGGTATTTCCGCCGAAACCCGCACCGGCAGCACCGGCGCAGCCGCAAATTCCGTGCGGACCGTAGTGCAGATGGTCCTCATCGGGTGGAATAGCTCCTCTTTCGCGAACTGCTCTCCTCTCTTACACTGGTTTCCGGTAACCCGGACGCTGTCCCCGTCGGCCAGAACCGTCAGGGAGCAGCCGTTTGGGCATACGATACAGGTAAGTTTTTTCATACTCATCCCATCACCTCTTTGATCTCAAACCGAAGCTCATCGCCCTTTTGAATCGGATATTTTCCAAAATCTATCTCCAGCCGTTCCATCTCCGGCGGCTTTAGCTGGCCGTATTTTCTGGTATAAGCCGTTTTCCCATTTATAGACATGGTAAATACCGCGTTTCTGCGTGCGTTCCTGCTTCGGAAATAAAGCACTCCCTTTTTGTCCCGGTCCTCCAAGCGAAGCTGCTGCGGCACCAGGTATAAGAAAGAATCATCCGTCTTAAAGGCAATGTGTTCTCCTGAATCCGTTCCATCCGCCGCATAGGCAGCGGCATATCTTCCCGCCATCTCTCCGCTCTCCGACACATAGTCCACCAGATCATTGACATGAAGCGCGTTGCCGCAGGAAAAGACACCGGGCACCTGGGTCATAAACCGGTTGTCGCAGACCGGCCCTTTGGCGGCGGCGTCCATGGGTACCCCCAGCTGCCCGGCCACCTCATTTTCAGGGATCAGCCCCACCGACAGGATCAGTCCGTCGCATTCGATGATATGTTCCGTTCCCGGAACCGGCTTTATCCGTTCATCCACCTGAGCCACTTCCACCGCCGTAAGCCGTTCCTCCCCAAACACCCGGGTGACGGTATGGGAAAGATACAACGGTATGTCAAAGTCCTCCAGGCACTGGACCAGATTCCTGGTAAGTCCGGAAGGCTCCGGTTTCGCCTCATATACTCCCAGCACGCTGGCCCCCTCCAGGGTCAGCCGTCTGGCCATAATCAGTCCGATATCGCCGCTGCCAAGAATCACGCACCGCCTGGTGGGGAGCTGCCCCAGCAGGTTCGTAAAATGCTGCGCCGTCCCCGCCGTAAAAATCCCCGCCGGTCTAGTTCCGTGAATCAGCACCTGCCTGGCAGTCCTCTCCCTGCATCCCGTAGCCAGGACTAACGCTCCCGCCTGATAATCCGTAACCCCATGGCGGTTCACCACACTGACCAGGAACCCGGCTCCGGTTTTTTTCAGTTCCGTGACAAAAGATGAGGTCAGAACATCGATTCCCAGTTCCAGAACTTCATCGATAAACCGCTCCGCATACTCCGGCCCGGACAGCTTCTCCCCGAAACGGACGAGTCCGAAACCGTCGTGGATACACTGCTTCAGGATACCGCCCAGGCGTTCCTCCCGCTCAATGACCAGCACCCGGCTGCCGGCCTTATGTGCGGCCAAGGCGGCGGCCAGACCCGCGGGCCCTCCGCCGATTACGATCACCTCATATGCTTCCATCCAATCCCTCCCCCTACTTTGTCCTGCCATAGGTGATGACCGATCCTTTTTGGGCCTTTCTCACCTCAGACAGGGATATATGCTCTTCCTCACTGATAATCTTCGCAACAAGCGGCATGCAGAATCCTCCCTGACACCGCCCCATTCCCGGCCGCAGCCTCTTTTTAATCCCATCCACCGTAGCTACCGGCACCAGGGAGTGCAGCGCGTCCAGAATTTCGCCTTTGCTGATTTCCTCACAGCGGCACACGATCACCCCGTAATCCGGGTTCTCCCGGATCAGCCGGTCTCTCACCTCCTTCGGCAGCTCCCGAAGCCTGGGGATTCCTTTACGAATGGGATTAAACCGGGGATTCTTCTCCACTTCCCTCTCCTGTCCCAGCTCTTCCACCACCAGCTGTTCCACATAAAGAGCCACCGCAGGGGCGGTGGTAAGCCCCGGAGACTGAATCCCGGCACAGTGTATCAGGTTCTTCGTACGTCTCCCTTTCTCAATAATAAAATCCTCCTCAAAGGTGGCCGCCCGGACCCCGGTAAAATAAGTAATAATATCTCTTTGCGACAGTTTCCCCACCGTCTGTATCTGCTTTTGAAAAACAGCGTCGATGGAAGCCTGCTCCGTGGAGAAATCCTCCTTCTCATAAGTTTCCACCGCGTTGGGACCCACCAGCAGGTTATCGTCCACCGTATGCAGAATTCCTCCCCCCTTGGTATGCCCTTGTTCTTTTTTCACCGTCTTAAAAGACACGATCGCCCCGGTCAGGTAAGCCGCCTGTTTATCCAGAATTGAATTCGTCCCCCTTCTGGGATGAATCGAGTAAAAACGGTCCTGCGCCATAGCGGCGATATCCTCTGCAAATGTTCCTGCGGCGTTCACCACGATTCTTGGCCATACCCTGCCCCGGTTCGTCAATACGCTCCGAATCCTTCCATCCTGAACCTCCATGGAAAGCACCGCCGTATTCAAAGAAATCTTTGCCCCGTTGGCTGCCGCGTTCTCCCCATAAGCGATCGTCAGGCC
The DNA here is from genome assembly GCF_019042275.1 of Diplocloster agilis. Taxonomy (GTDB): domain Bacteria; phylum Bacillota; class Clostridia; order Lachnospirales; family Lachnospiraceae; genus Diplocloster; species Diplocloster agilis. The sequence goes on from NZ_JAHQCW010000001.1 coordinate 12,563, forward strand.
ATAGGGGCAGACGCATCCTGCGCTCTCATTATAAAGGGCGAACTGAAAATCAGGATTCATCTGCGGTTCCTTCTCCCGCAGCCTTTTTCTCCCAATCACCTGTGTATCCTTCACACCGCAGACATATTTTTTATTCCAGGCATACAGCCGGACCAGCGGATAATTCCACCAGCCGCGAAAACCCACATACTGTCCGCACCGCTTAAACGGCACGTCCAGCTCCCGGCACACCCTGTCATACATCCGATTCCCCAGCAGCACATAGTGCTGTTTCAGACTCCCCTTCTTCAGATCCACCCCCGGGTGAACTTCCCCGTCATTCCGGCCCGAAGCCTGGACCGCCAGATCCGCTTCCTTCTCCACAAGCAGCACGGACAGCTTCCACTTCGTCAGTTCCCTGGCGATACTAGCGCCGGAAATCCCGCCTCCGATGATCAGCACATCCGGCCGCTCCCCCTCCAAAGCAGAGTCGCGTTCTGCCGGCAGACGCATCGGCTTCGGATCCCTTCCCTCAAGGACAATATCATTAACCACATGCTTATTCCCCTTTTTGCATACGCACATGCTGCATGCTTCCACGATATCCTCCCAGGAATCCAGCCGGCCGGACACCACGATCCGGTCCTCCTCTTCCCGGACCCTCACCCGGTCCCCGAACCGCTTTCTAAGCCTTTGATTCCCCTTTTTTACATTCATTTTACCACGTGCCTTTCCAAGTCGCCCGCTCGACCGACTTTCTTTAATTTCATCCTATCAAACTGAGGTGGAAATGTCAATTTGTTTTGGGGCTTAGGGTCTGGGTTTTCCGTAGCATGAATCGGACGGCGGCGGAACTGTCCGTTTTTTTCAAACAGCCTCATTGCAAAGAATAGATAAACCAATTATCATGAAAGCAGGAGGTGGAAAATTTGGCTAATGAAAACAAAAAAGATTTTAACGCCATGTTGCATGACAATAAGGACATGCCAAAGTTTCAGACGATAACAGACCAGAAAAGCATTGAAAAATACGGTGGAAATAACATGTACTTTGCCCCGCCAATCGATTACGACCAAATAATGAAAAAAATTCCTTTTGGCAAAGTGACGACCGTTGGAAAAATCCGGGAACATTTCGCAAAATTGAGTGGCGCTGATTTTACAGAACCTATTACAGCGGGCATATTTGTTTCTATTGCCGCCTGGGCAAGCGTTCAGCGTTCTACCGATGAAACGCCTTACTGGAGGACTTTAAAAGCAAACGGAGAGTTAAATGCAAAATATCCCGGCGGCATTGAGGCCCAGAAAGAAAAGCTTGAGGCAGAGGGGCACACCATCATTCAAAAGGGGCGTAAAAATGTAAGGTACTATGTAAAAGACTATGAGCATTTCCTTTTTGATTTGCAGTAAGCAAAAAATTAGTATAGGACTACTCGGCGCAAACCATAGAAGGACACCGATAGACTTTTTATATTCGAACGTCTATAATAAAGATATTAAATCTATGCGAATTATTTAATACGGAATATAAATCGGAAATATAGGCAGGAGGATATTCATGGCAGCGCCGAGAAAAGAAAATGTGAAAGAACTGATACTGGATTCTGCGGAATCATTGTTGGAGAATAAGAAAACAACGGATATATCGCTTGCGGAAATCGCGCGGACTGCGGGAGTCTCCAAGGGAACTCTATATTATCACTATAAGAACAAAAACGAAGTATTCCTGGATCTGACGAACCGGTATCTGGAGGAGCAGTGGAATAATCTGATCGCCTGGACGACGGATGAATCCAAAGACACCTCATTACACCGTCTGGTAAAATACGTTCTCGAGCGGGATATCTCTACGGTGAGAATGCGTCTGCACTTCTTTTACGACGCGATGATGGGAAACGAAGAAATACGCCAGAAACTTCTCTCCTGGTATTCCAGATTCGCCGGCCTGATCGGAGAAAAGATCGGCGAGCGGACCCAGATCATAGATCCCGAATACTTATCCTGGCTGATCCTGCTTCTCTCAGACGGCCTGTTCATTCATCAGACCCTGCAGAACTCCAACCTAGACACCGAAACCTTCATAACCCAGACATCAGAATATATGAAATTACTCAACAAACACCCAGCGCCTTCCCCCAAAGCCCCGCCGGAACCAAAGTAGGGCGTCCGGGCTGGATGGCGGTGGCCTGCGGGCTTCCTCTCCGGGCAGGACGTCCGGTTTCCAGGGGCCGGCAATGAGGGAGCGGGAGCACGGGAATCCATCCGTTCCGGCACCTAAGGCGCCCGGATGAAATCTTAATGAAATCCGCCCCGGCTGTTATGGGCGAAAGGCTGTTTTCCAAACAGACTTTCGGTGGCTTCTGAGCCGCGAATGCATCAAGCATTCGGGGCGAATAAGCCACGCACCCATAACAGCCGGGGCGGATTTCATTTAGATTTCACCCGGGGGTAGCCTTAAGTACCGGAACGGATGGATTCCCGCGCTCCCGCTCCCTCATTGCCGGCCCCTGGCAACCGGACCGTCCCGCCCGGAGAGGAAGCCCGCAGGCCACCGCCATCCGGCCCGGACGCCCGGCCCTTTCTCAGCCTCCCGGCACAGCCCTATTTAAAGTACGCCACGCCCGACTCAAAAATCTTTAAATCCTGTTCTCCGTAGATATTAACGGCGACGGATTCTCCACGCCGTTCCACGTGGGCCATCTTTCCAAGGCATCTTCCGTCGGGGCTTGTGATACCCTCGATCGACGCGTAGGAACCGTTTACGTTCCACTCTTCGTCCATCGTGGGGATTCCCTCCGGTGTAACATATTGAGTGGCTACCTGGCCGTTCTCAAAGAGTTTTTTGATCCACTCCTGGCTGGCTACGAACCTTCCCTCTCCGTGAGACGCCGGGCTTACATAAGTTTTGTTCAGCCCAGCCTGGGAGAGCCAGGGGGATTTGTTGGATACCACTTTGGTGTAGACCATCTTGGAAATATGACGTCCGATGGTGTTGTAGGTCAGGGTAGGAGAATCTGCGGTCTGGCCTGTGATATCGCCGTAGGGCACTAAGCCTAGCTTGATCAGGGCCTGGAAGCCGTTACAGATTCCAAGCGCCAGTCCGTCCCGCTCGTTCAAAAGCTTCATGACGGCTTCCTGGATCTTCGCGTTTCGGAAGGCGGTGGCGAAGAATTTGGCGGAACCGTCCGGCTCGTCTCCTGCGGAGAATCCGCCGGGGAACATGATCATCTGTGCCTGCCCGATTCCTCTCTCAAATTCTTCTACGGAGTCCCTGATCCCCTGGGCATCCAGGTTGCGGAACACCTTGGTGATTACTTTGGCGCCTGCCCGCTCGAAGGCTTTGGCGCTGTCGTACTCACAGTTGGTTCCGGGGAATACCGGTATGAATACGGTGGGTACGGCCAGCTTATGGCCGCACACATGGATCTCTTTTGCATCGTATACCGGTGTATCGAGTACCGCAGCGTCTTTCTTTGCTTTGGTCGGGAATACTTTTTCCAAGGTTTTCGTCCAGCTGTTCAGCGCTTCCTCGATCGGTATGTTCACGTCCTGATATTCCAGGCTGTCGCTGCCGGTTACCTGACCGATAACTGTATACGTTACGGACAGTTCGCCCAGCTTTCCATCGGGCACTTCCGCCACCAGGCTGCCGAATCCGGGCGCGAACAGATCCTCTGCGGATACGTTGTGCTCCAGGCGAACGCCGATTTTATTGCCGAATGCCATCTTGCTGACGGCGGTGATGATCCCATTTCCATCCACCGCGTAGGCGGAGATGATCCGGCCATTTTGGATATCTTCGTGGAATTTCTGGTACTGGTCCATGGCCTGCCCGTAGTCCGGCAAATCGTAGTCGTCACGGTTGATTTTCACCAGAATCAGCTTGCTGCCGGCTTTTTTAAGCTCCGGCGTGATGATGTCCCGCTCTTTTGCCACGTCTACCGCGAAGGAGACCAGGGTCGGAGGCACGTCAATATCGTTGAAGGTTCCCGACATGCTGTCCTTCCCGCCGATGGAGGGCAGTTCCAGTCTCAGCTGGGCCTCGTAGGCTCCTAACAGGGCGGCGAAGGGCTGGCTCCAGCGTTTAGGCTCATTCCACATCCTGCGGAAATATTCCTGGAACGTAAAGCGGATGTTCCGATAATCGCCGCCGGCAGCCACGATCTTGGCCACGGATTCCAGCACCGCGTAGGAGGAACCGTGGTAAGGGCTCCAGCTGGACAGGTACGGATCGAAACCGTAGCTCATCAGGGTAACCGTATCGCATTTTCCTTTCAATACCGGCAGCTTGGCGGCCATGGCCTGAACCTCGGTCAGCTGGTATTTTCCGCCGTGGGGCATGAACACGCTGGCCGCTCCGATGGAACCGTCGAACATTTCCACCAGACCCTTCTGGGAGCAGACGTTTAAGTCTGCCAGGGTCTGAAGCCATGCCTGTCTCACATCGCCCACAGGCTTCGTTTTGAAATAATTTTCCGTTTCCGGCATCTCCACGCACACATCCGTCTCCTGATGCGCGCCATTGGTGTCCAGAAACGCTCTGGATATATTTACAATCTCTTTTCCACGCCACAGCATAACCAGTCTGGGCTCTTTTGTGACGATGGCAGCCTCGGTGGACTCTAAGTTCTCTTCCGCCGCGTACGCCATAAACTCCGCCACGTCTTTGGGATCCACAACGACGGCCATCCGCTCCTGGGATTCGGAGATCGCGATCTCCGTTCCGTCAAGGCCCGCATATTTCTTCGGCACCTTGTCCAGGAAAATGTGAAGCCCGTCCGCCAATTCGCCGATAGCCACCGACACACCGCCCGCGCCGAAATCGTTGCATTTCTTGATGAGACGGCTCACCTCGGGCCTGCGGAATAATCTCTGTAACTTCCGCTCCGTGGGGGCGTTCCCTTTTTGTACCTCTGCGCCGCAGGTCTCGATGGAAGCTTCCGTGTGCACCTTAGAGGAGCCGGTAGCGCCGCCGCAGCCGTCTCTCCCGGTTCTTCCGCCCAGCAGGATAATGATATCGCCCGGATCTGAAGTCTCTCTCACCACATCTTTTCTCGGGGCCGCGCCCAGCACCGCTCCGATCTCCATTCGCTTCGCCACGTAGTTCGGATGATAGATTTCTTTCACAAGCCCAGTGGCCAGACCGATCTGGTTACCGTAGGAACTGTAACCGTTTGCCGCGCCCCGCACCAGCTTTTTCTGGGGAAGCTTCCCTTTGAGCGTCTGTTCCATCGATACCGTCGGGTCCGCCGCGCCGGTTACCCGCATAGCCTGATACACATAGGTACGGCCGGACAGGGGATCCCGGATCGCGCCTCCCAGGCAGGTTGCCGCGCCGCCGAAGGGCTCGATCTCCGTGGGATGGTTATGCGTCTCATTTTTAAAGTTGACCAGCCATTCCTCCGTAACCCCGTCGATCTCCACCGGAACCACGATGCTGCACGCGTTGATCTCATCGGATTCTTCCTGATCCGCAAGCTTGCCTTCCGCTTTTAGCTTTCTCATGGCCATCAGCGCCAGGTCCATCAGGCAGACGAATTTATCCTTCCGTCCTTTCAGCAGTTCTTCCCGGTCCGCCAGGTACTGCCGGTAGGTCTTTTCCATAGGAGTCCTGTAATACCCCTCCTCAAATTCCACATGTTTTAATTCCGTAGAGAAGGTGGTATGGCGGCAGTGATCCGACCAGTAGGTATCCAGCACCCGGATCTCTGTCATCGTCGGGTCCCTTCTCTCCTCGTTCAGAAAATAATTCTGGATATGCAAAAAATCCTGGAACGTCATCGCCAGATTCAAGGAATCATAAAGCCCCTTCAACGTCTCCTGATCCATTCGGATAAATCCGTCGAACACAGCGATATCAGCCGGCTCCTCAAACTCTGTGACCAGTGTTTCCGGTTTCACAAAATCCGTCTCTCTGGAATCCACCGGATTGATACAATAACTCTTAATCTGTTTGAGCTGCCCGTCGTCAAACTGTCCCCGGATTACATAGGTCGTAGCCGAGCGGATCACCGGTTCCTCATTTTCATTTAAAAAACGCACGCACTGAACGGCAGAATCCGCCCGCTGATCAAACTGCCCCGGCAGATACTCTACCGCAAAGGCCTTTTCATCGGCTCCTAACGGAAACTCCTCCTCATACAAGATGTCAACCGGAGGCTCTGAAAACACGGAAAGACAGGCTTTCTTATAACTCTCCTCCGTAATATTCTCCACATCGTACCGGATCAGGACCCGTACGCCCTGTACCCCGCTGATCCCCAGATAACTCCTGATATCCTCCAGTACCTCATTCGCCTTCACCGCATACGGCGGCTTCTTCTCGACATAAACTCTTCTTACGTTACTCATGATCGACCTCCTGATTCAGATTACACTCATGCATCTTGTTTTCTATTTTACCACAGTCTGTTCGATTAGTACAATTAATATACTTAATGTGTTTTATAAGTAATGCTAATCAATTGGTTTTCGGCTCGATTCTGTCTTATCTATCTTTCAGACGTTGTAATAAATGAAATACCGCTCCTACTGTTATGGGAAATAGTCGGACAGACTTCCGGCGGCTTCTGTTCCGCGGTTGCTTCCCATGCGGGACGAATCAGCCGCACATCCATAACAGGCGAAGCGGTTTTATTTAGATTTTACCCGGCACGGGTCGAAAGTGAACTCTGCCAGAGAATTGTGGGCTATTCCTTATAACATACCAATAAGACACACTACAATACTTCAAAATCCAGTTTACCTTGTTCCGTACCATTAACAATAAGTGCAAGGGAATGGGTTCCTGGGTAATGCTTTCTTGTACTTAAATCTGCAAAAGAATGCGTTTTTATATATATCTTTTCTTGATTTGCCATAAAGGAAGCTTCGGATATCTGAAATACTTTTCGATTCTGCCCGCCATTTGCTTTTACATAATAAACGCCATACTCCAACCGCACCTTAGTTGCTTTTTTTACCCTGATTTTAAAAGAAAAGATCATATCCTTCCCAATGGGAACGGACGCTGCTCCCAACGTGAAGTCATAAACATCCACGGAACCGGCATCTGCAATCCCAAAGATACCTAACACATCCCTGTTACCCTTTTTTAGCAGCGTCCTACATCCGTGTTTTACAATCCAATCCGTATATTCGTTTTTACCATACCAATCCATTGCCGTTTTCACAACAAGGTCAGGATGTGTTTTAGAAATATCGTTTAAATTATTGGCTACACTTTTACGGACATACAGAGACGGGTCTGCTTTCAGTTGCTCTAAAATACCAAGTATTGGTGATGGGTCTTTTTTAAACCTTGTCAGCGCTTGTCCCCACGGCAGCGCTGGACGGCAGCCCTCGCTGGCAAGCCGCCGGACATGCTCATTCTTATGCTTAGCCCATACGTACATCTGCGCCATCATACGCTCTTCCTGGTCTATAATAAATGACCTGACGGCAAACTCAGCGGTTGAGTATTGAGTATACCGCTCTAATGCAGCGATTGACAAATTCCAATGGCACTCATCCCGCCCGTAGACTTCCACAAAATCCGGGAAGTAAATTAAAGCATTGTCATGAAACCCTTCTGGATAACCCGCAACCACCTGATCTATAATGCCAAGTGCCGATTCGTAATCAGTTGGTAAATATCTTCCCAAATTAATAGCAATTTGCCGCATACGGCCCTTCAGTTCCAGCACATCCCATGTTTCATCCATAATGTCGTTTACAAAATCACTATCCTGAAATGAATGATATACAGCCTTAATGCGTAAAGCCAATTCATGAATGGAATGATAATTATAATATTTGTCTTTCATTAATTCAGGCATTTGCTTCCTCTTTAATATCAGCGTGCAGAAATGTTATCAACTCATTTGGTATCATAACCTTATATTTTTATCTCCGGGGACGTTCTTCCCCTTCCTGATACTGCCCGTTCCGCAGTTTGCTGAGCTCTTCGTAGTTACGCGACAAGCTCTCGGACTCCGGAATCAGCTCCATCTCCGGGCTCACGGTTACCGGTCCTCTGCGGAATACCGGTTTTAACAGAATCGGCGTAATAATCGTCGTAATCACCACCACAACTACCACCGGCCCCAGGAAGGCGGAACCCAGAAGCCCCAACTGGGCTCCCTTGCTGGCTACGATCAGGGCCACCTCACCACGGGAAATCATTCCGACTCCGATCCTCCAGCACTGATAGTTCTGATAGCCGCACACTTTGGCGCCCAGGCCGCAGCCGATAACCTTGGTCAGGATCGCCACCACCACTAGGATGACCGCGAACAGCACGATACTGGCCGTCATATTAGGAAGCTCCACTTTCAGTCCGATGCTGGCGAAAAAAACAGGGGACAGGAGCAGGTAGGATAAGGTATCAAATTTGGACGCCAGAAACTGGGTTTTCTGGGTTTTGGAAATAATCAGGCCCGCGATAAACGCGCCGGTAATATCGGCTACACCAAACCACACTTCCGCCACATAGGACATGATAAGGCAGAACACGAATGCAATGATCGCGTGCCGGTGAAGTCCTCTCGGCGCGGAACCGCTCCACTTTTCATAAATTTTATAAAACAGAAAGCCCGCAGCCAGCGCAAAGACGAAGAATCCGACGATTTTTAAAAGCACGATCCCGATATTGACAGAACTGTCCGCCATACTGGTGATCACGGTCAGCGCGATAATACCCAGGATATCGTCGATAATGGCGGCGCCCAGGATCGCATTTCCCGAACGGGTCTTCAATTTTCCCAGCTCTTTCAGGGTTTCCACCGTGATGCTGACAGACGTAGCGGTCAGGATCACACCGATAAACACATTTTGCAGAAATAAGGTGCAGGACGCGTCGGAGTCGATAACCCCTGGTTTGTTGAAGAAGTAAGCTACGGCAAATCCGCCTGCCAACGGTACCAGCACGCCGATCAGCGCGATCAGGAAAGATTTCTTCCCTGTTTTCTTCAATTCCTCCATATCCGTCTCCATGCCGGCGCAGAACATCAAAACGATGACCCCGATCTCCGACAGGTCATGGATCAATTCCGTCTCTTTTAATATGTTAAGCACTGCCGGTCCCAGGAGCAGCCCGGCCAGCAACGCTCCCACCACCTGGGGCATATGTATTTTCCGGGTAAAAAGGCCCAGCACTTTTGTACTCAGCAGTATCAATGCAAGATCGAACAAAAAATCATACGGATTCATCTCATATCTCTCCTTCTTCTCCCACAAACGCTATGATTGGGGACTCCATTTTTTACCATTTTTTTAATTCCGGTTCATCTTACTACTTCTATTTTTTCCTGTCAATCATTCAGATAATATGTTATAATATAACCATCATTTATAAGGAGTACTAATAATGGATATTAATTATGAGCTTTACAAAGTATTCTATTATGTAGCCGTGACGCTTAGTTTTTCCGAAGCATCCAAGCAGCTCTTTATCTCTCAGTCCGCCGTAAGCCAATCGATCAAGGTACTGGAAAAGAAGCTGAATCAGCAGCTCTTCGTGCGCAGCACAAAAAAGGTGTACTTAACCCCCGAAGGGGAAACCCTGCTCCGCTATGTGGAGCCCGCCATCAATCTGATCGAACGGGGGGAAAACCAGCTGCTGGAAGCGGATTCCCTGGGAGGCGGCCAGCTGCGCATCGGCGCCAGCGATACCATCTGCCGTTATTTTCTGGTCCCCTATCTGAAACGGTTCCACCGGGACTTTCCAAAGATCCACATTAAGGTTATGAACCAGACCTCGGTTAAGTGCGTCGATCTGCTGGAAAGCGGACAGGTTGATCTGATCGTATCGAACTTCCCGAATTCCCGGCTGAACAACACACACCAGATCACTACGATAAAATCTTTTCAGGACGTCTTCGTAGCCAGCAGGCAGTTTTTTGATCTGGCCGGCCATGAGGTTTCTCTTCAGGAACTGTTGGACTATCCGATCCTCATGCTGGACCGGAAAAGCACCACCAGCGAGTTCCTGCACAACCTGTTCCAGCAAAACCAGCTGGATCTGGTACCGGAAATCGAGCTTACCAGCAATGATCTGCTGCTGGATCTGGCCGGGATCGGACTGGGAATCGCTTTTGTGCCGGACTTCTGCCTGTTGAATAAGTCACCGGATCTCTATCCCCTGACCCTGCAGGAGAAGATGCCCCGCCGCCAGATCGTGATCGCCTATAATCAGCATCTGCCCATCTCACAGGCCGCCAGACAGTTTATTCAGTATTTCTCCTGACCGCGCCAGAAGTCTTCCAATTTCTGATCGATGGTATGCAGCGTGCAGTGTTCGTGCACTGCCCATTCAGGAGGAAAGAGCTGCTTATACTGGTACTGCGTAAACCGGTCGTCCAATAAAAGGATAACCCCCGTGTCCTGATCCGTGCGGATGACCCGGCCCGCGGCCTGCAGCACCTTATTCATGCCCGGATAGAGATACGCGTAGGAAAATCCTTCCCGCTGGGCCTGATGCTCATCATAGTACTGTTTCAGAATTTCCCGTTCATTGCAGACCTGGGGCAGCCCCGTCCCGACGATAATCGCGCCGATCAGCTGCTCCTGCTTCAGATCGATTCCTTCCGAAAAAATGCCGCCCATTACACAAAAACCGACCAGCGTCCGGTCAAGCCCGGTGGTAAACTGGGATAAAAATTCTTCTCTCTCCTGTTCCCGCATATTCGGCTGCTGCAGCAGACAGATACAGCCTGGGTCCGGATTCAGCGATTGAAAGCTCTCATAGACCGACTCCATCATGCGGTAGGAGGGGAAAAACACCAGGTAGTTTCCCTTTTTATGGAAGATGGTCTTCTGTATATAGGAAGCCATCCGCTGATATTCTGCCTGACCGCGCCGGGTATATTTGCTGCTGACGTCGCTCCCGACCAGCAGCAGCCTTTGTTCCGGCCGGAACGTACTGCTGGCGTATACCGCGTAGTCGTTCATGTCTCCGCTCAACAGATTAACGTAGTAGCGAAGCGGCAGTAAAGTCGCCGAAAAGAAGACCGCGCTGTTTCCTTTATCCAAAAATTCTTTCAGGTTTTTGGCCGTATGAATGCAGAAAAGTTTCAGCTGGAACTGACCGTTTTCCATATGCTCGGTGTAGATCTCATAATTTTCATCCACTCGGTCGTAAATGTTCAGAAAATCCCTGACCTGCATATAAAATTCAAACACCTGGTCGCGGATCTCATCCTGTTCCCATTCTTCCAGAAATTTCTCCAATTCCGCCGCAAGCCTCATAAGCGCTATAATAAAATCGCCGATATCCGGCAGCAGCCGGTAGGTATCGCATTCCCGCTTCATAGACAGAAGCCGTTTATTGCAGCTGTCCAATTCTTTGGCAACCTTTGGCCGCACAGCTTTGATTACCTTTTTTATCTCCAGGAAATCTTCTTTTATAAGCGCAGCGCTGTACATTTCCCTGGCCCGTTCCACCAAGTTATGGGCTTCATCGATCAAAAACAGATAATCCCCTTTGATCCCCTCCGCAAAAAAGCGCTTCAGATAAACCTTAGGATCGAACACGTAATTATAATCACAGATAATCCCGTCGCACCATGTGGAAACATCCAGACAGAATTCAAACGGGCAAACCTCATATTCCATCGCATGAGCGTTTAAAACTTCTCTGGTAAAGTTATCTTCTTTTGTGAGCAGCGCATAGACCGCGTCATTTACCCGGTCATAATGCCCTTTCGCATAAGGGCAGTGATCCGGATTGCATTCCATCTCCTCGCAGGCGCACATTTTCTCTTTCGCCGTGATGATCACCGTCTTATAACGAAGTCCCTGTTCCCGGAGCAGGGAAAATGCCTCGTTTGCCACCGTACGGGTGATGGTTTTGGCTGTAAGATAAAAGATTTTATCTCCCAGTTCCTCCCCTACCGCTTTCACCGCCGGGAAAACGGTGGATATCGTCTTGCCCACACCGGTAGGCGCCTGTATAAAAAGACGTTTTTTCTGATACATGGTGCGGTATACCTGGGAGGCCAGCTCCTTCTGCCCTTCCCGGTAGGGAAAGGGGAATTCTATGTTATGGATGGAATCCTTTCGGATTTTTCTCCATTCGAATTGAAAGTCAGCCCACTTTCTGTATTCCTCCATAAGCCCCCCGAACCACTTCTCCAGTTCCGGAAACTCATATTCCGACTCAAAATATTTTATAAACTCCGTATCCAGGTTTACATAGGTCATCCGAACCGCTATATGAGAAAGCCCCTGCTGCCGCCCGTAGATATAAGCATAGCATTTTGCCTGCGCCAGATGCACGCCCACCGGTCCGTCCAGGTGCTCCAGGTCCATATAGATTCCTTTAATTTCGTCGATTACGACAGTCCCATCCTGCTCCTCTATTCCGTCTGCCCTGCCTTCCACGCATATCTCATAGTCCTCTGCCGGCACGGTGATCTTCAGCGGAACCTCCGCCCGGTAACCGGCTCCCATCTGCCGCTGGATCTTCCGGTGGATTCTGCTTCCGGCCTGCATCGCTTCCGTATCTTTCCCGGCTTTCTTCCGGTTATCGATATCCCCTTCCCGCAGAATAAACTCCACCAGGCTGCGCACCGATATCTTAATCACTGTATCCGACATCTTTCCTATCTCCTTCAGGTATTCTGTTCCCTATTATCCCCTTCCCGCCGGGCTGCGTCAAGAAGGAAACCTGATTGCCGGTTTATCCCAAACCTCTGCGTACCGGCTTTATCCCTAATTGAAAATGCCCCCCATCCCATAAGGCTACAGGATAGAGGGCTCATTGTTCCGCATCAAAATCAGTGTATAGGCTGCATATCGTTATGCAATCGAATATTTATCCAAGATGTTCTCAAACCGGAGGTCATTTCCGCCGTAACGAACTGTCAATTCTTTGGTCAGGTCCATGCTCAATACGCCCAAAATAGACTTTGCATCAACCACGAAGCGATTATAAAAAATATCGACATCGAAATCACATTTCTCAGCTGCGGCTACGAACTCTCTTACATCTTCTGTTGCGGACAACTTGATTTTTCGTTTCTCCATAGCAAACACTTCCTTAGATAAAATAGAACTAAAACATGTGGTATCGATTTCGTCTAGAATTATCCCACTATTTAGTCTATTTGTCAATTCTGTCCAAAGTTCCCAAATTTAACCTGTTTTTAACTAAATTTGTACTTTTATAATATGACCCTCTTGGATTTTTCTTATTTTCGCACAAAAATGACAACTTCAAAAAGGAGGTTCCGTTTGCCAAAACCAAATTTTTATTCATTCTGCACCGAATGCGTCGACAAAATTGTGGCGAAATGTCGATAACATAACGCCTTTTATCCCCTCATAGAAGCGGGACGATCTTACTTAGCCTACGCTTCCTGCGTGAATTCCGGCATATAAGTCCGGAAACGCAGCGGCAGATTCTGACGCTGGAGCTGTCTGTTTTCCCTTGCCTGTATACTAATACTTTTTGTAAAAAGCTTCCAAAGCTGCCGGAACTGTTCTTCCTCCTGGCTGATCTGAGACAGAAACGATTCATTCAGCGTCCGGCCCCGCATCAGCCCCCAGCAGCCTCCTGCCTGATGCATCAAAAAAAGCTTTCGTCCCTCGTCATATATCACCCAGTTTTCCTGAGGCAGCCGGTCGGCAAAATGCGGCCCGATCAGAGTCAGCGCGTTATTTTTCGGCCGGATCCTGGAAAACAGGATTCCTCCTTTTAACTCCTGGAACCGGACAAATCCCGTCAAATGATGCGCCTCATAGCCTGCCTGACGGCTCAGCTCGAATACCCGGCAGACATTCGGATCCGCCAGGGCGTCCATAACTTTTCTGCCATCCGGCATGGACAGACCTTTCACAACCACCCGATACAGCGCATCCGCCTTCTCAGGAGCGAAAGAAGCCGCCGCCTGGCAGATCATCTCAAATACCTCGTCCCCGAATCTTCTCTTCAATGTACGGGCTACCTTTTCCGCTTTTTCCCCGTCGGCCCCAACCTCCACATATCTGGAAAACAATTCCATCGTCTCTTCTGAGTCTATGATCAATTTTACATTTTCATGCCCGTACCGGCTGTCCCAGGCATCATAGATGCCGGTGAATATTCCGTCCAGGCTGTCTTCACAGACAAAAATTATCTTTTCCACATCTGACTCCCTCCGTCTCTATCTGTCTGGCTCCATCGCCTTTCGTCTTATCCCTTCATCTTATTCCTTCGTTTTATCCCTTCATCTCCCACTTTTTATCCGGCAGTTTTCTCTCAGATCTGTCCGCCCACAGCCTGGAGCCGCTCTTCCCTGGTAGGCTCGCGGGACAGTCTCATATCGTCAAACAAAGACAGCTGCTGATAGCGGATCTCCTCCTTGTGCACCGGAAGTTTTTCATCCAGATTCAGCAGATTCCTGGTAATATAGTCTTCCTCAAGCTTCGTCGGATACATCATCTTCCCTTTGCAGGTGATAAAATACAGCGCCCTTTTCAGGACTACTCCCATCTTCTTAATATCTGCAAAATCCAGTACTCCAAGCTTTCTTGCTTTCACGATCCGCCGGGCGGACTTATTGCCGATCCCCGGCACACGCAGCAGCGTATAAAAATCCGCCCGGTTAATCTCAACCGGAAACTGATCCAGATGGCGCAGCGCCCAGTCACATTTGGGATCCAGCAGCACATTAAAATTCGGCTTATCTTCCGACAGCAGTTCCTCAGCCCGAAAACCGTAAAACCGCAGCAGCCAGTCCGCCTGATAAAGCCTGTGTTCCCGCAACAGCGGCGGTCCTCCGGGCAGCGCCGGCAGGCTCGAATCCTCCGTCACCTGGACAAAAGCGGAATAAAACACCCGCTTAAGCGAAAACTGATCATACAGGGACTGGGCAACCGAAACGATCTGATAATCCGTCTCCGGCGTCGCCCCGATAATCATCTGTGTGCTCTGTCCCGCCGGCACAAATTTCGGCGCGTGGCGATATACCATCAGCTCATTTTTATTTTCGGCCATCCGGGTCTGAATCTGCCGCATCGGCTTTAAAATAGTCTTTCTATGTTTATTCGGGGCCAGCATTCTTAAGCTGTCCGCTGTGGGCAGTTCCAGATTAATGCTCATCCGGTCCGCCAGAAATCCGGTCTGATCGATCAGGCGCTGAGACGCCCCAGGAATCGCCTTCACATGAATATATCCTTGAAAATGCCAAACCGTCCTCAATTTGTACAAAGTCTGATAAAGCAGCTCCATCGTGTAATCCGGACTATAAAGGACTCCCGAACTCAAAAACAGTCCCTCAATGTAATTCCTTCTGTAAAATCCCATCGTCAGCTCGCATATCTCATCCGGGCTGAACGAGGCCCTGGGTATGTCATTGGACGCTCTGTTCATACAATACTTACAGTCATAAATGCATTCATTGGTAAACAATATCTTCAGAAGCGATATGCATC
The DNA here is from genome assembly GCF_019042275.1 of Diplocloster agilis. GTDB lineage: Bacteria > Bacillota > Clostridia > Lachnospirales > Lachnospiraceae > Diplocloster > Diplocloster agilis. The sequence goes on from NZ_JAHQCW010000001.1 coordinate 27,934, forward strand.
TGCCATCTGCGGAAAAGCTATGGCAGATCCCCGCTGCCACGCAGTTCCCAATCCCCTTACCATCCCCGTTCCGGTCCACGCCGCTGGACGTACAGGCTACGTCATATTTCGCCGCATCGGATAGTATTTCCAATTTCTCCATCAAGCCCATCGATTGTCCTATTCTCATGAAACTGCCTCCCGTACGAACATATGTTTGGTTTATTCTAACATAGTTGCTGCAGAAAAGCAAGGGGGATTCGAATGTATGTTCTGTGGGAAAGGGACCGGCGGGAAATGGGGCGGGGGAGGGCCGGCATGTCTGTGGGGAAAAACTTCGGGACGAGCTAAGAGATATGGGATGGGGCGGGTAAGAATCCCTTATTACATTTTTCTACGCAAACTCGCTGCGCTCAAACATGCTCCGAAAAACGGGGATTCTTACCCGCCCCCTCCCATATCTCTAAGCTCCTCCCTCAATGTTTTTCCCCACAGACATGCCGGTCCTCCCCCGCCCCATTTCCCGCCTGCTTTGGTGCTGGCAGAATTGGATCGAATGTGCTTTGGGGATGAGGATGGTGTTTTGGATGATTTCTTTGGCTGTTGGTATGAATGGTTTCTATGGACGGTTTTCTTTGGACGTTGCTATGAATAGTTTCTATGGTCAACAACCATGAAAAAACCATCTATAGAAATTATTCAGAACAACAACTATGGAAAACTGGCTATAGAAACCATTTAGACCAACATCTAAAGAAAACCGTCCATAGAAGCCATTTACAACAACATCCAAAGAAAACTGTCTGAATTTAACTATTTGTATAATGGAAAAAGAACCTTTTCTGATTCTCCGTGCCAGCCGCTGTTGGGCGGGATGGGGCAGGCAGAACAGTAAAAGGTTCTTTTTGTTTAAAAGCTTTACACGTTTTTAGTTTTGATTGGTATCTGATGCTTGTATGTCGCTTGTTTGTTTCCTGGTATAATTAATTTGATATTATAGCCTTTGATGACTGGGCGTATTCCTTATTCCTCACGGGGGAGTACGGAATCGTGGCCTTCGGGCAGTACTGCGGCCAGGATCATTCCGACTACGGCGGCGAGGGCCAGGCCGGAGATGGTTACGGTGGAGGTTACGGGGATGCTGTCGCATCCGATGCCCAGGACGACGATGATGGAGGCGATCATCAGGTTCCGGCTGTTTCCGAAGTTCAGCCGGTTGTTGATCAGAATCCGGACGCCGACGGAGGCGATCATTCCGTATAGGACGATGCTGATGCCGCCGCTTACAGGGCCGGGGATGCTGGAGATCAGGCCTCCGAATTTGCCGAGGATACCCAGCAGCATGGCGAATACGGCCGCGACGCGGATAACGCTGGGGTCGTAGACTTTGGTTACGGCTAAGACACCGGTGTTTTCACCGTAAGTGGTGTTGGCCGGGCCTCCCAGGAAGCCTGCTAAAGCGGTGGCAAGTCCGTCGCCCAGGATCGTTCTGTGGATACCGGGTTCGATCATGAAGTTCTTGCCTACGACTGCGCTGTTGGTGGTGATATCGCCTACGTGCTCGATCAGCGTAACCAGAGCGATGGGGGCGATGGCCAGGATCGCGTCCGCCTTAAAGGTGGGCAGCGCCAGGATCTGGGCGATGATGTCTTTGTCCATAAATGAGAAGAAATGGGCCTGCTGTACCGGTGTGAAGTCCAGGAATCCCATGGGGATGCAGACCAGATAACCGGCTATGATGGCGAACAGGATCGGCATCAGGTTGTAGATCCCTCTCGCAAATACGGATATGGCGATGACGACCGCCAGAACGACTACGGTGACGAATACGGCTTTCAGACTGAACGCCCCGTTGTAGTAAAAAGCGGAATTGATGGCGGTGGAGCTGAGCCTTAAGCCTATGACGATGATAACCGGCCCGGTTACGATGGGGGGCAGGAGTTTATTGACTTTTTCATATCCGACCAGTTTGATCAGAATGGAGAACAGTACGTAGATCAGGCCTGCGACGATCAGGGCGCCTTTGACTGCGGACAGTTTGTCGATAAAGTCCGGGTCTCCTAAGCGGGAGTCCCCGATGACGGCAATGATTCCGCCCATGAATGCAAAACTGGACCCCAGGAAGACCGGTACTTTTCTCTTGGTTACCAGATGAAACAACAGGGTGCCAAGTCCGGCGCAAAACAGGGTGATTGATGTGCTTAAACCGGTCAGGGCCGGAACTAATACGGTAGCTCCGAACATGGCCAGCACGTGCTGAATGCCAAGAATCAGCTTCTTTTTGGCGGATAAATTCATATCCATGTGATCCCTCCTCATACTCTCATGTAAGTTAGTGTATTTGCCTTTGTATACTATACCTGCATTTTTTTTAGATATCAAGGATTTTAATCGAAATATGTAAATAAATTTAATCTCTTGTCACATTTTTTAACCATTTTTTGGAACGGAACCTCCAGGTGGAGAACGGAAGCTTCAGCACCTCATCGCTGACCAGTATCATGTAGACGATGGGAATCGGAAGATGGAATACAAAAGCCGCCAGGAAGCCTCCGAAAATGGAGCCGCACCACATCATCACCGCGTCCAGGAAAAGACCGTATTTGATATCCCCGCCGCCCCTAAATACCCCTACCACCAAGGTGGTATTATATGCCTGGGCCACAATAAAGTACGCCATGACGAACAGCATGACGCTCAGGTAGCGGAATGCCTCGTCGGTCAGGCTTAGGTAGTTCCACAGTACCGGCCGCAGCAGCTGGATGACGCTGGAACCTGCAATGCCGAACAGGATGCCCAGTTTCACACATTTGCGGGCGTAGGCCTCCGCGAAATCGTATTTCCCCTCCCCGATCGCTTTCCCGATCATGATCGCTGTGGCGGATGAAAGGCCGAAGGCCACGACCGTAGCCAGCTGGCGGCACACCTGGGCCACGGAGTTGGCCGCTACGACAGGGCTTCCCAGATGCCCGATAATGGCCGCTATCGCGGACATGCCCGCTCCCCAGAGCAGCTCATTGATCATAACCGGAATGGAATAGACGATAAAGTCCTTCAGCAGCAGCCGGTCAAACCGGAACATGTAACGGAAGCGGAAACGCACCTCGCGGTTTTTGAATTTCGCGTACCAGATCACAAGCAGCAGTTCCACGATTCTGGCGATCAGGGTTCCCAGCGCAGCGCCGGCGATTCCCATAGCCGGACAGCCCAGAAGTCCAAAAATAAATATGGCGTTCAGGCCAATGTTGTCGATCAGGGATATCAGGTACACGCAGGTCGATATCATTACCTTTTCCACGCTTCGCATAATATACAGATATACCATGGTAATCCCCGACAGGACATAGGACCATGCGACGATCCGCAGGTAAACCACGCCTTCTGCGATTACCGCCTCTTCCGAAGTAAATATCTTCATCAGCGCCGCCGGAACGCACAGCGTCACCGCCGTAAACACCACCGCAATCACCATGGTGATGCCCATAGCGATACCCAGGACTTTCTCAATCGCCGCTACGTCCCGTTTACCCCAATATTGGGCGGTCAGCACCATCGCGCCCGAAGTCATGCCGAAAAAAATCAGATTTAAAATGAAATAAATCTGATTTGCCAGTGATGAGGCGGATAACACCGTCTCTCCCACTCTTCCCAACATCACCACATCGGCGGTTGTCACACCTACATTTATTAAATTCTGCAATGCCAGAGGAAGTACCAGAGCAAACATCCGCCTGTAAAAGCTTCTGCTCTCTTCCTGTGATAATTTAAACTTTTGTTTTTCCATATTTCCCTCCATACGCGCGTTTACCGCACATACCTATAGGTGCGGATGAACTTTTTTCGTCCATCCTTCCCTAAACCTCACTCCTAACAAACTATCATAAAATTCCAGGCTTGTGAAGACTTTTTTTATTTGGAAGCAGCACATTTAATTAAAAGCCGTACTTGATAACTTGGCCAAAACTAGCTATAGTATAACAATGAGAAGAAAAAACAGGAGAATGTAAAATGGCCTTTGATGGAATCGTTATTGCTAATCTGGCAAAAGAATTAAATGATACGCTGACCGGCGGCCGTATTTATAAAATTGCACAGCCCGAAAAGGATGAATTGCTGCTTACTATAAAAAATCAGAAAAACCAGTACCGCCTGCTGTTATCCGCGGACGCCGGCCTTCCTCTGGTTTATCTCACGGAGACGAATAAGCAAAGTCCCATGACGGCCCCGAATTTTTGTATGCTGCTGCGCAAACATATCAGCAACGGAAGAATCCTTAAGGTAACTCAGCCGGGACTGGAGCGTATCTTGCGTTTTGAGATCGAACATCTGGATGAGCTGGGAGATCTGTGCCGTAAAACCCTGGTGGTGGAGATCATGGGAAAGCACAGCAACATTATTTTCTGCCGGGATGACGGCATGATTATTGACAGTATCAAACATGTGCCCGCACAGATGAGTTCGGTGAGGGAAGTCCTTCCGGGCAGGGAATACTTTATTCCCCAGACCCAGGATAAACAGGACCCGCTGCTGATCAACCGGGATCAATTTTTAAAAGTGGTGTTCGGTAAACCGATGAAGCTGTCCAAGGCTCTTTATACCTCCCTTACGGGGATCAGCCCGCTGATCGCTGAGGAATTATGTTACCGCGCGTCCCTGGAATCGGATCAGCCGGCAAATACGATGGGGGAAAGAGAACAACTGCATCTGTACCACATGTTTGAATTACTGATGGAAGATGTGCGGGAGGCCCGGTTTGTCCCCAATATCGTAAACAACGGCCGGATACCTGTTGAATTTTCCAGTATAACGCTGACTCAATACAGGGATCTCACCTGCCGGAACTATGACACGATCTCCATGACACTGGAGGCCTATTATGCGGCCAAAAATACCGTCACCAGAATCCGGCAGCGTTCTTCGGACTTAAGGCGCGTCGTGCAGACCATACTGGACAGGGACCGGAAAAAATATGAGCTTCAGTTAAAGCAGATGAAGGATACGGAAAAAAAAGACAAGTATAAAGTATATGGCGAGCTAATCAATACTTATGGGTATCACGTAGAGCCGGGTTCCAAGTCGATGGAGGCGCTGAACTATTATACAAATGAGATGATTACGATTCCGCTGGACCCCATGCTTACCCCATTGGAGAACGGACAGAAGTATTTTGATAAGTATAATAAGTTAAAACGGACCGCGGAAGCCCTTGAATCCTTGTTAAAGCAGACCCATGACCAGATTCTGCACCTGGAAAGCATCGGGGCCGCCCTGGATATCGCGCTATCGGAAGAAGATCTGGTACAGATTAAGGAAGAGATGGTGGAGTCCGGGTATATCAGGAGAAAAAATACCGGGAAGAAGGTTAAGATTACTTCGAAGCCGTTCCATTATATTTCCAGCGACGGTTATCATATGTATGTGGGGAAAAATAATTATCAGAATGAAGAGCTGACCTTTAAATTCGCTTCCGGGAATGACTGGTGGTTTCATGCCAAAGGGATTCCGGGTTCCCATGTCATTGTAAAATCGGAAGGAGCTGAACTTCCGGACCGGGTCTTCGAGGAGGCAGGCAGGCTCGCGGCTTATTATTCAAAGGGCCGTGAGGCCGGAAAAGTGGAGATTGATTATACGGAGAAGAAAAATGTGAAGAAACCAAACGGCAGCAAACCCGGGTTCGTCGTTTACTATACCAATTATTCTCTGACCATCGAGCCGGATCTGTCCGGGTTAACGCTGGTGGATTAAGGGAGGAGCACATTATGAAGGTTTATATTGTCAGGCATGGAATTACGGAGTGGAATAAATTGAGAAGAATCCAGGGGCATACGGATATTCCCCTGAGCACAGAGGGTATACAGCTGGCACAGAAAACGGCCCATGGAATGGCTGGTATCCCTTTTACCAAAGCCTTCTCAAGCCCGCTCTCCCGCGCGTTTCAAACCGCGGAGATCATACTGCAGGGACGGGGGATACCGGTCGAGACCGATGAACGGCTGGCAGAGATTAATTTCGGGCTGTATGAGGGAATGCGCTGTATCGAGCCCGGGCGGACCGTTCCGCCGGATTTTGATAATTTCTTTGGCGATTCCGCCCATTATACGCCGCCGGCGGGAGGCGAGACACTGGCTTCCGTGATCCGCCGGGGTACGGAATTTCTGAGGGAGATCTTTTTGCGGGAGGATCTGCAGGACGATACGATCCTCATTGCCGCTCATGGATGTATCATCCGCGGGATGCTCTATTATTTCCGCGAAGTCCCCCTCTCTGAGTTCTGGGGTACCGGAGTTCCTAAGAACTGTGCCGTTTCTATCGCGGAGTCTGCCGTTCCCCATCCGGTCCTTCTGGAAGAGGATGTCCTCTTTTATTGATGTACCCTGGATTTGTCAGCTAAACTTTTGCACTAAAAAAGCGTTGGAATGATATTCGTCTGCCCCGCAAAGGGGAAGCTGATATGTTCCAACGCCTTTTTTCTTTACTCTGTTCGGATCGCAGCCAAAGGACTGAGCTTCATTGCCCTGAGAGCCGGGAAGAATCCGGCCAGCATACCTACCAGAACCGCAAACACCAGCGATACCAGCATCAGCCACGGGGGAATATAGGAGGTGGTGCCTGCCATATCCGCGCCCTGCATCGCTACGACTACATAGTTTATTATTTTCGAGATCAGCAGACTCAGCAGATTCCCCAGGAATCCGCCGATGAGTCCGATGAAACCGGCCTCCATCAGGAACATGGTCCTGATATTGTTCATATTACAGCCCAGCACCTTGATAATACCGATCTCTTTGGTCCGCTCATAGATCGACATCATCATCGTATTGGCAATGCCAATCGCGGCTACGAACAAGGACACCGCGCCGATGCCGCCTAAGACCGCCTGAATAGAACGGTACTGCTTCTGCGCCTGCTCCAGCCACTCTACCTCGCTGTAGGCCTGCAGTCCCATGGCCTGAATCTGCTTCTGGATATCCATAACATTGTCCATCTCATCGATCTGGACATAAGCTGAATTATAGACCAGTTCTTTTCTCGGCTTCCCGGACGAAGTCGTGGGCTGCCCGGGTATTACCTTCCCTTTGAAGATCTTTTTCAGCTGGGTCTTCAGAACCTCGATGTCACAATAGGTGGAATAACTGTATTGTTTCCAGTCCTCCGGTCCCCCTTCCAGCAGCCCGATACCCTGGCCGATATATTTCTTCGGAGGGGCGATGCCGCTCTGCGGGTCCTGGGACTGATAGTAAGCGTCCGTATCAAAGATCAGGAACAAAGGCTGATTGATCAGATCCACGTCCGGAAGCTCTCCGGTCTGCCAATAACCGCCGCTGTTGGATTTCGGATTATAGAAATCCTGTATGACCATGTTGCCGAATACAAACTTCAGCTCACTGCTGCCCGGTTCAGGCATGGTCCCCTCCGCCAGCGGAAGATTCATTCTGTCCAGGACCTCCAGATCCATTCCCTGTATCTGAAGCCAGGATTCATAAGCTCCCTGCTTCGCCAGCACGGAGGTGCTCAGTACCGGCGAGCAGACCGTCACGTGAGGCAGCTGCTTTAACTGTTCTATCACTTCATCGGTCAGATATACCGGCTCGTTGCTGCCGGAGCCGGAGGCTGAGGCATCCATAGATACGGCCATCCCGCCTCCATAATACATTGTATCCCCGCCGCCGCTGGATACATTGATCGTTGTAAGTCCTCCGGATTCTTCCACACTGTCGATCATCGACTTGTTCAGGCCGATACCAAGGGAAATCATGACAACGATAGACGCAGTTCCGATAATAACTCCCAGAATCGTTAGGATGGTACGAAGCTTTCTTCTCCAGAGGTTACTGATGCTCATCTTGATCAAGTCCAGCAATTTCATCCTCGATACCTTCCCTTTCTAATCTCTCTTTTTTCTTTTTCCGAATAATCACAATCGCCACAATACCGCCGATCACGACCAACGCGATCACTGGTCCAAGAACAAACCAGATGTTGAAGCCTCCGCCCTGCTCATCCATACCGGGGTCCATCATGCCGGGATCCATCATGCCAGGGTCCATCGCCATAGGTTCCGTAACATATAGCGTGATATCCTTTTCCAGGGTTGCCACATTTCCGGCGTCATCTTCATAGGTGATAACAGCTTTTACAATACCCTCATCCATGGTTGGCTGGATACCGTTTACCATGGTATCCACATTTCCGGTAGCCCCCGGGCTGATATTCCCCAGATATGCCTCGCCGCCGTTGATGGAATCGGCCTGGAATTTTACGGATACATTATAGAGAATGGTTTTACCGGTATTATAAATGCTGAACATCACATTGGTCTGCTGTCCGACTTCCACGGACTCGGGCATAACCTCAGGCTCGCTGATATCTAACTTCGCTTCCTGTTTAACCGGAATCGACACGCTGGCGTCCGCTGTGTATTCTTTCGCGTTGGAATCCTCGTACTTCATATTGACGCTGATGGCATAGGGCTTCTGCATCAGATCCGCCCTGGGCGTCATATTGATCGTCACATCCTTCGTACTGTCCGCCGGGATCTTATCCACGAAGATGGTGCTGGAACCGGATGTGGGAAGGAACGCCGGGGCGCTGACCGTTGTGGTCGAACCCGAACCGCCGCTTGATGTGGTCTCCTCCGTGGTCTGAATATCGAATTCGCAGTTGGATACCGCCGTGCTCTTGGAGGTGTTGCGGATATGTAAGGTCAGGTCAAAGCTCTCACCGGCACGGACGTTTTCCGGGTTGGTGGTAAAGCCGGAGATGATCACCCTGGGCACGGAACCCGTTCCCTGAGCGGAGTTAGCGCCTGTACCGCCGGTTACTTTCACATAGGTGACAAGGCTTGCGCTGCCCGCGGACTCATCCGGATTCTTGAACTGTACCTGGAAGGTGACGGGCTGATAACCGTTGATGGCGTCTTTCCTGGTCTTCAGGGTCCAGGTGATCTCCTGACGCCGCTCGATCGGCCCCAGGCCGCATTCTTCACCGGGAAGGATCGGCAGGGTTTCCGTATAACTGGATTTTTCTATTTCAAAAGGCCATACGGCAGGATCGCCGCTGATAACCGGGGTTACGATTACATCCGTCACGGATAATTCCGCCATATTGACCAGCGGAAGAACTACATTTACCAGACCGCCGGCATTGGCGACCGGTGTCTGCCAGGTGCCGCCCACCATGACGTTGCCGTTGATGTTGGTGGACTGGGGCGGATTCGGCGTCTGCTCCGGTGTGGGATCCGGTGTGGGTGCCGGAGTCGGTGTTGCCCCGCCCGACGTAGGTGTGGGTGTCGGCGTCTGTGTCTCAGTGGCAAAAGCCGTCAGGCTCATCCCAAAGACCATAATACCGCATAATAATATGGTAATCAGTTTCTTACACTTGCTCATCTTCTACTTCCTCCCTGTGTTTACGATTGTCTTCGATTTTAAGTATTTTACCGTCGCTGATATGGAAAATCCGGTCCGCAAAACCGGCCAGATGCGTATCATGGGTTACCATAACCAGCGTCAGTTTTTCTCTTTCCACAATATCCCTCATCAGATTCATCACATCCGCGGATGTATGGGAATCCAGATTCCCTGTCGGCTCGTCGGCAAAGATGATCTCCGGCTCTACCACCAGGGCCCTTGCCACGCCGACCCTCTGCTGCTGTCCGCCGGACATCTGCGTCGGCTTATGGGTCCTGTGCTTGTTAAGTCCCACCAGATTTAACATCTTATCCGCCCGCTTCAGTCTTTCTTTTTTCGCCATTCCTCTGAATGTCAGAGGCAGCGCTACATTTTCCCTGGCGTTCATCGTTCCCAGCAGGTTAAAGGACTGGAATATAAATCCGACCCTCTCCCGTCTGAACTTCACCAGCTGATTCTCCGTCATCTTTTCGATGTGCTGCTTGCCTATGATAATCTCGCCTTTCGTAGGTTTTTCCAGGCCGGCCAGCATATTTAACAATGTGGATTTGCCGGAACCGGAGGTACCTACAATCGAACAGAATTCGCCTTTATAAATAGTAAAATCTACCCCATTGAGAGCGAACACCCGGTTCTCACCTACAGAATAGACTTTATACAGATTCTTTACCTGAATCACCGGCTCTTTTTCTTCTGCCATTCTCCCACCCCTTTCCTTTGTGCCTGCTGCCCAGTATACCATGCCTTTCGTATGGAATTCAATATCCAAATGGCCCGTCCAATAGCAAAATACACTTTTTCACCATTATATCATATCAGAATTGTTTGTATATTAAATCTCGACATATTTTTCTTAAGATTTTCTTACTTTTCTACAACACCTGCCAAGAATATTGCGAAGGCCCTGAACAGGCAGGGACAAGGCCAATTTTCCTCATCCACTGCCATCAGAACTCCTCTGGGGAAATATACAAAAACGGCGGGAATTTGCCGTTTATTCCTGCAAAATCCCGCCGTTTCGTTCGCCCCTGGATTATTCTCCATTCATCATTTCAAAGAGCCGAACCGCGAACAGCCAGTTCATTTTCCGGTCCGGATGGTTTATGTAGTTTGCCAGTCTTTCGGTTATGTCTACTCCGTTGCGCTCCATCGCTTTCCAGTCCTGATAGCAGTCGCATACCGGGATCTGATGGCTTTGGCATACTTCCCTTGCTTTTTCCAGATACCTGTCCAAAAGCCCGCCGTTCTGATTTTCCATAGTTGTGACGGCAATTTCCCGGACTCTCTCGTCCTCGATATGGCAGCTGACTTCCGTATTCATCATATTGGGGGTCATAAAAATGGTTTCGATATCTTCACTTTTCAGCCTTTCAAATATTTTTCCAAGGGAATCCGCATATACGTTGATATAATCCGGCCCTTGTCCACAGTCGTTGAGGCCGAAGCACACCACCACCAGATCCGGATGGAATTTCATCACGTCACGTTCGAGACGCGCATAACCTTGTTCCGCTGTGTTTCCTGAGATGCCGGCATTTATGATATTGACCGTGACATTGGGATAGAGGGTGGTCAGAATATTTTTCAGGTAGCTGTGGTACGCGCTGTTAACGTCATATACCGTTTCCACCTCTCCGTTATTTTTGAAAAACACCTCGAAACACCCCTGTGTGACGCTGTCGCCTAAAAAGGCAATGGTTACCGGCTGACATCCGTTCATATCCTTCGCTTTGTCGCGAAAAAGATTCATGACTTTCATGTTGTATCCCTCCACTTTATTAAATTATTTATTTAGTTTTAAATGAACCAACTTACAGTGTAAACTATATACACCGGATTTATAGGCATTGTATAGGTTTATATGCATTTGTAAAGAGTGATGTCAGAAAAGTTCAAACTACAGATACTTCCCCACAAAGTAACATATTGTGGGGATGTATCTGATATTATTATTATCTTGTCGTTTTTTTCGGAATAAATTTTAATTCTAACGTCATTCCCATTCCATCGGCTAAACGCTTCAGTAAATTTAAAGATGGATTGCGGCTACCATTTTCTAATTTACAAATATCTGCCTGATTAATTCCGGTTCTTTCTGCCAATTCTTTTTGTGTTAAATTCTGCGAGATTCTTGCGTCTGATATCGCACGAATAATATCAAATTCCGGTTGCAATTCTTCGTATTCTTTTTTAAATTCTTTATCATCAAGCATTTCACTTAGAGATTCTTTATAGGTTTTCATTTTGTCCCTCCATTCTGCTTATAAAATCTTTACGATATTTTTTTGCTAACGCTATTTCTGTTATTGGAGTTTTCTGTGTTTTTTTATTAAATCCATTTGTCAATATTATTCTCCGCCCTATATAGAAAAAATACAGCACCCTTGATATATCACTACCAAATTTTGCTCTGATTTCAAATATGCCATCTTCAATATGCTTACTATATGGTTCTCTTAATAAATTCCCTTTTTCTTCTAAAATCCCGATAATGCCATACATTCGTGCCATCATTTTTTTATCAAGTGATCGAATAAAATCTTCTGCCGGATGACTTCCATCACATTTTTCATAAAATTCCACTAGAAATTCTTCCATTATCCAACTCCCTTATTATCTTTAGTCTACTTTTAATATATGGCATATATGCCATATTGTCAAATAAATAATCACTAAAATATCGTTTGCTTTTTTGTCAGTAAACTGAACGAACTTGTGGTGTAAACTATATTTTCATACACTTGAAGTGTTAACATTCGTGCTGATAATTTTTACAGCACTTGCTTACATAGATAATCATCAGAATAGCAAATAGCTATCCTCCATGGCCATAGAAGATAGCTGGTAAGAAATTACTGTAGTAATCCGAAGTGTAATCATCAGAAACACCAAAGTCTTTTGATTAATCTAAATAAATTATAAACGGAGGTCCTGCTGAGTAGTGTCATCACCTCTTCAGCAGGACCTGTGTATTTTTAGAAATTACCCAATCAGCGGATACTGATCCGTCAGCTTCTTAACGATTGCCATCGCCTTCTCCTTGCCGGCATCCTTCTCATGCAGCATGATGGAAATCGCCTCCGCGATCTGTACCATATCCTCCTCGTTGAGCCCCCGGCTGGTGACGGCAGGCGTCCCCAGGCGGATACCGCTGGTAACAAACGGGGATTTGGGATCATTGGGAATTGTATTCTTATTACATGTGATATGCGCTTCATCCAGTAATTTTTCAGTTTCTTTTCCGGTCAGGTCCAGATTGGTCAGATCGACCAGCATCATATGATTATCCGTTCCTCCGGATACGATCTTAATACCGCGTTCCATCAGCGCTTTGCTAAGAGCCTGTGCGTTCTTGACGATCTGCTGCTGATATGCTTTGAACTCGTCCGACAGGGCTTCCTTGAAACATACGGCTTTGGCCGCTATCACATGCATCAGCGGGCCTCCCTGGATGCCAGGGAATATCGCCTTGTTGAAATTAAATTTCTTAGCCGCCTCTTCGTTAGCCAGGATCATACCGCCTCTGGGGCCTCTCAAAGTCTTATGGGTCGTCGTGGTAACCACATCTGCATACGGGATAGGGCTTGGATGAAGACCCGCTGCCACCAGGCCGGCGATGTGAGCCATATCTACCATCAGGTAAGCCCCAACCTCATCGCAGATCTCGCGGAATTTCTTAAAATCAATAGTCCTTGCGTAGGCGCTGGCTCCCGCCACGATTAACTTCGGTTTCGCTTCCAGCGCGATCCGGCGCACCTCGTCATAATCGATGAATCCTTCATCATTCACGCCATAAGGCACCACATGAAAATATTTTCCGGACATATTCACGGGGCTTCCATGGGTCAAATGACCGCCGTGGTCCAGGTTCATCCCCATGAAGGTATCACCAGGCTCCAGCATGGCAAAGAACACTGCCATATTCGCCTGGGCTCCCGAATGGGGCTGTACATTGGCATAATCGCAGCCGAACAGTTCTTTCGCGCGTTCGATGGCCAGATTCTCCACCACATCCACACATTCGCATCCGCCATAATACCGCTTCGCGGGATATCCTTCCGCATATTTATTCGTCATCGGACTTCCCATGGCCGCCATCACGGCTTTACTTACCCAGTTCTCGGATGCGATCAGCTCGATATGACTGTTCTGGCGTTCCATTTCGTCCGTAATAGCCTGCGCAACTTCCATATCCACTGCTTTGACTTCATCTAAAGAATACATTACTTTTCCTCCTGTATGCTTATTCACTCTAGTGAGATTATAACATACCGCGGATGAGAATGGAATATAGGTTTTCATTGAAAAGTTAGGGGGCTCATGATAAGCTGTGGTTATAAATAAAGAATGTTTATACATAAATTGCATGATTATTGTCAAAGGAGTATACTATGAATTTTTTACTTGATTACCGTTTCTGGATTCTCGCCTATCTATTATTGATCAATCTCGTGGGCTTTGCTCTGATGGGCATCGATAAATCCAAAGCCATCCGCCACAAATGGCGCATCCCGGAAAAAATGCTGTTTTTGTCTGCTATATTGGGAGGCAGCATCGGCGCCCGAATCGGCATGAGTGTCTTCCGGCATAAGACGAAGCATAAGTCCTTCACGATAGGGATTCCGGTTATCTTTCTTGTTGAACTGGCCACCGGGATCTTCCTTATCCTGAAGTTCTCTGGTTTGTCCAATTAACAAAAAGGGACATGTCCCAAACTGATTTGGACATGTCCCCTTTTGTTATTCTTCGGCTTGGATGGCAATGCTCAGCTCATCCAGCTGTTTTAAGTCTACTACGTTGGGCGCTTCCGTCATCAGGCAGGAAGCGTCTTTTACCTTCGGGAAGGCGATAACTTCCCGGATGCTGTCCTCCCCGGCCATCAGCATCAGCATACGGTCGAAACCATAGGCCAGGCCCGCGTGAGGCGGAACACCGTATTTGAAGGCGTTCAGAAGGAAGCCGAAACGCTCATAGGCATCCTCCATGGTGAAGCCCAGGATCTCGAACATCTTCTCCTGCACATGATTCTGGAAGATTCTGACGCTTCCGCCGCCCAGCTCGGTACCGTTGAGTACGATGTCGTAGGCTTTGGCGCGTACCTTTCCTGGATCGGTGTCCAGAAGCTCCAGGTCTTCTTCCATAGGCATGGTAAACGGATGATGCATGGCCACAAAACGGTTCTGCTCCTCGGACCACTCTAACAGAGGGAATTCCGTTACCCAGAGGAAATTGAACTGGTTTTTGTTTAACAATCCCAGGTTCTTCGCCAGCTCCAGCCGCAGGCTGCCCAATACGTCGTAAACGACTTTGTTCTGATCGGCAGCAAACAACAGCAGATCCCCGGGTTTTCCCTGCATAGCCTGCACCAGGGCGCTGAGCTCCTCTTCGGTCATAAATTTAGCAAAGGAGGACTTGTAGGTTCCGTCCTCGTTGACCGCCAGATAGGCCAGGCCTTTCGCGCCGTAATCTTTTGCCAGGTTGACCAGCGCATCGATTTTCTTTCTGGGCATCGCGCCCTGCCCTTCGGCATTTATGCCGCGGACACTGCCTCCGTTATCAAGCGCGCCTATGAAGACACCGAAGCCGCAGCCTTTGACCACTTCCGATACATCCACCAGCTCCATGCCGAAACGGGTATCGGGTTTGTCGGAACCGAAACGGTCCATAGCTTCCTGCCAGGTCATTCTCGGGATCGGAAGGGGCACCTCCACACCGATCGCTTCTTGGAATACACGGGCCAGCAGCCTTTCGTTGACATCGATCACATCGTCCACGTCCACAAAGGATAATTCCATATCGATCTGGGTAAATTCCGGCTGCCGGTCGGCCCGCAGGTCTTCGTCCCGGAAGCATTTGGCGATCTGGAAATACCGGTCATATCCGGAACACATCAGCAGCTGCTTAAACAGCTGGGGGGACTGGGGAAGTCCGTAGAACTTTCCGGGGTGGATCCGGCTTGGCACCAGGTAATCCCTGGCTCCCTCCGGCGTGCTTTTTCCCAGGATAGGAGTTTCTATCTCGAGAAAGCCCTCTTCCGCCAGAAAGTTTCTGACCAGAGTGGCCACTTTACTTCTTAAGATCAGGTTTCTCTGAAGATCCGGACGGCGCAGATCCAGATAGCGGTATTTTAAACGCAGCTCGTCTTTGGTCTGGGAATCCTCCTCGATGGGGAACGGAGGCGTCTCCGATTCGGATAAGATCCGAAGCTCCGTGGCCCGCAGCTCGATATCCCCGGTCGCCAGGTTCTCGTTCACAGCCCCGGCTCTCTTCTCGATACGGCCGACCGCGGCGATCACGAATTCATTTCTCAGCTTTTCCGCTTTGGCGAATCCTTCCTCTCCGATATCTTTTGTTTCAAATACTACCTGCAGTAAACCGGAACGGTCTCTTAAATCCACAAAGATCATGCTTCCCAGATTCCGCCGTTTCTGTACCCATCCCATGACGGTTACGGTTTCACCAATATTCTGATTGCTCACTTCTGTACATCTGTGGGTCCTGTGCAGCCCCTTCATTGCCTCTGCCATATCTTTCTTATTCTCCTGACTTTAACGAATTTTCTGACTTTAACGAATTTTCCGACTTTACCGAATCTTCCCATTTTACCGAATTTTCGGTCTAACCATTTTCTACAAATCCCTAATTTCTTACACAAACAGTCCCGGTATCTCATCCAAAGCCACCTCTGTCTGCTCCTTGGACTGCATATCCTTTACCACTGCTCTATTGTTAGCCAGCTCGTCGCTGCCGATGATTACGGTTTTCTTCGCGCCGATTTTGTTGGCATATTTCATCTGCGCTTTCACGCTGCGGTCCAGATAGTCGGTTTCCACGATGATGCCGTGAGATCTTATCTCATTGACCAGACGATATGCTTTGGCCCGCGCATCTTTACCAAGAATCCCTACGTATAACTCCGGCACATCCATGGGTGGCAGATCCACGCCCTCTTTGTCCAGAAAATATAGAATACGTTCGATTCCCATGCCAAATCCCACGGAAGGGATGTCCTGCTTCTCGTCGATCTCATGAATCAACCCGTCGTACCGGCCGCCTCCGCACAGCGTAAAGCCCTCGGAATTCACGAACTCAAATACCGTTTTTGTATAATAGTCCAGGCCCCGGACGATGCCCGTGTCGATCTCATAGGGAATATTGAGCTCCGTCAGCAGCGCCTGCAGTTCTTCAAAATGGTTCCGGCATTCCTCATCCAGATAATCAATAGTTCTGGGCGCATCTTTGACAATCTTCTTACAGCTGTCCACCTTACAGTCGATGACCCGCAGCGGGTTCGTCTTCATCCGTTCCCGGCAGGTCTCGCACAGCTCGCTTTCATGCTCGGACAGGTACTTAAGCAGCGCGTCGTTATAGGTCTTCCGGCAGTCCTTGCAGCCGATGCTGTTGATATGAAGCTTCGCATCTTTCAGCCCCAGTTTCTTAATAAGAGCCGCAACCAGGCTGATTACCTCTACCTCCGCCAACGGGCTTTTGGCGCCCACGAACTCCACGCCGAACTGATGGTGCTGGCGCAGCCGCCCGCTCTGGGGTTTTTCATACCGGAACGCCGGGGTTACATAATAAAACTTCACAGGCTGGGGATTGGCATACAGATTGTGCTCCAGATACGCACGCATAACCCCCGCGGTACCTTCCGGCTTCAGAGTAATGCTTCTTCCCCCTTTGTCCTCGAAGGTATACATCTCCTTTTGCACCACATCGGTGGTCTCGCCCACGCCCCGCTGAAATAACACCGTATGCTCGAAAACGGGGGTAATAATTTCCGTGATATTATAAGTTCTGGCCAGATCCCTGGCAATCTTCTCCACGACCGCACGCCGGTGCATATCCTCGCCGTACCAGTCCTGTACTCCTCTAGGTGCCTGTGTTATCATAATTTTCCCTCCTGTATTTCCACCTGCAGATCCTTTTGGTTTAACAGCCCGTTTATATCTTCCTCATGGACCATCCGCTGAAAAGCCAAAAATATCCGCATATCGAAATTCTTTATTTCCTCTATCATCAGTTCCATCGCCGTCTCCAGGTCAAATGCCCTGCGGTACGGCCGGTCCGCCGTAAGCGCCGCGAATACGTCGCAGACTCTCAAGATCCTGGCGCCGTAGGGAATCTCTTCCCCTTTTAAATGAAACGGATACCCGGAACCGTCGTAATTTTCATGGTGATGCAAAATCCATTGCTGGATATGTTCCGGATAGCCATGCTCCCTGGCGATCTCATACCCCAGTTCCGTGTGCTGATGGATGTATTTCATCTGCTCCACATCCAGCGCTTCCTCATCTCTGCCATACAGATAAGAAGACAGCTTGATCTTCCCGATATCATGTATCGTTCCGGCCACAGCCAGATCATAGCACACCGTCTGCTCTTCCTGAAGCATGGCGGCCAGTCTTCCCGCCAGACAGCTGACGCAGATCGCGTGGCTGATACCATCGGACACATCCTGTTGTAAGAAATACTTTTTTTCCAGATTCGTCTCCATACTACCCATTCCTATCCTCCATCGGCCAGAAGATTCCGCTTGCGCTCAAGCATCTCCTCAATTCTGCCGATATAAGTGGGCACATCCTTGACATTACCGCACCGCTCGATCCGGTTCTGTGAGGGAATCACCAGCTTGCTGACGCTTCCCGCTCCCAGAGCCATGATGGTCTGCATCTCTTCCATCATAAGTATATTGTAAATTCCGGCTTTGTCAACCTTTGCATAGCCAACATTTTCAAAATTTCCCGCCATATTCTTCTGCCGGTACAGGTAATAGGGCTCCATTCCCATCTCCTGAGCGGTCCGGGAAGCCAGATTCATAATCTCCTCCGTATTCTCGATCTTCAGATCCCGATACTCCTCCCGGAACATATTAAGCCTGGCCGCTCTCTTAATCGCCAGCGAGTGAACCGTAATATTATCTGGGTCCAATTCCTTAAGCACTTCCAACGTATGAGTGACTTCCGCCACTCCTTCCCCGGGCAGCCCCATAATAATATCCATATTAATATTATCAAACCCCAGCTCCCTGGCCATATAAAAAGCCTCCACGGTCTGCTCCACCGTATGCCGGCGTCCGATCACATCCAAGGTCTGCTGATTCATCGTCTGCGGATTAACAGAAATCCTGCTGATTCCATGTCTTCTCAGCACCTTAAGCTTCTCTCTGGTAATGCTGTCAGGCCTCCCCGCCTCCACCGTAAACTCAAGCAGATGCTCATAAGAAAACCTCTCCTCCAGTCTGGTAAGCAGCCGGTCCATCTGTTCCGGCGCAAGAGTTGTAGGCGTGCCTCCTCCCATATAAATAGAATTCAGCTTCTTATGCCCGCACATCTCAGAGACCCCGTCAATCTCCCGGAACAGCGCCCTCAAATACTCCTCAATCCGATCCTCCCACCCGGAAATCGGATAAGACGTAAAAGAACAGTAAAGACAGGTACTGGGACAAAACGGAATTCCCACGTACAAACTATACCCTTCCTCATAATCAATATCCTTCAAAATATGCAGTTCCCGGTTCGCGATCGCTATAGCCAACGCGGTCTTCTCCCTGCTGACCAAATACTCCTCCCGCATCCTCTGCGCAATCTCCACATTCCTACGCCCTTCCATCAGCATAGAAAGCGCGATCTTCGTCGGCCGTATCCCGGTCAGGCTCCCCCAGGGCAGCTCCCTTTGCGTATATTCCGAAAGCAGACGATACACCGCCCGCTTACATTCATTCTTCGTCTCCATCCGATCCCCGTCATTACGCGGAACCGTAACCTCTCTAAAACCCCCGTCATCCCCATTCACTTGAATCACAATAACCCCCGGCAGATACAAAAGCAAAATCCGCACCTCTGCCTCTTCCACCGGTTCATCCGTCACCACAACATCCTCACCCGGAAAAAACGACTTCACCAGCGGAAAAATCTCATTCAAAAACTCCCTATTACCAAATTGAATTGTAATCATCCCTATAACTCCACATACTCTAAATTTTCAAAACCCATCAAATTGAATAAACCCATTAACTGAATATACCCATCAACTGAATATACCTATCAAACTGAATAAATCCATTAAATTGGATAAACCCATCAAATTGAATAAACCCATTAAACCGAACAACCCCATTAACCGGATAAAAATCTCATCTAAACCTAATACCATTAAGAAACAACCCCATCTATACCCACCGCTACCGCCGCTAAACCTATTATAACAATCATCCTCCTCACTCCCAGCCTGCTAAAGAGTAGGGAGGAGAGGAAAGCGGCGGGGCCTTGCGGGGATGGGCTGCAAATCTCGTGGGGCCAAATCGCTTGAGACCGGACCTTAGAACGGATTACGCAGATGGAGGGAGAACCTCGCAGAGTCCGGGACACTGTCCGAGCCGCATTTTGGCGAGTTTGTCCCGGGCTATGCCAATAAGAGGTTCTCCCTCCATCGGAGTTATCCGTTCTTAGGTCCGGCCGAAGCGATTTGGCCCCACGAGATTTGCAGCCCATCCCCGCAAGGCCCCGCCGCTTTCCTCTCCTCCCGGCCCCTCTCAGGCCCCCCTTCAGGAAGACCTAATTAAGCCCGGACCCGTTCACCGAATCCAGGCATTATATTCTCTCTCCCGTCCGATCGTCGTCGGCTCTCCATGTCCCGGATAGACATCCGTCTCATCCGGAAGGGTCATCAGCTTATCCCCCACAGAACGAAGCAGCTCCGACATGCTTCCCCCCGGAAAATCCGTCCGTCCGATGCTGTCATAAAACAGCGTATCCCCCGACATCAGCGCATGCTCCTGCGGCAGATAATAACAACAGCCCCCGGCCGTATGCCCCGGTGTGAACAGAACCCGGATTTCAAAACCCGCTAATGTTAGCTCCTGTTGATCCTTCAGGCAGACATCCGCTTTTAACGATATGTCAGCGCCGAACATGACAGACAAATTCCTGTCCGCATACCGGAGCGTCTCGCTGTCCGCCTCGTGTATATAGACCGGAATCTGATAGGCATTCTTTAAATATTCCACACCCATGATATGATCCGCGTGGGCATGGGTCAGAAGGATGGCCTGCGGTTCCAACTGCTGCTCCTCGATCTTGACTTTCAGCCGCTCTGCGTCTGCTCCCGGATCTATGATTACCGTCTGCCTGGTATCCTTACGAATCAGAAAATAGCAGTTGGTAGAAAGCATACCCACCGGATATGTTTTAATTTCCAGTGCTCCCATTGCCTCAACACCTCATTCTTTCACATAGGACCACGTCAGCCGGTGGTCCGTTCGATATCCATGATTCCCTCTACCTGGCGCAGCTTGTCGGTCACCTGGATCAGCTGCTCCCGCCCGGTTATGTTAAACGTGACATTGATCGTTGCGGTTCCCTGCTTGCTGGTTCTTACATTGATCGAAGTCATGTCAATCTGCTGCTCTGTAAATATCTTGGATACATCCACCAGCAGTCCCATCCGGTTTCTGCCGTATATCTTAAGCTCCGCCAGATACAGGCCGTTGCCGCCCGCCTCATCCGGCTGCTGCCACTCTGCGTCGATCAGGCGCACCCGGTCGCTGTCCGGCAGATTAATCACATTGACGCAGTCCGTCCTGTGAATGGACACGCCCCGGCCTCTGGTGACGAAACCTACAATCTCGTCTCCCGGAACCGGACTGCAGCATTTGGAGAAACGCACCGCCACATCGTGGATGCCCTTGACCACAATACCGCTCTTGGATTTGGCGATACGGATCCGGTTATCCTTGACCTCGGAGACCGTCTCCAGGATCTTTTCATCGGTAATCTCTTTTTTCAGGGTCTTCTGCCGCTCTTCCTGCAGACGGTTGACTACCTGCCCTTCCTTTAAACCGCCGTGGCCGATGGCCGCCAGCACCGAATCCCAGTTTCGGAAGCCGTATTTGCGCTGAACCACTTCCTGGAATTCCGGTTTCATAATCTCGCTCTGGTTGATGCTCTTAACTTTACAGTACTGATTCACCATGTCCTTGCCGCGAGTGATATTTTCTTCCTTGAATTCGTTTTTAAACCACTGATTGATCTTATTTTTTGCCTGCGTGCTCTTGACAATAGCCAGCCAGTCCCGGCTGGGCCCTTTGGAATTCTGGGAGGTAAGGATCTCGATCCGGTCGCCGTTCTGGATCTCATAGTCGATATTGACCAGCTTGCCGTTTACCTTGGCGCCGATCATCTTATTCCCCACCGCGCTGTGAATGCTGTAAGCGAAATCGATGGGCGTGGAACCGGCGGGCAGATTCTGCACGTCTCCCGACGGAGTAAAGCAATACACGCTGTCGGAGAACAGATCCAGGTCGCTCTTTAACAGGCTCATGAACTCCCGGTTATCCGACATATCCCGCTGCCATTCCAGAATCTGACGCAGCCAGCTTAATTTTTCTTCTTCCTGGTCCGCCACGCTCTTCTTGCCATCGGAGGATTCTTTGTATTTCCAATGGGCGGCGATACCATATTCCGCCGTCCGGTGCATTTCATATGTCCGAATCTGTATCTCAAAAGGCTGACCGGTCGGTCCGATCAGGGTTGTATGAAGAGACTGGTACATATTCGGCTTCGGCATGGCGATATAATCCTTGAACCGGCCCGGGATCGGTTTGTACATTTCATGAATGACGCCTAGCGCCGCGTAGCAGTCCTTGACCGTATCCACGATAATGCGCACCGCGAACAGATCGTATATCTGATCCAGGGTCTTATCCTGATTCACCATTTTCTTATATATACTGAAGAAATGTTTGACCCGCCCGGACACGTCGGCCCGGATACCGGCCTTGATAATATGCGTCTGTACCTCATCCACGATACTCTGCACATACTCTTCCCTGGCGCTTTTGCGAAGCGCGATTTTCTCCACCAGATCATAGTACACATCCGGCTGCAGATATTTTAAGGCCAGATCATCCAGCTCCACCTTCACCTTGGAAATACCCAGCCGCTGCGCGATAGGAGCATAGATATCCATGGTCTCCCTTGCTTTTTCCTTCTGTTTCTCCGGCTTCATGTACTGGAGCGTACGCATATTGTGCAAGCGGTCCGCCAGTTTGATCAGTATAACACGGATGTCCTTTGCCATAGCCAGGAACATTTTTCTTAAATTCTCCGCCTGTACCTCGACCTTATCCGCCTTGTATGACAGCTGTCCCAACTTGGTGACCCCGTCCACTAAAAGAGCGACCTCATTGCCGAAACCGGCCGCTACCTCTTCCACCGTCATAATCGTATCTTCCACCGCGTCATGCAGAAGCCCCGCCACGATGGTCTCTTTGTCTAACTCCAGATCCGCCAGTATGATTGCAACACAAAGAGGGTGAGTAATATACGGCTCACCCGATTTTCTCGCCTGGTCCTTATGCGCTTCCCTGGCAGTTTTATATGCTTTTTCTATGATGGATATATCTGTGGACGGATGATATTTTTTCACACTGGCAATCAATTCGTCATACAGTACATCCGGACTGGTAAATTCAGCCGGCGCTTTTACACAGCTCTCGATCTCTTTGAGCTTATCCGCCGGTATCTGAAATTCAGATTTTTCTCCCATTTATGCCCACCACTTTTTTCGGTTATCTATTTATTATAATGAGATTCCTCAAAAAATGCAATCTTTTGTCCTTATTTTACATCCACACCGCCGAATACACACTGGGCGTCTATATAGACGACTGCTCTGGGCGTTCCGTAGGGAGGACTTTTTTTGTTGGAAACACCGCCGCAGAAGGACTGGTCTTTCACCATGATCAGCACGTCATCCGGAGCCAGAATATCGATGCCTCCGAATATAGAATTCACTTTGATCAGTACGTCCTGATCGATGATTGCATTCCGAATGTCCAGGTCCATGCCGCCGAACACGGTATGAAGCACAGCCCCCTGGAACACTTCATTATTATAGCTTATTTTTCTCCCGTTAAATACGGTTGAAAACTGAGGGACTCCCGCTTCCATATGAGGCTGATAGCTGCCGCTTTTTCCCGTATCCTCGGTATATGCGCTCTGACCGGTATACGCACTCTGACCGGAATAGCTGCCCTGTCCGGAATAACCGCCCTGTCCGGCCTGCTGCCCCTGCTGTGACCCGTCGAAGCCCTCTGCCTTGCCCGCGCTGCTCTTCGGACCGCCCCGGTAGCCTCCCTGATAAGTATCGTCCTGATAGGAATTCCCCTGATAAGTATTGCCACGATATTGATTTCGATTACTCCGAACCAGAAAATTAATTCCAATTACAACTAAAACCACCGGGAACATCATGCCCCACATCACCCGGCTGGAAAATACATTCTGCGCCGACAAAAGCAGCATGATACCGACGCACACTCCGAAAATATTTCCCGCATTGGGCCGGTTCTGAATCATACTGATCACACAGGGGACAATGATAAATAAAGTCCACCATCCGTCAAAAAACAGGCTGAAGCTCCACAGGCCCAGAACATTTCCCGCGAACCCGATGCCTGCGACGATGAACGCAACGCCCCATAAAATGCTTGATAAGCGATATCTCATAAGTATAGCCTCCTTTATTCCATATTATAAAGTGTATCACACAAATCCTTCACATACCATACGAATTGAAATCCGTCCTGCTCCCAACGGTCAAAATACCGGAAGCCCAGTTTCTCGGCCAGGGCGATGGAGGCCGTATTTTCTATCCTGATAAATGCGTTCAGTTCCCCGCAGTCCAGTTCTTCCCGCGCATACCGGATCGCCGCCTCGCAGGCCTCCGCCGCATATCCCTGTCTCCAGCACCCGGCATCGATCACATAGCCCAATTCCAATACACAGCAGTCCCCCATCTGCCGGGGCGTTAATCCCACCCGTCCAATCAGTCTTCCCGTGGAACGTTCGAGCACCACCCACAGCCCGAATCCATAAAAAGCATACGCGCTCTCTATATAGGCCTTCGTCAGCCTGCGTTCTTCCTCAGGGTCTTTCTGCAGCCCGGGAATATATCTGGTAACCCGCTCATCCCCGTAAATCCGGTAAAGCGCATCCACATCATCCGGCGTAATTTCCCGGATCAGCAGACGTTTCGTCACCGCGATCGTTCATGGTTCTCCGTGGGCTCTCTTCCACACTCTGACCATAAATTCCTCATCGATTTCCTCAAATCCTTCCACCAGGATATCCGCCGCGCTTAAATCCTGTTTCCCGGAATCCGGGTTGATATAACCGACGCAGGGAATCCCGGCCGCCTTCGCCGCCAGCACCCCGTTCTCAGAATCTTCTATAATAATACACTCATCCGGGGAGAGGCCCAGCTCCTGCGCCGCCAACAAAAATACGTCCGGTTCCGGCTTCGGCTTATCCAGCGTGTCCGCGCTGACCATCCGGTCAAAGTATTCCGTTACCCCGATCCCCCGGATCGATTCCTCAATCAAAGCTTCCACGGAAGAGGAGGCCACCGCCAGCTTCAATCCCGCATTGTGCAGTTTCCGGATTAATTCCACCGCGCCCGGTACCGGCGGATAACCTTCCGTCTTAAATATCTCACTCTGCTTTTTCAGCCCTCTGGCCTGGATCTCCTCCACGCTCAGCGTAAGCCCGAACCGGTTTATTATTTCTTCCACTACCCGGTACTGGGTGGAGCCCACCGTCTTCTGGTAAATCTCATAGGTATATTCTTCTTCACATCCCAGCTCTTCCAACACCTGCCGGTAAGCTTCATAATGAACCGGCTCGCTGTTGATGATCACGCCGTCCATATCAAAGATGACTCCTTTTAGCATATGTTTAAACTCCTAACAAATGAATTTACATAGAACATACCATTCCTTTAGACAAATAGCAACATTTTTTTGGTGGGGGTGCGGAGCAGGGCGGGAAGCAGGCAGGCTGAGGCAGCGGGTGTAAGATCAGGCGGCATATGGTTTGGATGCGGCAGTTTTCGTAAGGGGAGGCCGGCCGGGGCTTCGGTATCGTTGGGGGGTGCGTTCGAGGGGGCTTCGGATTTCTAATAGGCCAGGATTTTAGCCAGGACAGCCCGGGGCCGGACAAACTCGCATTCGCTCAGACACTGTCCGGCCCCGGGCTTGGCTAAAATTCTGCCCTATAAGAAATCCATAAGACCTCTCAATGCACTCCCAACGATACAGAAGCCCCGGCCGGTCTCCCCTTACGAAAACTACCGCATCCAAACCATATGCCGCCTGATCTTACATCCGCGCCTCAGCCTGCCTGCTTCCCGCCCTGCTCCGCCTGCAAAAAAATGACGGAGGGGGAGGGCGATGGTGGGATTATTGTAAGATTGCTCCGGTGTTGGCGGAGGTTACGCTTTTGGCGTAGCGGGTTAGGTAGCCGACTTTTGCTTTTGGGGTGGGTGGGGTCCAGCGGGTTTTTCGATCCTTTAGGATTTGATCGGGTACCGCTAGGTGGATGGTGTGGGTGGGGATGTCGATTTCGATTTGGTCGTTTTCTTCGATCAGGGCGATGGGACCTCCCAGGGCGGCTTCGGGGGATACGTGGCCTATGGCGGCGCCCCGGGTGGCGCCGGAGAACCGGCCGTCGGTGATTAGGGCTACGCTGCTGCCGAGTCCGCTTCCCATGATGGCGGAGGTGGGATTGAGCATTTCACGCATGCCAGGACCGCCTTTGGGGCCTTCGTACCGGATGACGATGATGTCGCCGGGGCGGATGAGGCCCTGGTAGATGGATTGGAGGGCTTCTTCTTCACTGTTGAATACCCGGGCTCTTCCCGTGTGTTTCATCATTTCCGGGGAGACGGCCGAACGCTTGACCACACAGCCGTCCGGGGCCAGATTGCCTTTTAGGACGGCGATCCCTCCGGTAGGGCTGTATGGGTTTTGGAACGGACGGATTACTTCCGGGTCCTTGATTTCACAGTCTTTTATATTTTCTGCTATGGTCCGGCCAGTGCAGGTCATCAGGTTCGTATGTAGCAGGCCCGGTTTGCTGATCTCGTGCATGACGGCGCGGATTCCTCCCGCCCGGTTCAGGTCTTCGACGTAGTGGGGACCGGCCGGGGCCAGATGGCAGAGGTTCGGCGTTTTCTCTGAGATCTCATTTGCGAGATCCAGATCCAGGGTAATATCACACTCATGAGCGATAGCCGGCAGATGGAGCATGCTGTTCGTGCTGCATCCCAGAGCCATATCGATGGTCAGAGCATTTAAAAAGGCTTCCCGGGTCATAATGTCCCTCGGTTTTATATCCTGTGCTACCAATTTCAGAATCTGCATGCCTGTGCGCTTTGCCAGCCTTAAGCGCTCCGAGTGGACGGCGGGTATCGTACCGTTTCCGGGCATCGCCATGCCCAGTACCTCGGTCAGGCAGTTCATACTGTTCGCCGTGAACATCCCGGAACAGGAACCGCAGGTGGGACAGGCGTTCCGCTCACAGTCTTTGACTTCCTTTTCTTTCACCTCTCCCGATATATACCGGCTTACCACCTCGGATACATCGGAGTAGCTGATCCTTTCCCCTCCGTTTCTTCCGGCCAGCATCGGGCCGCCGCTCACAAAGATTGAAGGTAGGTTCAGCCTGGCCGCGGCCATCAAAAGACCCGGTACATTTTTATCACAGTTTGGAATCATGACCAGGCCGTCAAAGGGATGCGCCATCGCCATCGCTTCCGTGCTGTCCGCGATCAGCTCCCTGGTTACCAGGGAATACTTCATCCCTTCATGTCCCATAGCGATACCGTCACAGACTGCAATGGCCGGAAACACCACCGGCACTCCTCCGGCCATGGCTACCCCCTGTTTTACCGCCTCCACAATCTTATCCAGGTTCATATGTCCCGGCACGATCTCATTCCAGGAACTCACAATGCCAATCAAAGGCCTCTCCATCTCCTCCTCCGTAAGTCCCAGCGCATACAGCAGCGCTCTCTGCGGCGCCGCCTCCATTCCTTTCTTGATCCGGTCGCTTCTCATTTCACTTTCCCCTTTCTTCCACACTGTTCTAATATACAATAGATATTATGTATGCTATCACATATGACATACCATGTCAACATAGTCATCATACATCCGTATTTTCAAAATCCCCACAACCTTTCAGAGTAGTAATATTAACCCAAACCATAGCCAAATCTAATCAAACCTCCTCCCCTCCCACCTTCCCCTTCTACCAAACCTGGCCATTGAGCAGAGGAAGGCATGGAGGCGGCGGGGGTGCGCTTCGGGGGGAGTATAGGGGGCGGCAGGCCCTACAGGCGGAACATCCGCTTTGGCCGGTCCGGGGCGGAGAAGTGGCCCTGATCCGGGGCATTGGGCGGCCGTGCTGCTGCTTAACAAAAAACCGAGGGGATGGGGGCAGGATGCGCGGCGGCGTTCCACGCCGACGTGCAAGGGTCTCTGAGCCGGGAACGCATCCGGCGTTCCTGGCGAATAGACCCGGTTCCTGCTCCCATCCCCCGGTTTTTTGTTTAGCAGCAGCCGGCGAACAGCCCACCGCCCCGGATCAGGGCCACTTCTCCGCCCCGGACCGGCCAAAGCGGATGTTCCGCCTGTAGGGCCTGCCGTCCCCTATACTCCCCCCGAAGCGCACCCCCGCCGCCTCCATGCCTTCCTCTTCCACAGCGACTCCGCTACCGCTCAGACATACTGACCGCCTCGATCGCCACGCTTCCTCCGCGGACCACCTCGATTCTGTTTCCAAAGCGATCCGCCAGCAGCCGCATCAAGTCACTGTTTCTATTTTCCGTCTGCAGGCACTCCAGAATGACGGTATTTTTTCCATAGTCTTTGATCCGAACCCGGAACACTTCCGCGATCCGGAATATTTCCTCACATTCCTCCACACTCAGGTTTCCAGCCTTTATGAACATCAGCTCTTTTTTGTGAATCGGGATGTCGGTATAATCCACGACCTTGATGACCTCCACACTGCGGTTCAGCTGTTTTTTGATTTGTTCAAAGGTCAAATCGTCGCTGGTCAGACTGATGGTCATTCTGGATACCGTGGGATCTTCGGTCTCCCCCACCGTCAGGCTGTTCAGATTGTATGCCTTTCCTGAGAACAGGCCGGATATTTTGGCCAGCACTCCGATATCATTTTCTACAAACAGGGATATCCATCTTTTTTTCATCCGTTTTTCCTCCTATGCTTCCATAATCATATCGCTCAATGCGTTGCCGCCCGGAACGATGGGCAGGACGTTGGTTTCTCTTTCAATGATAAATTCTATTAAAGTGGGACCGCTCTTATTTTCCCTGGCCGCTGTCAAAGCGGCTTCTATATCTTCCCCGGATTCTACCCGGATACCTTTGGCTTCATAGCTTTTTGCCAGCTTTACATAGTCCGGAAGATATTTGGGGCAGCATTTATCCGGATTCAGGCAGTCTCTCTTACAGCTTTTCCGGTAGCATAGGCAGGTGCTGGAATACCGGCGGTTGTAGAACATCTCCTGCCACTGGCGGACATTTCCCAGATACCCGTTGTTCATCACGCAGATGATAATCGGAAGTTCCAGAGCCATAGCCGTGGCCATCTCCTGAAGATTCATCTGCATACCGCCGTCTCCGCTGATGCAGATCACATCCGTGTCGGGATTGCCGATTTTTGCGCCGATGGCGGCCGGAAATCCGTAGCCCATAGTGCCAAGCCCTCCTGAAGTCAGTAATTGCCGGTTCTCATCCAGTTCCAGGTATTGAGTAGTCCAGAGCTGGTTCTGTCCTACGTCGGTCACAACGATAGATTTTGGAAACATGGTATTGATCGAACGAAGAATCCGTTCCGGCGTCAGAGTCTGCTTCCCGTTTGATCTGTGATTCTGGTTTTGATCCTGATTTTGGTCCTGCTGCCCCATCCGAATCGGGTATTTCTGCTTCCAATCACCGATCTTTTGTACCCACTCTTCCAACTGCAGCCGCTCCGCTTCCGAAAGCATCAGCTGAAGGGCCGCTTTTGCATCGCCTACGATAGGGACATCGACCTTTATGTTTCTGGAGATGGACGCCGGGTCTACATCCACATGTATAATCGAAGCGTGGGGCGCGAATTCGCTGATTTTTCCGGTAATCCGGTCATTGAACCTGGTTCCGATGGAAAACAGGACATCGCACTCGCTGACCGCCTGATTCGACGCGTAGTTTCCGTGCATCCCGATATTTCCCACATATAATGGATGGCTGCTGGGAATGCAGCCCTTTCCCATGATCGTCGTGATAACCGGGATACCGGTCTTTTCCGCGAACCGGGTCAGCAGGGCTCCGGCGCCTGAGATCTTCACTCCGCCGCCGCACAGCAGAACCGGCCGCTTCGCTTTGTTCAGTATTCCCATCGCTTTCTTTAGCTGTCCTGCATGGATTCCGGTGTTGGGCTTGTATCCGCGTATGTTTACTTCTTTTGGATATTCGCTGCTGCCGAATTCCTGCTGGATATCTTTCGGGATATCTACGACTACCGGTCCCGGTTTTCCCGATGCCGCAATGTAGAATGCCTCCTTGATGATCCTGCCCAGATCTTTCCGGTCACGCACGGTAACCGCATATTTACAGATGCTTCTCGTAATCCCGACGATGTCCACCTCCTGAAACGCATCGTTTCCGATGAGATTCGTGGGAACCTGGCCGGTGAAACAGACTAATGGCACGCTGTCATAGTTGGCGGTGGCGATACCGGTCACCAGATTGGTGGCTCCCGGGCCGCTGGTAACCAGACAGACTCCTGTCTTCCCCGTAGATCTGGCGTAGCCGTCCGCCTCGTGAACCAGCGCCTGCTCATGTCTTGGCAGCACCACATCCAGTTCGCTCTGTCCATACAGCGCGTCAAAAAGATCGATAGCCATACCGCCCGGATAGGCGAACAGAGTCTGTACTCCTTCCTCGATCAAGGCTTTCACAAACAACTCCGCGCCTTTTATTTCTCCTCCATTCCTCCCTGTGTCCTGCATACCGGCAGAATTCCCTTCTATGCCTATTTCTGTTTTTTCCATCTGACATCCCTCCTGTAACATATTTTTTGTGTATATTTTTTGTATCAGTGAAACCAAAATTATGAAGTCCGGAAAATACCGGCTGTGCGGTCTCCCGAAAGATTTTTGTTGCAACGGAACACTTCCCGGGGAACAAAAAAAGCCCTAAGCCAACTACCTTTGGCTTAGGGCGAATATTTCATCCGTGTTACCACCTAAATTCAGAGATTCCTCTCTGCACTCTGCCAGTACGGATAAATAACCTGAACTGACAAGACGATTCTATCAGTACGGATATTACTATCGATACCGCTTTCCCTATAACGGTGGAAAATTCCGTTGAAGTCTACTAAAGATCACTCTCGTTCGGTCCACTGCTCGGAGGCTACTTCCATACTCCCGAATTGAAGATTCGCACCAGCCATCTTCTCTCTGTAAATTCCGCAAAGTATTTACTCTTCCTCGTCCCTGCATTTTCTGTTTAATTGCTATGAGCACTTGCGGCTGCTATTTATCCGCTTACGTGCACTGCTATTTTTATCACTTTATCACAGGAAATTCATGATGTCAATTGAAATATATCTTTAACAAATG
This sequence comes from Diplocloster agilis, assembly GCF_019042275.1. Taxonomy (GTDB): domain Bacteria; phylum Bacillota; class Clostridia; order Lachnospirales; family Lachnospiraceae; genus Diplocloster; species Diplocloster agilis. The sequence continues at coordinate 58,797 of NZ_JAHQCW010000001.1, forward strand.
AATTCCTGCACTTTCAGCCAAAGGGCGTGCAGGAAAGGATATCCGAAAGGGGAGAGAACAAAGAGGAACGTTTCCACCGGATCCGTCTCCTGGTTATCGGACTTGTTTTCTGTGAAATCATAATCTATCGTTTCATAATACTGCTGATTATGTAAAAAATACTCGATGACGATAAAAGCGTTTGTCCCGCTGTTTGTAATATTGGAGCATACAATGCGGGTATCTGTGACGGCTGCCTTCTTATAGATAACCCGCGCCGATTTCAGGGATTCAAAGTCACCGTTTTCCTTTATTCTCCATATGGAATAGACACCGATATTGCCCGTCGGTGTTTCCCTGTATTGTTTAACGGTTGAGCCGTTCGCTATACAGGCGAAAAAAATAAGCATAAGAGTTACCGCAAACAGCAGGAACAGGCCGGCGAAGATAAGCTGCTTTTTCTTTAATCTGGTCATAATCACTCCGCTCTTTAGTAGATTCAAACAAATTCTTTTTTATCTTCCGTATACAGTTGCTTTGGAACTATTTATCAGGATATACCGGCTTTGGCTTGGGCCGAACCGGAATCTAATGCTTGATATATTTATGTAATTCGTATAATAAATTTTTCATGTGCTCCATGATAAATGCAATTTCATTTTCATCGCACCCTTTTACGATGTTCAGCAGCTGGTCCTGCACTTCTGATAATTCGTAATCCTCCTGTGTACTTTTGGCCGGGATAATCTGATCCACCGATATATCCAAAGCGTTTAGTATAGACAGCAGACAATTTAAACTCATTTTCTTATGCCCTGTTTCCAGGCGATAGATATAGTTTGGTGTAACGCCTACTAATTCCGCTAATTTTTCCTGGCTCAGACCCTTACTGACTCTTAAGTTTTTTATATTTTTAGCCATCTGTTTGTAAATTAATTCCAAAACTATTCCACCTTATCTTCCTACCCATTATTTTAGTCCTATGGTTTCTCAGCACAACTGACTGGAAGGAAATTATTTTTCCCGTCAGTCATAGTGGTTGGGGGGATCTCTAAGGCTGTCCGGCAATGGAATGAAAAAAGGCGATTATCCTTGGGTTTGGATAACCGCCTATTGCTGTCTTCTCTTCGGGAACTTTTCTTATCATACGCTATCCCTCTGCGTCAAGCCCCAGTTCCTTCATAGCATGCCGGATATGGATCTTCATCGCGCTTCTGGCTCCCTGGGCATCCCTGGCCTCCAGGAATTCCATGATAAGTCCGTGGTCGCTTAAGGTACTCTTCACCGCCGCCTCACTCTGCTCGGAAAGCGCCACCCCTTTGCCGATCGCCTCATACAGCACCGGCATCAGTTTATACATGAAGTCATTGTGAGTCGCTTTCGCAATCGCTTTGTGAAAAGCATGCTCCGCTTTGGTCCGGTCTTTTCCTTCCCGGATCAGTTCTTCCACCTGCCGTCCGTACCCTATGATCCGCTTCAGCTCTTGATCACTGGCCCTGACCGCGGCCAGCGCGGCCGCCTCCGGCTCAAAGATCAGACGCATCTCATACAGATCCCGGGCGCCCGCTTTCGTATCCGTCAGGCTTCCAAGCGCCATTCCCGCATAGGTTTCCTTTTCCTCCCGGACATAGGTTCCAAGCCCTCTGCGTATCTCCAGCACGCCGTTGGTGATCAGAATGCGGACGGCTTCCCGAAGGGTCGTCCGGCTGACATCCAGTTCCCGGGATAGCTCATTTTCGTTCGGGATCTTATCCCCGGGACAAAACCTTTTCTCAATCGTGATCATGGTCCGTATATCATCGGCTACACTTTCCGACAGCCTTCTCGTACTTGCCATATTGATTTTCCTCCCGTCTGCTTTGCGCAGGCTGACGCTACAGGGTATACTCAGACGGTTTCCCGGCAGATCACTTCAAATCCCATTTTCCGCACCCTTGCCGTCAGATTCTTTCCCTCCATCATCTCCAGCAGCATCTCGGCCGCTTCCACGCCGCTTTCCCGATAAAAATAACGGGCGGTGGTCAGTTTCGGCGAAATGATTTCCGCTAATTTAGTGTCTCCCAGACTGACCACGGATATATCCTCCGGTATCCGCCTGCCCAGATCCCGGACCGCATTCACCGCTCCCACCGCGATCTCATCCGCCGCCACGAAGACTGCGTCAATCTCCGGCTTCCTGCTTAGCAGCTGACGCATGGCCTGATATCCATCCGAAATGCCGTATCCGGTTTCTGTTATGATTATATGATCATCCGGAATGCCATGTTCTGATAAAACGGCCCGGAATCCATCCTGTTCCTGTTTAACGCCCCAGTTTGACCGTGACACCGCCAGCATAGCGTACTGTCTTCTGCCCCGCCTGACCAGCAGTTCCGTCATGTTTCTGGCTGCCTCATAGTCATCGAAGCAGACACAGCTGTGCCCTTTCATCTGCTGCCCGATGACGACGCAGGGCGTAGTAAGCTGATCCAGAAATTTCTGTTTTTCCTCCGAATAACCGGTTGGGATAAAAATAATTCCATCCACCCGGTTGTTCCTGAATATATTCAAATATTCCAATTCTCTGCTTGTACTGTTCTTCGCGTTGCCCAACAGTATATAATACCCTTTTTCCGCCAGCACGGAGGTCATGCCGTCCCCCATCTCACAGGCAAAATCAGACCGTATTTCCGGAAGCACGATGCCCACCTGCATGGTTTTATTTGTACGCAGCATCTTCGCCTGTACGGATGGCGTGTAGCCGGTCGCATCGATCACCGTTTTGATTGCCTGCCTTTTCTCCTGGCTTACATACCCATCATTTAAATATCTGGATACCGTCGCCCTTGAAACTCCCGCCAGCTTTGCAATCTCATTAATATTCATGATAAAAATCTCCTTTTATCATAGGTATAAATCTCAAGTGAAATGATATCAGAAAATTTATGTTTTGGAAAGCCCGATTTTGTGGTAAACTTGATAAGATAACGTAAGAAAGAAAGGATGTACAAAAATTATGGCACAAAATCCAATCGTAACATTTGAAATGGAAAATGGAGACCTCATCAAAGCGGAATTATATCCCGATATCGCCCCCAATACGGTCAATAACTTTATCAGCCTGGTAAAATCCGGTTTCTACAACGGCCTGATCTTCCACCGGGTAATCAACGGGTTCATGATCCAGGGCGGATGCCCGGACGGCACCGGAATGGGAGGCCCCGGCTACAGCATCAAAGGCGAATTCGCTCAGAACGGATTCGTCAACCAGTTCAAACACGCTCCCGGCGTGTTATCCATGGCCAGGGCCATGCATCCCAACTCCGCCGGAAGCCAGTTCTTTATCATGCACCAGACCTCTCCCCATCTGGACGGCTCGTACGCAGCCTTCGGCAAGGTAACGGAAGGGATGGACGTGGTAAATAAGATCGCGGAAACCGATACGGATTACAACGACCGTCCGCTAACTCCCCAGGTAATGAAAACAGTCACTGTGGAAACCTTTGGCGTAGATTATCCGGAACCCGAGAAAATGTAATATAACACATCATTTTGTAATCGAGACAGGCACACCGCCCAGAGCTCTTACCCATTTGGAGCTTTCTGCATGGTGTGCCTGTTCTTTTTAGGAGGCGCCCTGCGATTCCCCATTGGAACGATGGGCGCCATCGATAGACCGTAATATAAAACCAATCGGGATCGTCCACACCGTCCAGTGTAGTATCTGAAGCCAATGCGCCCGCATCCGCGTCTGCACCATGGCCGGCTCTGTGTTCATCAAATCGGACAGTTCCGTCTGCCAGCTTCGAAACAGCTTCCCCCAGGCACTCAGATCCGTCCACCCGGAAGGAAGCTGGGGGAGTGCCGGTTGGGTTCCCCACAGAATCAGGCAGGCCGTTCCGGTTACCATGAGCATCCTGCTCCACCGGCGGCTCTTTCTTAGAGGAACCGTCCCCTTCGGCCGATACCGCCGGAAGATTCCCGATACCAGCAGCACATACAGGATTGCCAGGGGAAGCGCAAGACTCAGCCGCTCTCCCACCCTATACCAATGGAGCCGGATCTCAGTAACGGCGTATGGAACCTGCGTTATAATCTGCTGCTTTGCTTTTTCCTGTGATATGCCCGGAGGCGCCTGATAGATCAGATACCGGTACGTATAACCGGGCGTCCCGGACCTGGCCAAAGGCCGAAAAAGGATCACGGCCAGATCCAGGGGCAGGACCTGGCGGATCTCATAATCCATGTCCTGGTATTGGACCGTGTGTCCCGCCACATCCGTGCTGCCGAACAGATCCATTGCCGTCTTCCGGCTGATCATACAGCCTTTTTGATCCTCCTCGGGGAACCAGGCCGCTTCCGGACAGATCACTCCGGCAGGCCCCTGAAACCAGATCACGTCTGCCTGCGCAGAACGCCATAGGCTGGGATTCGTAAGTGTCTGCCTCTTCTTTTCCCCAAACAATGCATAGGGTATCCCCTCTGCGTCCGCCGCGTCGGAATCCGATTCGTCCCCGCCGCCAACATCCTGATCCAGCTCCATAACCGGAGCCGGTACCGGCGCTTCTAACGCGAGCAGGCGGGTCCTTTCATCATACGCCGGCGAAGCCATGAGCATGACCGCCCTCCAGATACAGCAGACCGCCGCCGCAAGTCCTGCCGTAAAAACCAGCCGGCGGACGATCCGTTTCATGGCGACTGGAGGCGGACTTTCGCGCCCCCGCTCAGATACCGGTCCGCTGATACGATCACCTGATCCTCATCGCTCAGGCTGTTTTCTTCCAGAGCCGCAAACTTTTCATTTTTATCCAGAACCGTAACATCCCTTCGCACGGCTGTCAGTTCTTCTCCCAGAATTGTTTTCTGCGTCTCCAGCAGATAGACAAATTTTGTGTTTCCCTCCTCATACAGGGCGTTGACCGGGATACAGGTGTGGTAAGTACCGGTTCTTTGAACCGTCTCCATGCTCCCTGTGCTGCCGGGTGTCATCTCCCCGCCGCTCTTGGAAATGTCCGCGGATACCAGATAACCGCCCTTTTGTTCCGGGTTCTCCTGTATGGCGGTGATCTGGCCGCCGCTTTCCACACCGTTTATTTTTACAGTAACCTCCTGTCCCACCTCCAGATATTTCCTCTGTTCTTTGTCAACAAAAGCCTGAAACAGCAGGTTTCCCGATACATCCGCCAACAGCAGAATGGCTCCGTCCGGCGTGCGTTCCCCGCAGACGGCGGACAGTTTGGTGATGAATCCGTCCGACCGGCTGTTGATCCATCCGTCCTGTTCGAAAAGCTCCAGATATTGATCCAGAACATCCTGCTGCTGTTCCAGCTCCAGTTCGGCTGATGCCAGGGTGCTGTCCGCTCTCATCGGCGCAGAAGCGTCCTGTTTGTTCCGCTCTGCCGCTTTAACGCTGTCATCCCTGGATTTCCGGGCTTCCCGGCATTGCTTTTCCAGGTTCTCCACCTGTTCGCTCCTCTCTTGCCTTTGCTGTTCCCATTCCTGCTCCTTTTGCGCTGCCAGCGCTTCATACTGCCGGCTGTATTCTTCTTTGGCCGCCTTACATTCCTCTTCTTTTTGATTTATGAGCGACCCTATATCCGGCACCGGCTGCTGCAGATCAGACTGTCCGGCGGACCGGCCGGGCTGCCCCGCCTGCTGCTTGAGCTGTTCCAGCTCATTGTTGAGGCTCTCCACTTTGTCCCGCAGAGCCTGAAGCTGCTCATCCCCTTCCAGCGCTTCCGCCGTATAGTCTTCTTTTGAGGGCAGCCGGTCTAACGCCTCTTGCGCCTCAGCCAGCCGGTCGTCGGCCTCCTGAACCTGGTTTCCTCCCGACTGTCTCGCCTGCTCCAGGTCTTCTTCCGCCCGCTCTATGGCCCTTGACTTTTCCTGTTGGTCCAGTTTTTGATTTTTCTTAAGCGCTTCCATCTGGACTTTTATTTTCTCGATCGCAAGCTTTTGTTTCTCTATCCATTCTGTCAGATCCTCTGTATCCAACTGTAAAATAGGCGCTCCGGACGCAATCAGCTGCCCTTCCCGCACCAGAATACGCTCGATCCGGATACCGGCCGGCACATGCTCCGACCGGACGTCGGACGCTTCCACACTTCCGTCCGCTTTTACCCAGTGCTCAATCGGAGTCGTCCTTCGCGGCTGCGTTTCCACAACCGGCAGGGAAGACGCGTATACCATCCTGGACAGAAAGGTACATACCAGCAAAAGCGCGAGAAATTTTCCCAGGGCTTTTAATGCCTTTATCCGGAAACCGTCCTTTTCCTTAAAAGCCTGTAACCGCTGCTTTACATTTTTCCACATACCCGATCCTTTCCTCTATTCTTTCATCGCCGCCGCGATAATCCCCTGTTCCAGGTAATCCTGGCCGATCATAAATACAAGCGCCGCCGGAACCAGGGCGATTACCGCCGCCGCAAAAGCGTTTCCGATCTGCCCCGGCCGCACTTCCGGCAGATACAAAGACAGCGGCATCAGCGCCGGGTCTTTTAAAAATGCCATTGGCTGTTCAATCATGCTCCAATATTCCAGAAATCCCAGAACCATCGCCGAGAGCACGCCGGTGGACCCAAGCGGCAGCCCGATATGCAAAAAAATCCGAAGCTCCCCCGCCCCGTCGATTCTGGCCGCTTCCAGCATCCCCTGCGGGATTGTGCAAAAACTGCGGTAGATCAAAAACACGGGAAAGGTGGAAAACACAGCGGGCAGGATAACGGAAGCATGGGTATTTAATACCTGCAGCCCATCCAACACCAGATAGCTGGATAACATGGTCACCTGAAACGGCATCAGCATCAGCACGACATACAGACGGAACAGCCGTCGGCTCCCCTTGGACCGGTATCCCGCAAAGGCCCAGGCTGCCGGCACCCCAACCAGCAGCTGCCCCGCCAGAATACAGCAGACGATTTTCGCCGAATTCCAAAAGACCATCAGATATTCCGGAGAACACAGCAGCATATCCAGATAATGGGACAGGGTCGGATAGAGCGGCAGCAGCTGCCAGTGGGCCATATGGTTACCACCGGCCAGCACCGGAGACAGGTTCCGGTTCAGTTCATAGTCGCTCATAAACGCCCCCAGTACCGTCATGAGCACCGGCAGACAGATGACAAACGCCATGGCGAAAAATAAAAGGGACAGGATTTTTCTTCTCATGCTGCTTCCTCCTGTTCCCACAGCTTCTGCAAAAGTGTGACGGCCAGATACAAGATACCTGCGATCACGACGGCAGCGGCGGCCATTTTGTCGAATTCCATATTAGTAAACCAATTGTTAAACAGATGCTGCAGCAGATACATGCTGCCGTCAGGATAGCCCCCCGCCACCAGATACGCCTCCCGGAATACCTTGAAGGAATTTAAAAACGACAGCACCGTTATGGTGTACAGCATGGGCTTTAGATTCGGCAGCATGATTTTGGTAAAGCATTTCCACTCTCCGGCGCCGTCCGCCCTGGCCGCTTCTAAAAGCGTGTCCGGTATGCTCATGATGCCGGCCAGCCACAATATAATGGTGTATCCCGTGTTTTTCCACAGATAACTGACCACCAGCACCCAGAAGGCCATGCCCGTATTCATCCAGTCCACCGGCTGCATCCCAAGGCTTAAAAGGGCGCTGCTTAACAGGCCTGCTCTTGCGAACAGCATTTTCCAGACCAGCGCCACGGCAGCCGCCGGAACCGCCATCGGAAACAGAAAACAGCTTTTCAAAAGGCGCACGTATTTCTGCCGGGACAGCATAACCGCCAGCAGCAAAGAGCCGATAATCAGGAGCGGCAGGCATACCGCGGTAAACCGGAGGGTGTTACCGGCCGCCAGCCTGAAAGCCTCGTTTTGAAATACTAATTTATAATTAAAAAATCCCGAAAACTGCCCGGTGACCGCAGTCGTAAAGGATCTCTTCACCACATCCAGGAATGGAAGCAGCACAAAGATGATTTCCCCGGCCAGGCTGGGGACCAGAAACAGCCACCCGGCCCTTATCCCCCTCCTGTTAGGCTTTGTCACATTCTTTTTATTCCGCAAGATAGATCTGTACCTTCTTTAGAATCTCTGAGACCGTCTCCTGAACCGTTTTTTCCCCGTTTAACGCGGCAGGCGCCAGGTCCAGTACCGTATTTTGTATCGTATCATCGGTAATTCCGGGAGTGGTCAGGCTCCCTGCCGTCTCACGAAGCCAATCCAGCTGTTCCGGTAACGGCCATTTACATTCCAGCGTTTTCAGGCCATCCGGCGTATCCACCGCCATCGTTCCGAAGCTTACATCATTTTCATTGACCAGCATATCTTCAAAGGCATTTTTCTCCACCGGATATCCCTCGTCACTGTATATCTTCTGCGCCTCCTCCTCAAAAATGCTTTGGAAGAAATCCACAGCCAGTTCTTTTTCCTCTGATTTCGCCTGGATACCTACGATTCCGGACGGCAGGAAGACGGATTTGCTCTGGCCTTCCCACAGCTTAAAGGATGAACCCGGATTTTGATCGATGACGGAGGTCACGGTGGAAAAGTCCAGCATTATACTGTAGATCTGCCCGGCCGCCAAACGCTGGGATCCGGCAAACCAGCCTCCGGCCTGCTGGGCTGCCTGCCGATAGCCTTCTTCCCCTCCCATTCCGGTTAAAGCCGCTGCCTCCGAGATACCGGTTTTCTCCACATCCCAGATGCGCTTTGCGTCTGTCAAAAACTGAGTCAGCGAGGTTTCATTCAACGTGCCGTCCCCGTTCACCCAGGCCGGAGAGCTGACGGCCGCCAGCATGTTCAGAAGCTGGATTTCGCTGTCCGCCCCTAACAGTTTGCCGCTTGGATATTCTTCTCTCATGCGTTCTATGGTATCCGCCAGGGTATCAAGATCCGTTATCCGCCCGATGTCTTCTTCCCGGCCCGCGATGATTGGAATCGCGAAACGGCTGGGAACCGCATATATTTTACCGTCCTTTGCATAGGCGTTCACGATGTTCTCAAACCAGCGTCCCCCTTTTAGACCGTCTTCCAGATAAGGAGTCAAATCCTCCAGGACGCCTTTCTCTATATAGGATTTCATCGGCAGCCCGTCTAACAGAAGCAGATCCGGCCCGTTTCCGGCCATAATCTCAGTATTCAGATTTTTCACCGCGTCCTCGACGGTCATACCGTCCTGCCCGGACAGACCGGTTTCACATTTTACATAGACATCGGGATGGGACTTCTGATACAGGGAGGCCGCCTGACGAAGGGTGGTATTTTCTTCCAGGCTATATACTTTCAGTTCTTTTTCCGGTACAGCAGCGATTTCAGGGTCATAATAGTAACGGATCAGGCTTAAGTTGTCATACAGAACCAGAAACTCCGGATTCTCCTCTCCCGCCTGACTGCTCAGCATACCGGTGATTCTGACGGAGGGGTCCCCCATGGTGGCCAGCTCCCCGTTGATCATCTGCTGCATGACGGCTCCCTGCAGAACATGGTAGAACAGCCCGTCCTTACAGATCAGATACCAGGCGTCCTCCTTGCCGTCCGCCTGTCTGAGCTCTAACGGCTGTGCCCCGTCCATGAACCGGCCTGCCTCCGTCTCTATCACTTTACTTAAAAAATCTCCCAGTACCGGGTCCGGGTCCGCCATCTCCTTTTTTTCCACATCGTAAATTTGGTTTTGATATTTCTGACATACAGGGATCAGATAGCGGTCTCCGACTCCCATGTTATAAATATAGGATCCTGTTTCGAACAATTTGGAAGTCTTTCCATCCGATAAGCTGATCTCATAGACATTTCCCTTTATATCCCAGCCAACCAGCGTCTCGCCGGTCAGAAAACGGATTCCATAGAGCTCCAGATGCTGATCCGGTTCCAGCTTTTTTTCTTCTCCGTCCGGTGATATGAACCAGTAATCAAACGTAAGCTCCACATCCTCGTTGAACATATCTTCCTGATTCTCCGGCATCTGCATGATAGATACGATCCACGAACCGTCCGGATTCATCTGGCAGTCCCAAAGCTGCCCTTCCAGCCGGTCTTTCCAGGAATCCTGCTGTAATTCCCAGGTTTTTCCCTGATCGGCGGACCGGTAGATTCCCTGGCCGGCAGATACAAGCCAACAGCTCCCGTCCTCATGGGAAAACAGCCGGTATGCCCTGGATACTTCCTCCGGCAGTTTCATTTCTTCTTCCATATATCTTCCCTTTGCATTTCCCACCGCCTGTTCTGAGCGGACCACTCCATCCGACGGACCGCCTTTCCCGCAGCCCGTCAGGGATAAGATCAGGAGCAGCGCAAGGAAAAGCGCACCTGTTTTTTGCATATTTTTCATTTTCTATATACCTCCAATGCCATATTCAAAAGCGTGCACTACTTTTGATTCCACAGACAGATTATCACTCAAATCTTAAATGAATCTATAAGAAAATTAAAGAATCTTTTAAGGTACGCGGTTTATAATTTTACCTGACAGTGATATGATACATGGGATATGTCCGAGGAAAGGATGATGGTGGAATGAGAATTTTACTGGTAGAGGACGATGAACAGCTCTGTCATTTTCTGAAGCTGCAATTAATAAAAGAGGGATTCGAAGTGGATGATTGCAAAAATGGGGAAGACGCTCTGTATTTTATCTCCCAGCGCTCCCATGATCTGGTTCTGTTGGACCGGATGCTGCCCGGGATGGACGGTCTCGCGGTACTAAAAAATGTCCGGAACGCCGGAATCCATATTCCCGTGATCCTGATAACCGCCCTGGGGGAATTGGGCGACAAAATCACAGGGCTGGACTGCGGCGCGGATGATTATCTGGTCAAGCCCTTTGCCCACGAGGAGCTAATGGCCCGCATCCGCTGCATCATAAGACGGCCGAAACAGTTAGCCCTAAGCGATCTGTTGACCCGCGGCGACATCACCTACCGCCTGGAGGAAAAAATGCTGACAGGCCCTGGCGGCAGCTGCAGCCTTTCAAAGAAAGAGGGGAATCTGCTGGAAGCATTTTTAAGAAACCCAGGACAGATCCTGCCCCGGGCCACGCTGATGGTGAAAGGCTGGGGGACGGAAGCGGAGGTGGAGGACAGCAGCCTGGACACCTATGTACATTTTCTAAGGCAGCGCTTAAGAGCCGTGAAGAGCCGCCTGATTCTAAAAACCGTCCGTGGAATCGGTTATCGATTGGAGAACAAAGATGTTTCATAAAATTCATTTTCGTCTGACAATGCTGTTTACGGCCATCGCCGGTCTGATTCTGATCGTCATGTCCCTCATCTATCTGAAGGTGACCGAGCAGGGCCTCTATGACAGCAGTTTTCTGTCCTTTCGAAGCGACATGAATACCTTATTATCCTATCTAGAACAGCAGACGATCCTGTCGGACCAATGGCTGGTCCGGTTAGAAGACAGCGGAAAATATCTGATCTATCTGGAAGACAACGGCACGCTGCTCCCTTATCACAACACATACCGCGGAAAAAAGAGCGGCACACTATACACCCAGGCCGCCGCAGTCTATCAGAATCAATATCAGACGGCGGCATCCGCCGGATCTTATCTCATCCGCCACACGGAATTTCCCTTCACCTCGTCCGGACGGGCGGATTATTACGCCTGCTACGCCACTATAAGAAAAGAGAGCAAAGACCTGAACGTGCTGGTGCTCTATTCCATCGACGGCCTGCAGAACCGCTGTTCCAGACAGCGCACCATCCTTTTCTGGATCATCGCCGCCGCTTTGCTGCTGCTCTTTTTCTTTTCCAGATATTTTACCAGGCGGCTGATCCAGCCTATGGAAGAGAGCCGTCAAAGGCAGACGCGGTTCGTAGCCGCCGCTTCCCATGAGCTGCGCACGCCTCTGGCCGTGATCACCTCCGCCGTCTCTGCCTTTCCCGATGCTAACGCGGACGAGAAGCCGGGCATCCTCCATGCGATCCGCACGGAAAGTTTCCGCATGTCCGGCCTGGTGGACGATCTGCTGACACTGGCCGGCGCCGACAGTCATTCCTATCACATCCACCCCGGGCCGACGGACCTTCCCCCCCTGCTCATCGATGTCTATGAGGCTTTTGCGCCGATGGCAAAAGAAAAAAACATTCGCCTTGAAGCCGATATCCCGGAGACGCTGCTTCCGCCCGTAAACTGCGATCCCGACCGGCTCCGCCAGGTACTCTCAATCCTGGTGCATAATGCCGTCAGCTATGGCAAAACAGGCGGTCATGTACGCATGTCCCTTCAGTACGCCAAAAACTGTGTGCGGATACACGTCGCGGACGACGGTCCGGGTATCCCGGATCAGGAGAAAGAAAGGATATTCGAACGATTTTACCGGATCGAAAAAGCCCGCAGCGGCAAAGGCCACTACGGACTGGGGCTTAGTATCGCTATGGAGATCGTGAGGGCCCACCGCGGGGACCTTACGGTAAAAGACGCGGATGGCGGAGGCGCTGTCTTTACCGTCACTCTGCCTGTCAGGCCCATCGGATCACCTTAATGAATTCTTCCGCATGTTCGGTTATTGTCTCCCAAGCATGATACGGATAACCGGAGACAGCCGTATGAAATCTTAGTATTTTCTCAGATAGTATATCTTCAGTACCGCGGCGGCGGCCACATGAAACGCCAGCACCGCAACCATCGTAAACGCCGCGGTCCGGTTATAATAGGCCGACACTGTGATCCCCACCACCAGCGCTCCCGCCGTAATAAAAAAGCTCTTTCCAAGAGCGCTCCGGCGGATCATCTGCCTGCGCTCATCGTTCTCGGAGCGGTAGAGGGCATTCAGCCTGGTTTCACTTCTAAGCGCCAACCCCAGCCTGACCAGATAGAGGATCAATACGATACAAAACCCAAAGAAAAGGCCGCTGACAAAAGAAGACAGCCTCTCATCCGTACCGCCGCCCGCGGTTCTTCCTGCCGTCAGTATAACAGCCGCTACGACCACTACCGCGGCCAGCAGACCTGTGCCTAACATTAGCATTCTGTTTTTCACTGTTTTTCTGAATTCATTCATAAAGATTCCTCCTTCACCTCTGAAAAATCAAACACTTCTTCAATCGTCAATCCGAAATAGCGGGCAATCTTATAGGCCAGTACCAGGGATGCGGTGTACTTCCCCACCTCGATGGAGGTAATGGTCTGCCTCGTGGTTCCCACCGCTTCCGCTAACTCTTCCTGCGACAATTTTGCCGCTTTCCGCAGTTCCCGTATTCTTGTTTTCAAATTAATCACCTTCTATTATTGCTAAGTTAACTTTGCAATTTTAGTATAGTATACTTTGCATTTTTTGTCAAGTTAACTTTGCAATTTATTCAGAGAACATTTAAAATTATTTTATGTCCGGCATATTCGCAAATTATTTTACATGTATGAAAACACTTCTCAGTATAAAATTTGACAGAAATAAGCAGAAAGATTAGAATGAAAAAAATTAAGGAGGCGTCTGACATGAGCAAAATCCTCTTAGCCGACGATGAAAAAGGGCTCGTCACCATGATGAAACATTATTTTGAGCTGTCCGGATACCAGGTACTCACAGCCTGCTGCGGAGCGGAAGCCTTAAAACAGGCCGCCAGACAGCCGGATATTATCCTGCTGGACATCAATATGCCGGACATAGACGGGCTGACCGTCTGTCAGCGCATCCGGGAGCATATCTCCTGCCCGATCCTCTTCCTGACCGCCCGCGTCGAAACCAGCGACACCATCCGGGGATTCCAGGCCGGAGCGGACGACTACATCACAAAGCCCTTTGACCTGGACGAGCTGGGTGCAAGGGTAGCGGCCCATCTGCGCCGGGAAGACCGGAAACAGGGGCAGTCCGTCCTGCGTTTTTTTGGAGACATGGCCATCGACTACACCAAGCATAAGCTCACCATCGGCAATACACAGATCGCCTTATCGAAGATCGAGTTTGGCATCGTAGAACTCCTCTCCGTCAACCCGGGCCAGGTCTTCGACCGGGACCGGATATACGACATCGTGTGGGGTCTGGAGGGCGGCGGCAACAGTGACACGATCATGGAACACATCAGGAAAATAAGGGCCAAATTCTCGGCCTGCACGATGCATAATTACATTGAAACGGTATGGGGGGTGGGCTATAAATGGAATGGCTGAACAAAAAAAGTCTCCGGCAGTCCTTCTTTCTCATCACCGCTCTCTTTTTATGCCTGGGACTCCTGTTAGCAGGAATCTCATTTGCCGTGTGCATCAAATTCCGAAACAGTACCCCCGTTTCCCCTCAATTTGAAATATCCTTAGACGAAGAGGGAAAAATAACCTCCGGCACATCAGCCGTAACCGATCCGCAGACCTCAGAGCAAAACAGCGGCATCGGAAATTTGGTCACAATCCTCCAATTCACCCTTCCCGTCTTTTGGGTAATCCTGTCCCTCCTGCTGGCCGACATCGTTTTTTATAATCTAAAGTTAAAGCGTCCCCTAGCCGTATTGCAGGCAGGAGCCGCAAAGATCCAGCGCCACGACCTGGATTTTCAAATCAACCCCTGCGCGCAGGATGAACTGGGACAACTATGCCGGTCCTTTGAAATCATGCGCCGGGAACTTCAAAAAAACAACCGGGAGCTCTGGCGTCAAATGGAAGAACGCAAAAGGCTCAACGCCGCCTTCTCCCATGATCTGCGAAATCCCATAACCGTACTAAAAGGCTCCGCCAAAATGCTCCAAAAAGGACTGGACCAGGAATCATCCGCCTCTCCCCTCCTAAAAGAATCCGCAGCCCTGCTAACCGAATACACCGGTCGGATCGAAACCTACGTAGAGCTCATGACAAGCGCGCAAAAACTGGAAGAAATAGAATGCCGCCCGCTCCCCTGCGATCCTTCCACCCTGCAGGCAGAATTAGAACAGAGCCTGACCATTCTCTCCACCGGCTCCAAAAAGAACCTTAAAATATCAAATACCATCCACACCCACCAAGTACACATCGACAAACAGTTCTTCTACGACACCGCGGAAAACCTGCTAAACAACGCCCTGCGCTATGCCTCTGCCACCATTGCCATAGAAATCTCCTACCAAAAAGACCACCTAAGCTTCCGCATCACCGACGACGGCCCCGGATACCCCGCCGCGCTCCTGCAAAAAGGCCCCACCCCCTTCCTCCGGGAAGCCCCGTCCGCAAACGAACATTTCGGAATGGGACTCTATATCTGCAAACTCCTCTGTGAAAAACACAACGGAAGCCTCACCCTCGAAAATACCCCCCACGGAGCAAAAGCAACAGCTATCTTCAGCTACACCCCCCTCTAAATTCAGCTCCCCTACCTCCGCCCTCTCTGCCTTCACCAAAGCCGGAATGGGCCGGGGGCTGCCGCATTAACTTCGCACTCTTCCCGGGGGCTTCTGTATGCCCGCTGCTTACGGCTTGGAACCGCGGGCGGTATACGGGGGACGCTCCGGGCGGCCGGGTTCTTTTGTTTCTCCCCGGGGCGCATAGGGCGGCTGTGAATACGCTTAGTGAAATCGGAAAGCCGGATTCAGGAACCGAGCCTATTCACCGGGAGCTGCTGCACTCGCTTAGCGTCCTTCCCGGGGGCTTCGTAAGTACGCTGCTTTGGGCTTGGAACCGCGGGCGGTATCCGGGGACGCTCCGGGCGGCCGGGTGCTTTTGTATCTCCCTGGGGGCGCATAGGGCGGCTGAGTATCCGCTTGGGGGAATCGGAAAGCCGGGTTCAGGATGACCGGCGGACTTCACGTCCGACGGGCAAGAGCCTCTGAACCGGGAACACATCACGTGTTCCTGGTGAATAGGCTCGGTTCCTGAATCCGGCTTTTCGATTCCCCCTAGCGGATACCAGCGCTAGCCCTCCGCGCTCCCAGGGAGATACAAAAGCACCCGGCCGCCCGGAGCGTCCCCGGATACCGCCCGCGGTTCCAAGCCCAAAGCGGCGGGCATACGAAGCCCCCGGGAAGGACGCTAAGTGAGTGCAGCAGCTCCTGGTGAACAGGCTCGGTTCCTGAATCCGGCTTTCCGATTTCATGTAGCGTATTCCAGCGCAAGCCCTCCGCGCCCCGGGGAGATACAAAAGAACCCGGCCGCCCGGAGTGTCCCCGGATACCGCCCGCGGTTCCAAGCCCTAGACAGTGGGCATACAGAAGCCCCCGGTAAAAACACGAAGTTAATACGACAGACCCCGGCCCGTTCCGGCCCCCTTTGAGAAATTTTTGAGATTTATCCGTTACACTCTTCTTATCAAGCAGATAAGGAGAATTTTTTATGGATATTCAGGTGAATCAGATATCTAAAATCTACGGCAGCGGCGAAAACCGGGTGACCGCCTTAAATCAAGCTGCAATGACCATCCGCGCAGGCGACTTTCTCTCTATCATGGGGCCTTCCGGCAGCGGAAAAAGCACGCTGTTGCACATCATCAGCGGCCTGGACCGGCCGACCTCCGGGACGGTGACCTATGGGAGCACGGACATCCACCATGGGACGGACCGGGAACTTTCCGCCTTCCGCCGGCAAAAAATCGGTTTTATCTTTCAGCAGTTCAATCTTCTGCCCGTGCTCACCGCGCGTGAGAACATAATCATGCCGCTTCTGCTGGACAGACAGAAACCAGACGAAGCCCGCGTCCAACAGCTGGCAAAACTTCTGGGCCTCACAGACAGGCTGGATCATCTCCCCCATGAGTTATCCGGCGGGCAGCAGCAGCGGGTGGCGATCGCCCGCGCTCTCATCGCCAATCCGGACGTGATCTTTGCCGATGAACCAACCGGAAACCTGGACAGCAGAAGCGGCGGGGAAGTGATGGCCATGCTGTGCGGCATACAAAAAAAACTGGGCAAAACCCTTGTTGTCATTACCCATGACAGCCGGATCGCGGACATGGCCGGACGCCGTTTTTCGATCGTGGACGGAGAGCTCTCGGAGGTGACCGCGTCATGAAATCTTATCTCACATTGGCCCGGAAGGAATTAAAGGCTCAAAAAATAACCTCGCTGCTGATCTTACTGGCTGTTATCCTATCGTCCATTGCCACCACCGCCATCGGCCGGTCCATCGGGATCTTACAGTCCATGCGGGCGGATCAGGCATCCGGTCTGAACGGCGACCGTTACGCCACGTTTCATCAGCTGAGCGAAGAACAGGCGGACGCCTTGGCATCCGATCCCCGTTTATACGATGTGGGCAGCATCATCAATCTGGGCAATCTGGATCTGGGCGGCAGCGGCCTGACCCTGTTTCTAAGGGAATACTGCGGGAATGCCCTGGATGCCTATCCCTCTATCGGAAAAATAAAAGAAGGACGGCTTCCCGCTAAGGCGCATGAGATCGCCCTCCCAGAGGACGCGCTTCGGTATCTCGGTTTTGACGGGGGGCCCGGTGATCCGATCACACTGCCCTTAAAGATCAGTCTGAAAACCGACACGGAGCCTCCTTATGAGTATACGGCGGAATTTGTGCTGACCGGTATCCTGGAAAGCAGCTACATGGGTTACGCCACCGGAACCGTGGACGCCGTCGTCGGTGAAGGCACCGCAGCCTCCTTACTCCCGGCGCGGTATTATCTGTATTCCACCGACTTCAAGACGAAAAGCAGCGATTCCTTTCAATCCGTTGTGTATGATCTGGCCCATAAACTGAACCTACCGGAGGATCATATCCAATATAACTGGGTGCTGCTGGACGCCCTGGGTATCTCCTACGACGAAAAAGAAAAGGACGGTACCGCGGGCGGTTTCCCCTTCCTGATGGCAGCCTGCGTACTGGTAGGCGGCCTGATCCTGCTAGCCGCCGGCCTGGTTATATACAATATCTTAAAAGTCGCCGTCACGAAGCGGATACGGGAATACGGTGTCCTACGGGCCATCGGCGGCGAGCGCAGGCAGTTGTATCGGCTGGTGGCCGCTCAGCTTCTGATCCTTTGCGGCGTCGGAATTCCGGCCGGATTACTATGCGGCGTTCTTTGTGCGAAAGGAATCCTGACAGCGGCTGTCGGATTGTTGAATCCGAAGCTGTTCCTGGCTTCCAGCACCCAGGCCCTGAACGCTTCCATAGCAGAAAACAGTTCCTGTAACATATGGCCTCTGCTGGTAAGCGCCGCCGTCACTTTGCTGTTCGCGGTACTTGCATCCTTTCCCGCCGCCCGCTACGCCTCCCATGTGTCACCTGCGGTTGCTATGGACGGGCATGCGGTTCAGCTCAAAAGACACAGGAGAAAATATAAAAGAGTGCGAAACTTCGAAGCCTATTATGCCCGGCTGAACCTGAAGCGCAACCGCGGGCGCACCTGCATCACCATACTGTCCATGGTTATGAGCATCACCGTTTTTGTAGCCCTTCAAAGCTTCAGCAGCCTTCTGGATGCCAGCAGCGCCGTACAGGAAATGCACCTTGGGGATTACGCGGTCACCAACGAAACCATAGGATTTCCGCCGGAAGCGGTATCCGCATTAAAGGATCAGAGAATGGTCGGGAATCTCTCCACCACAAAACTGTCGGTCTATCAGCAGGATGAACAGGGAACGCTGCCGGTTGCCGTAGATATACCTTTGCAGTCCTGGGAGTCCTTTCAGATAGCCGGAATCGATTCGGCCCGCCTGTCCTCTTACGCGGCGGAGCTTTCCGAACAGGATCTTGAGGATCTGCGCAGCCAAAAAGCCTGCCTTATTAAAAACCCCATCGCATTCGTATATGATGGAAAACCCGTGGAGTCCACGAAACTGCAGGTAAATGACCGGATTACCGTGAACGGGCGGCAAATGCGGGTAGCCGGTATCGCGGACAGCCCGGTTACCATCAACAACGCGGGTTTTGTAAACGGCGTGCAGGTCATCGTATCGGATTCGGCTTATGATAGTTTGACCGGCAAGACGCAATATTCCGAGGTGTATCCCGAACTCCTGGAAGACGCTGATGCGGATTCCTTCGAAGCCTGGCTGGACGAATGGTGCCGGGAGAATCCCGGGAGCCACTGGCTCTCCTACCGCCAGTCCGACGCCCAGCTGGCCGAAAGCTTTGAACAGATCCGGCTTCTCTGCTGGGGACTGATCTTGTTCATCGGGCTGATCGGCGTACTGAATATCATCAACACGGTTTACACCAATATCCATACCCGGGTGAACGAAATCGGCATGCAGCGGGCGGTCGGCATGAGTACCCGCAGCCTGTACCGGACGTTCCTGTGGGAAGGCGCTTACTACGGCCTGATTGCTTCTATAGCGGGCGCTGTATGCGGATATCTTTGCACCATTTTCGTCGGGGCAGCCGCCACCGACACTTTACAATGGACGGCCGTTCCTGTGCTGCCCATTCTGGAAGCCGCGGCTGTGTCTGTAGCGGCCTGCCTGGCAGCCACCGCGCTTCCCCTGCGCGGAATCGCCAAAATGAATATTGTGGAATCTATTCTGACGATCGAATAACGCAAATTCGGCAATGATGAAGTGAAATTTTATTTGGAGGATTTCCAAATAGACAAGTACATTACAGATGAACGCACAGGGCGTACTTACGAATTAGTTAGCGATTATTACCTTGTTGCTGGAGGGAATGAGCCGGAGAAACGCCCATCGGTATATGGGGACAATGGAATTCACGGTACATCAAGCAACAAAAGCGAGTTACAGAAACGTTGAAAGCGGAAAAACAAATGTTGTGGGCTATGAGCGATAAAAAGTCCCTGCCATGTTCGCTTTGAAAACATGACAGGGACTTTTATCAAGTGTCTTTACGCAATATTTGCAGATATTCGTCATAAGCAAAGGTGCGGTTTTTTACCACTCCTGTTGCTTGAATCAGGATGCCGCAGTTTATCAGTTTCTCCACAGAGCCGGAAACAGCATTGTAAGACAGACCCAAGGAGAGAGCGGTTTTTTTTATATCAATGATTGGATTCGATTCGAGGTAAGCAAATACCTTGCCGGCAGTTTTGGCACTACGCCCCAGAGAATCGACTATGGCGATATTTTTGTCGTGAAGTGCGGTCAACAGGTCAATTGTTTGAATGGCATCCTGCGCTGATTCTGAAATGGCTTGCAGGAAGAATTTGACCCATTGTTCATAGTTGCTTTTAGCACGAACCTCGCTCATACGGTCATAGTATTCTATACGGTTACGCTTCAGGAAAAAGGAAATATAAAGCGCAGGAGTCGTCAGCAATTCCTTTTCCAGCAGGAACAGCGTGATGAGAAGCCGCCCAACACGGCCGTTGCCGTCTAAGAACGGATGGATTGTTTCAAACTGATAATGAATTAGGGCGGCACGAATCAAAACATCCAGATCATCATCGGCATTGATATATTTTTCAAGATCGGACATGGCTTCAAGCATATCCGCAGGAGCAGGCGGAATATACCGGGCAGTTTTCAAAGTGCTGCCCTGACCGCCAATCCAGTTTTGAGAGGTACGGAACTCACCGGGACTTTTTTCCTGACCTCTGACCCCCTCCATTAAAACCCCATGGACTTCTTTGATCAGGCGGCAGCATAAAGGCAGGGATTTTCGCCTTTCCAGTGCAAATTCCGTAGCTTTGATGTAGTTGACAACATCGGCTACATTACGGTTTGTGTTTTCCTCCAGCAGAGGGTCCAAAACATCATCAAGCGTTGCCTGCGTTCCCTCGATCTGCGAGGACAGCAAAGCCTCTTTGCGGACATACATGGAAACAAACAATGCAACGCTGGGAATGCGGGAAGCAATGCTCTCCAAGGTTGCAAGCTGCTTATTTGCCTGAACCAGCAGATTGACCGTTTCCTGATCCAGTTCAATCGGCGGAACCGGCGGCAGGGGTGCAGGCAGAAAAGATTTATAGCTCATTTCGCCAGTCAGGTTTGTTTTAAAAGAGCCGGCGCGTTCTATCTTCATAATCGATCACCCCAATCCATTGAATTTAACATGAAATATCACTGCCTATCATACCATTCACATTTCATTTTTACAATCGAAAATGAAATATGAGTCATAAAATCGATCGACATATTTCACTTTCAAACGACAAGGAGGAGAAAATTTGCAGCATGACATTACAATGCCCACCGGCACAAGCTTTCGGATGATTCCGGGGAGCAGGAAAATCCCCTCCTGGCTACCTATGCTATTAATCGATCTTACTTATCTCCTCTATAATTTCCTCCGCGGAATAGAACTCTTTCACCAGACTTTCCTTTTTCACCCTGGAAGTGTCATAGACCGCATTCAGCGCCTTTTCATAATCTTCCTGCGACATCAGTTTTCCTTCCCATTTATACTGATAAATGGGATCCCCGTTCTGATCCAACCGGACATTTGAGTTATCTTCCGCGCCGTAGTACCCGGCCGCGATCTGTTTCAGCTCACCATTTTCCATCTGATACACCACGTCATAGTAGCTGTCCATATTGCCGTCGCTGTTACACAGCAGGCCTCCGCGCTCGATATAGGAAAAATTCAATCGGCTCAGCTGCGTCTCATGGACTTTGCCGTCCCCAAAGCTGATGATTTTACTCCCGATCGCTTCGCTGCTTCCGAAAGCCGCGATCTCCGGGATGTCGTCATCATCTATATAAAGCAGACGGTACCCTTCCCACATACCCGGCTCCTGCGCCTGCACATAATCAACATACTGCTGCTGCCAGGAACTCTGTGCGTCCGCCGGAAGCGGCCGGTCCGCTCCCAGAAAGCCCAGTACGGACTTGACGGTAATGTCCGCCAATGCAGAGTTGGTATCATCACTCAGCCCCTTTTCATACGTAAAGGTTCCCTGTGCACCGCCCTGGTAAATTCTCGCTTCCCGGTATCCGCTGCCCGCTTCCGGCCCGGACGCCGGCGAATAACTGCAGATAATGATAATATCATTATAGCCGTCGCTGTTATAATCCGGAAAAGAAACCGCCTCCACCGCTTCAAATATCTCATTCGCCCGGATATTATCCGGAAACGGCCCATCCAGGATACTGCTCACCTTCCCGTCCTTTAAGACCGCGAACTCCGCATCCGCCAGCGGCTCCTTAGCCGTGTCCGGGGCATAGGAGGAAAAAGTCACTTCACCCAGAGGTTTCAATTCCACCTCAAAGGTCTGGTCCTTGATCAATCTCTCATCCGAAAGCGTCCCGCTTGTCTCGTCTTTTTTGTCCTTTTGATGCTCTTCCATTCCCGGGGCTTTCTTATCGTTTGAATCTGAGACAGAATTCTGTCCTTCGGTCCCGCTCACCTGCTTGTCCGGCTCCGCATCCGCCTTCTTCCCGCCGCACCCGGCTGTAAAGCCCGCTAACAGGATGCAAAGCATCCATACGGCTGATATCCTTATTGAATTTTTCATCATTTTCCCAACAGAGTTTCTTATCTTTTTTTTCATGTCTTCTTCCCCTTGCTGATTTCCATTTCTCGGTTTGCTCGCAGGGACTTACCCTGCAGTCACTATTATACTATCATCCCTTTATTCTGTCACTTACTTATAGGGGAAGATTCTTATTTATCGGGGAAGATTCCCCCTTGTTCCCTGCCAAATTCCGGGTTATAATATAGTCACTTCGGAGAATGGTTGAAAATTATGAGGAAAGGATTCGCCTGTTATGGAATTTGAACAAATTTTATACATTGTGGTTACCTGTTTCATCCATGTGCTGGAATGCATCGGTATCCTCATCATCATGGTGGGAGGGCTTCGCACCTTTCTCTCCTATGTGCGTTCCGGCTTCAACGCGGACAGGCATGACATTAAACTGGGTTTTGCCCGCTCTCTGGCTTTCTCCCTGGAGTTTAAGCTGGCCGGCGAGATTCTGCGGACGGTAATCACCAAGACGATCAGTGAGATGTACGTCCTGGGAGCGATTATCCTGCTGCGTGCCATCCTCACCGTCGTGATTCACTACGAGATCAAGTTCGAGACTGAAAATGAACGTTTGGAGCAGGAACAGGAACATCTGGAACAGAAACATACCGAGTAGGATCACTGATATGATAGAGGCCTCTTTACGCGCTTCCCCGTCCGGGGTTTTCGCGTAAGAGGCCTCTTGTTTGGCGTTTATGATGGTAAATATTACAACAGCGTTTTTTCCAGTCTCACCTGCGCCGCCAGCGCGTTCTGATATACCTCATCCTTTATGGGAAGACGGATTTCCTCCATAAACCAGCTGGACAGATACGCTGCGTTGGCCAGCTCCAGCGCGTTCAGGCCCTCCTCTCCCGGAACGGCAAGCGCTCTGCCATATCGGATATGGTCCGCAAAATTCTGTAACATCAGCCGGTACGTATTGTCCGTCGCTTCTAAGATAATATTTCTGCTTTGATGAGCGGGTTTTCCGTAGATCTCCTGATTGATCCGCGCAAATTCATCCGTGGCGGTCTCATTTTCATCGAAGGTAAGCGTCTCGTTATTTTCCACGGTCAGCCGTCCCTTTGTCCCCCATATCTCCAGCCGGTTCACCCCCGGGCTCTCTCCTGAGGATGCCAGATAGTTCCCTCTCAAATGCCCGGAATATTGAAATTTTAGCTCCACACTGTCATCCACGCAAAGTGAGTGGAATCTGCCGTAGCCCAAGTCCGCCCGGACGCTCTCCGGCATTCCGAACAGCCACTGCCACAGATCCAGATCATGCTGGCACTGGTTGATCAGCATTCCTCCGCCCTCTCCCGTCCAGCTGCTGCGCCACGGGGAACTCCGGTGATAGCAGGGGGACCGGTACCAGTCATTCCGTATCCACAGGGCGCTGGTCAGGCTTCCCAGACTGCCGCCGCGGATCATTTCGTGCGCCTTCCGCCAGACGGGCAGCATCCGCAGATTAAACATGACCGCGAAGGCCGGTTTTGCCGGATACCTGCTCCTTCCTCCCGCTTCCCTGCTCATGGGGCTATGGGTTTCAACCGCCTGCCGGTGCGCGCTTAGGAGCTGCTTTGCTTCCATAGTGCTGACTCCCACCGGCTTCTCCACCAGCACATGCAATCCTTGCCGAAATGCCCGGACGCCAAGCGCCACATGCGTCCGGTGCGGCGTGGCGATCAAAATCCCATCGAACTCGCGGGCATGGCCAAACATATGATCCGTGTCCTCGTAGATCCGCACGTTCGGGTACCGCTGCCTGATTTCCTGTTGTCCTTCCTGATTCCGGCAGCAGATGCCGTATAACGTAAGCCCTTCGATCCCGCCGTCCGTCATCATACCGGCATACTGCTTTCCCATCCCGCCATATCCCACTAAGACCATACGGATCTTTTTTTCCTCTTTGTCCGGCATATGGATACCCTCCCACTTCCTCCCCTGAATTCTCTCACTTACTCGCCCTGAACGGCGCGGCCGCTTTTATCTATCGTATGAGGGCGGCCGTTTTTTTTCTACCGTATGAGGGCGGCCGCTCCGCAGACTACCTTCCCGGGGTTTAATAACCCTTTCGGATCAAAGACCTGCTTGATTCCCTGCATCAGCCGGATCTGCGCTTCGCCTACCTGCTGCTCTAAGAACGCCTGCTTCGCGTACCCGATTCCATGCTCGCCGGATACCGCCCCGCCCAGTTCATTGGCCCGTTCATACATCTTCTCAAAGGCCAGGGTCAGTTTTTCCTGCCATACCTCCAGGGACAGATCATCCCTGCAGATATACACGTGCAGATTACCGTCTCCGGCATGACCGAAGCTGGGGATCCGGATATCGATCTCCCTGGCCAGCTGATGGGTATATTTGATAAATTCTGCCACATGGTTGCGGGGCACGACTACATCACACTCATCCATCTCGGTTGTGGACGCTTTGATCGCTTCCAGGAATGCGCTTCTGGCGGACCAGACGGAATCCTTGCGCTCATCCGTGTCAACCAGCAGGACATCTAACGCCCCCTGGCTCAAACACAGCTTCGCCGTCCGGTCATACTCCGCTTCCACCTGCGAAAGGGAGCTGCCGTCAAAGGTCAGCAGCAGGTACGCGTCGCTCTGGGTATCCGGAAATTTCTTGCCCAGATATTCTTCCGCGAACAGGATGGTTTCCCGCTCCATGAATTCAATGGCCGTCGGTGCGGATTTGGACCGGATAATCTCAGGAACCGCCTCGATCGCCATCTCCATGGACGGATACGGGATCAGCAGGCTGATACTCTTCTGCGGCAGCGGCACCAGCTTTAAAACCGCTTTCGTGATGATGCCAAGCGTCCCTTCCGAACCGATCATCAGGTCCTTTAAGCTGTATCCGGAACTGTTTTTGACGATCTTTCCGCCCAGCTCCACGATCTCCCCTGTGGGCAGAACCACCGTCAGCGCCCGGACATAATCCCGGGTCACGCCGTATTTCACCGCCCGCATACCGCCGGCGTTGGTGCTGATGTTCCCGCCGATGGTGGCGGATTTCTCCCCCGGGTCCGGCGGATACAAAAAATCGTGGTCCTGGGCGAACTGGGCCAGCTCCATCAGCAGCACGCCCGGCTCCACCGTAACCGTCAGATTCTCTTCATCCAATTCGAGAATTCGGTTCATCTGCGTGGTCTCCAGCATGATACCCCCGTACAGGGCCACCGCCGCGCCGACTAATCCGGTACCGGAGCCGCGGACCACGACCGGTATATTATGGTCGTAAGCATATTTCATTACCGCCGAGACTTCTTCTGTGGAGCCGGCCCTGATCAGAACGTCCGGATAGCTGGTGATACCGCCCAGCTCATCGTGGCTGTAGTCCTCGCCAATCTGCTCCCGGGTCAGCAGGTTCTTTTCCTCTGCGATCTGCTTTAACGCCAGAATGTCCTCCCGGCTGATTTTATGATAATTCATCGTCCTTGCCCTCCTTTCAGCTGTTCCGTCAGTTTCGGAATGATCTCATACAGATCCCCCACCAGTCCGTAGTGCGCCACGTCGAAAATAGACGCGTTCGGATCCTGGTTGACCGCGATGATGCAGTCCGATCCCTTCATTCCGGCCACAAACTGTACGGAACCGGAGATACCGAGGGTGATTATTAACTTCGGCTTCACAGTCCTGCCGCTCAGACCGATCTGATGCTTGGCGTCAAACCATCCCGCTTCGATCAGCGGCCTCGTACAGGCCATATGGGCCCCCAGCAGTTCGGAGAGTTCCTCTATCATTTCCATATCCTTCGGGCTTTTCACACCGCGCCCCACAGCTACGATCACTTCCGCCTCCGAAATATCGATTTCCTTGGGCTTTTCAATTACCCGCAGGACTTCGGTGTCCGTATCCACCGCGTAATCGGGAAGCTGCATCCTGGTCACTTTCCCTGCAGCCTGCTCCTGCCGGGCCGGCGCTGAGAAGATCTTATACCGGACGGTGCAGAACTGGGGTCTCGAGTTTGGCGTTACGATCTGGGCCATGATATTTCCGCCAAAGGCCGGCCGGATCTGTACCAGGTCCGTATTCCCTTTCATCTGCAGTACCGTACAGTCAGCGGTAAGCCCGGTCCGGAATCTGGCTGCCACCTTGGGCGCCAGCGACCGTCCCAGGTTCGTGGCCCCGACCAGCACAGCGCTTGGATGAACCTGTTTCACGAAATCTTCCAGCGCATTGGCATAAGGCCCGATCCTGAAATCCGCCAGTTCCGTCCGGTCATATACAAATACTTCGTCCACGCCGTAGTGCAGCAGCTCCTCCGCCGCCTCGTTAAGTTCGCTTCCCAGGATTACGGCGTACACCGGATGCTTGTTGACCGCGGCCAGTTCCTTCGCTTTCCCGATCAATTCAAATACGACCGGATGGATTCTTCCCTGTTCGTACTCCGCGAATACGGTAACCCCGTTCCAAAGGCTTTTGTCGATCCCCGGAGCTTTCTCCTCCTCCAGCGTGATCACGCCCTGAGGCCCTTTTTTCACACACAGCTTACACATTTTGCAGCCCGCGTTGATATCCAGTTTTCCATTTTCATAGCTGATCGCGCCGAACGGGCAGATTGCCGTCAGCTCTCCGGCTGTCTGCTTATTTACCAGTTCTTCGTGTATATGTAACGTTTGCACGGCTCTTAATCCTCCCTATATGAATTTCTTCTCGCCCAGAATCCGGACAAAAGTTGTGGTCAGCAGGTCAGGGTCCCCCTCGAAGATCTCCTTCGACGTGTTTTTCTGAGGCGGGAAGATACGCTCCACCTGCGTGGGAGATCCGGCCAGGCCGTAGTTTTTCTCATCCTGATCCGCAAAATCCCGGATGGAAAATATCTGCAGACAGCTCTCGTCTGCCGCCATCTTCCGGCGGTAGGAGGGAAGCCTGGGCGTGTTCGCGTCCTTTTCGATGGTCAGCAGGCAGGGAAGGGGAATCTTCACCTGCTGCAGATACCGGTCCATGTTCGCCTCCACCGTTACCGCGTGATCCTGAACGGACAGAATCCTCTGCACATTCGCCATGTGATCCATACCCAGAAACTCGGCTGTCTCAGGCCCTACCTGGGCGGTATCCCCATCCGTGGTCTGTTTGCCGCACAGGATCAGATCGTATTCTCCCATTTTCCGTATCCCCTGGGATAGGGTATAGCTGGTGGCCACTACGTCCGCCCCCGCGAACTTCCGGTCACTGATCAAGCCGCCGTTATCAGCCCCCATGTATACCGCTTCCAGCAGCACGCTTTTGGCCTGGGGCGGCCCCATGGTGATCACGTCCACCTTTCCCCCGTACTCTTCCCGCAGGCACAGCGCCTGTTCGATGGCGTACAGGTCGAACGGGTTCATCTTGGATTCCACGCCGTCCCTTTTTAAAACTCCCGTCTTTTCATCCACTTCCACATTGCTGGTTCCCGGTACCTGTTTGATACACACCAGAATCTTCATCTTTTCCTCCATTCATGCGTCTTTTGCGCATATTTTATGCCTGTTCGGCAAAAGTTCATACCTATTGAATACATATGAGTTTCGCCATTAAAATAAAAAGATACCTCAACCAGCGCAGCCCGGGATGGCTGCCGCAGTTTGAGGTATCCGTATACACAATTCTTATTACATACATCTTCTATTTAATACATCTTATCCACGATGGATTCCGCGGATTTTTTATTATTGATATAGCTCTCATTATATGTCTGCCGGTAATACTCCGTATACAGGACTTCCATAATATACAGCTGGCTCATAACCGCGGTGGTAGAACCTCCCTGCAGCGGCCCTTCCTTGGCCCCGCAGAGGATGGAGGTGTCGGAATAGGTCGTAAGCGGTGATTTGGCGAATCTGGTAATGCCAACCACGTAGGCTCCCGCTTCCTTCGCCAGTTTCGCGGTCAGGATCGAGTCCTTCGTGGAACCGGAATAGGAGATCACCACCGCCACATCCTGCTTCCCCAGCAGAGACGCCGCCATAGCCTGCATATGGGAATCCGTATAACAGAATACTTTGTCCGTGATCCGCAGGAATTTGTTGGTCGCCATCATGGCCACATGGCCGCTGGAACCGACGCCGAAGAACATGATCTTCCTGGCGGGCACCATCGCCCGAAGTACCTCGAGGAGCTTCTGGTGGTCCAACAGCGCATTCGTCTCCACGATTGCGTTGACATTGGAATTCAAAAGCTTCTGGGTCAGCACCACCAGATTGTCATCCTTATTGACATCCTCCAGCAGAGGCTGCTCTTCCTCTTCCCCTTTGATACTTAAGGATACTTTGATCTTGAATTCCTGGTATCCCTGCAGCTTCATCGTCTTGCAGAACCGGAATACGGTGGTTTCCCCTACCTTACATGCGTCCGCCAGATCCGTAATGGACATAAACAAAACGTCCTGCGCGTGCTGCAGCAGATAATCCGCCACTTTTCGTTCCGCCTTTGTAAACTGATTATAGTTGGAACGTACCTGCATCATAAAATCGCCTTGAGCCATAGCAACTCTCCTTCAAATGTTTTCTCCATGATTTGAGAATTTTACCGGCCCACCCGTTCTTTTGCCAGGTGAACTGCTCCCCAAAGACCCGCCCGGTTTCCCAGCCCGGCCCTTTTGAACACTACGTCCCGAAAGCTTGGCATAATTCGTTCCAGGGTCACTTCCTTCACCTTTTCCACTACATAGTCCTGAGCCATTACCCCGCCCCCCAGCAGTATGCACTGGGGATTGAAGATATGTATCAATGTAACCAGACCGTGGGCAATCTCCCAGATCCAGTCTTCCAACAGCGTCAGAAGCGCAGGGTCACAGGCGAGCCTTTCAAAGAGTTCTCTGCCATTATGAATGTCCGGATCGTAAGCGCTGACCGTTCGGATCAACGCGCTGGTTGAGGCGTAGTCTTCATAGCAGCCGCTGATTCTGCGTCCGTTTACCACCTGCCTGCCATGAATCACGATACTTCCCACTTCGCCTGCCGAGCCGGCCACCCCGCGGAACACCTGGTTCCCGATCACGATGGCTCCTCCCACGCCGGTCCCATAGGTAAGGCACAGATAGTCTTCGAATCCTCTGGCCGCTCCGTAATGCCCCTCTCCAAGCGCCGCGGCATTTACATCGTTCTCTACCGCGACAGGCACGTGAAATTCTGCCTCCAGCCGTTTTCGGATCTCCATACCGGTATAGCCCGGAATATTATCGTTGGCGTAACGGATCTTCCCTTCCTGTACGTCCACCTGGCCGGCGGTACTGATCCCGATGGCGTCACAGGGGCCGTATGTCTTCAGGATCTCAGCCGCACGCCGCATAACGAATTCACCGCCCAGACACGCGTCCGTATCCTGTTCCTTAAGTTCCGTTAACCTTCCATCGTTACAGACCGCGCTTTTTATGGAAGTCCCGCCGATATCCAGTGCCAGTATTCTCATAACTCACTCCTGCCTTACCACATTGACACATTACATCCTTACTATACAATCATGGTAATTATTTATATTATACACTTATTTGTGGATCGCCGCTACATATCTTTTCGTAATGTCCATAGGCCTGGTGATGGCCGTTCCCACCACAGCCGCCAGTACGCCTGTCTTCAAAGCTTCTTTTAACTGATCCGGACTCCAGATCCCGCCTTCTGCAATCACCGGCTTTCCCGTGTCCTCCACCAGCCGTCTCATAAGATCAAAATTCGGAAGTACAGCCTGCGCCGTGTAAGGCGTATATCCATGCATAGTTGTGGCTACGATATCAAATCCAAGTTCCGTGGCCTTCATTCCTTCCTCATAGGTCGAACAGTCCGCCATAAACAGCTGATCCGGATATTTTTTTCGTACCTCTCGAAAAAATGGCTCCAATTCAACATTTCCCGGACGGATTCTATTCGTAC
Source organism: Diplocloster agilis (assembly GCF_019042275.1). Classification (GTDB taxonomy): domain Bacteria; phylum Bacillota; class Clostridia; order Lachnospirales; family Lachnospiraceae; genus Diplocloster; species Diplocloster agilis. The sequence continues at coordinate 88,831 of NZ_JAHQCW010000001.1, forward strand.
TGTCAAGCGCAATAATTTCCACGCCGGTCTGTATCAGCTCATCCACTTCCTTCATCGTGGGCGTGATATAAACATCGGAATCGGGATATACTTTCTTGATAATTCCGATCACCGGCAGGGGCACCTCTTTTTTGATTTCGATAATATCTGACACACTGTTGGCCCGGATTCCCACTGCACCGCCCTTCATCGCTGCAACCGCCATGCGCTGCATGATATAGGAGCTGTACAGCGGTTCGTTCTCCAGTGCCTGACAGGATACAATCAGTCCTCCTTTTATCTTCGCCAGTATGTTATTTTCCATCTGGTCTCAACCTCCTCTTCCCCCAAACAGCAGTTACCTGATCCTGGGTACGAAGTTATATAATCTCTTCAAAGGCCTGATCCAGTCGTGCGAGATCTTCCGGTTTTACAATATTATTTTTCATAATATTATACTCTTTTAATATCCGTATATTTTCCTGCGTCGGCTCTACGCCCAGGTCTTTTAATGTCAGGGGCATATTCATTTTCTTCATCATGCCCAATATCTTCTGATATTCAGCCTCAGATTCATGGTTGAACCGCATCTGCATCAGCACCCCTACCGCTACGATCTCTCCGTGCAGCGCATTCTTCGCCTCCACCGGGAAGAATTTGCGGACCGCATCGTACAGGCCGTGAGCCACTGCCAGCTGGTCGGAACCGCTGGAGAAGCCGCTGACCATAGAGGTGACGATCAGGTTGACCAAGGTCAGATCCTGAAGCAGTTTTTCATCCCCCATAGGATTCTCATATACCTGCACGCCAAATCTGGTCAGGAAATCATAGATAAATACGGAGTTGGAATACGCCATATATTTCTGCAGGGATACTTCCGGATAGGTCAGTTTGGCCGTGCCGTTGACGATCTCCGGGAGTTTTGCGATCGAATCCATGATACCGGACGCGAACAATTGCTTCGGCGACGCCCCGATGATATCCAGATCCACGATGACGGAGTCAATCTCTTTTTCCTTTGGAATCGAGCAGTCGTAGCTGCCGTTCTCTTTTGTATACATAATGCTCACTGCCGAACTTCCGGCGCAGGTAGCCACCGAGGTGGGCACCGTTATGATCGGCAGTCCCGCCATATCGGAGAATACTTTACAAAGATCCATGCATTTGCCGCCGCCAATGGCCACGACCAGCTCGCTTTCGGCCTCTTTCGCCGCCACTGTCAGGCGCTTCGCAAAGTCTACCGAATTCGGTTCATCCATGACACGATATACCGCTTCGATTCCTTTTTCCGCGATACCCGCCTCTGCTTTTTCCCGTACCAGGGGCAGGGTCGAAGGGCCGCCCACGATATACGCTTTTTTCCCGTAGCGCAGGATTTCATCCGGCAAAAGCGCTGCGGTTCCCTTTCCATATATAAATCTGCTGCAGCCTATTTTCAGAAAACTTACCTCTTCCATTTCGTTCATTTCTCCTTTTATTTGTCGCTGCCGGCTGTCAGTCCGCCGATCAGATATTTTTGTGCCATAAGGTAAATTAGAATCGGAGGTATAATGGCGATCACTGTGCCCGCCATGATCCAGTTCCAGGGGGTGACGATATCCACCATTCTCGATAATCCCACCGTCATGGACACCTTTCCGGGGGATGAAGTCAGGATCATCGGATACAGGTACGCATCCCAGCCGTTAAAGAAAGACAAGGCGAACGCCGTCGTAACCGCCGGAAGCGATACCGGGAGAATAACCCGCACCAGTGCTCCCACTCTGGTACAGCCGTCTACCACAGCCGCTTCCTCCAGGGTTACCGGAATGCTGTCGAAGAAGCCCTTTAACAGCAGGATCGGATTCGCGATCGCCGTAGCCACCATGGCGATGATGATCAGTATATAAGTGTCATATAACCCGGTGGAATAAGACAAACCGTATAACGGTGTCACGATGACGATCTGCGGTACCACCTGGATCGCCACGATGATCATCAGGAACGGTATCTTAAACTTAAATTTGAATCTGGAAAGTGCGTAGGCTGCCAGTATTGCGATCACCACTGTGAACAGGCTGGTCCCAAGCGCATAGATGATCGATGCTGCCAGATACTGCCACAGCGGCGTCTGTCTGGCCAGTTCTACATAGTTCTCCCAGCGGAAATACTTCGGCAGAATCATAGCCTCCCCAAGCTTCTCAAAAGGTGTAAAGGAAGTCATTACCGCCACATAGATCGGCAGCAGAGCAATGATCATCCATATGATTACGAAAAAATACCTCACGATATAATTTCCGGTTTTTTTCATGGTTTTTCTCTTTTTCGCATTCATTGGTTCTCCTCCTTTACGTTATGCTTCATCAGGAAGAAAGCAATGATGGATACCAGAGCCATCGTAAACAATGCGATCGCGGCAGCCCCTCCCAGATCCGAGTTAACGAATGCTTTCTTGTAGATCGTGATACTCAAAAGTTCAGTCGCGTTCAGCGGTCCGCCTCCTGTGATAACATAGACCAGGTCGAAGATCGTAATAGACCAGGCCATCAGTATGGTCCCGCTCATAACCATAACCGGTTTTAGCAGCGGTAACGTGATATGGGTAAAGTATTTGATTCCCAGCGCCCCATCCAGCTTTGCGGCATCTTCCACTTCTGTGGGTATGGTCTGCAGCGCGGACAGAAGGCTCATGACAAGAAATGGGACTCCCTTCCAGATCCGGATAAAGATAACCGTCACCAATGCCAGATCCACTCCCAGAAAACCGATCGGTTTGTCGATGATATGCAGATTCATCAGGATCGTATTGATGATACCGTTGGAAGAATTGAGCACCCAGCTCCACATGGTTCCTGCAAACACATGCGGAATTACCCATGGAATGATGACAACCGTCCGCATAAAGGTGCGCCCTGGAAGCGGTTTGTTCAGACACAAAGCCAGAATAGTGCCAACAATAAATATCCCCAGTAATCCGAACACCACCCAAATTCCGGTCCGGCCCAAGGTCGCCATGAATTCCGGCGTCGCTATGTAGGAAAAATTCTTAAAGCCGACCCACTTCTGAAACTTGCCGATCAGATTAACTTTCGCAAAGGAATACCAGATCAAATTCACAAGTGGTATAGCAAAGATGGCAATCATAACTATGATCGCAGGTGTCAGATAGATATAGGGAAGCCGCCCCTTCCTTCTTTTTAATTTCATAATAGTACCCTGCCTCTCATGAATTTCCGGGAAGACTGATGGGCAGGAATCCTGCCCATCTGTCCGTCCTTACCGGACGTGAACCGTCCGTAAGGATACGTTATCTACTCGCTATAATTCGATGCCACGGTCTGGATCATAAAGTCGATCGCATCATCCGGAGTCATCTTCTGAAGCGCAACCGCCTGCGCGCCATCCGCTATCGCCTGCTCTATCATGGCAACCTGTTTATCCTTCGGACGGGCCGATACGGTCTCAAGCTGTTTTACCAGCGGTCCCCAGTAAGGATCTGCAAACTCTTCCTTTTCTTTTTCCGATTCCAGTATCGGCATCAGGCCCCACATAGTCGCATGTCTGGTCTGGTTATCGGAGGACATCAGGCACTGTACTAATTTCCACGCATCATCCGGATTCTTGCATTCCGCAGGGATCGACCAACCGTCACAACCCATGATCGGATGGGAACCTGCAGGTCCGGCAGGGAATAAGGAGGTCATAAACTTACTGTCCTCGCCTTTATCCAATTCGTCCAGGAATTCTTTTACCGCCCATCCGCCGTCTAAATACATAGCGATCTGGCCGTCACGGAATAAGGGTCTTAATCCAAACGGGTTATATTCTTCGGGGCTTGGCTGGATAATGCCATAATCATTCACAATGGCTCTCACCTGCTCCAATGCATCGGCAAATAATTTCCTGTTATTTTCATCGTTTTCAAAGGTAAAGCATTTATTCGCGTCATCCCAGATATCCACACCGGTATAGCTGGCATAGAAGCTTTCAATGACATTCGCGTAATCTTCCATAGCCTTTACGCCAAATCCGAGTCCGGGAACGCCTGTCTTTTCCGTAATCGTTTTTGCGTAGCTGATCATCTCTTCCATCGTCTGCGGAGGCTTCTCGGGATCCAGTCCGGCCTGTTTGAAGAGATCCTTGTTATACCACAGGCTGAAAGCGCCGGTCGCAGCCGGTACCCAGTACATTTTCCCGTCGGCTGTTGTGGCTACGTCGATAACGGACTGCGGAATATCCTTGCTTAAAACAGGATCGTTCTTCACGCGGTCTGACAAATCGGCAAGATATCCTTCGGAAGCCAAATCCCAGCCATTGATAATATTGATAAAGGTTACATCCGGCAATTCTCCCTGCGCGCCCAATAATTTTAATTTCGTGGTCGCTTCGGTCCAGGCCATAGCGTCAAATTTCACCGTAATGTCCGGATTGTCTTTCTCAAACTGTTCTACGATTGGCGCGAAAATAGGTTCCGCCTTGGTCAGATCCCCCAGTCTTAACAGCTTAAGCTCTACTTTGCCGCTAGCCCCCGTATCTTTGGTATCGGTATTATCCGATGCCGCCGCGTTGTCTGCCGGAGCGCTGCCGCCCTTGTCATCAGCTGCCGGCGCTTCTTTCCCCCCGCCGCACGCTGTTAAGGATACCATCATAATTGCTGCCATTGCCAATGCTAATAGCCTTTTCATTCAACCTTCCCCTTTCGTTCCTACACCGTATTATAGACGGCATATTGGTGATACCCCTCCGGGTATTATTAAATTAAGCGGCCCGTCACCTGACCCCGGCACACGGGCCGCTATGGTTCATAAATTTATTTTAACCCAACCTCTTTTAGCATCTTCTCAATCTTGGCATCCAGTTCCGGGGTGATCTCCGGCAGCGGAATACGTCCGGGGCCGCAGTCGGAGCCAACTAAAGCTGCCGCTCTCTTTAAGATCGCCAGAACAACGGGTTCTCCGCCGGTTGCGGATTCTGCCGCCGCCAGATCCAGATAAGGGGTTAACCGGTCGCGGATCTTCTTCGCCGCCACATAATCCCCGGCGCTTCTGGCTTTCCACATTTCCACTGCGATTTCCGGTGCGAAGTTTGAGGTACTGGAGATGAAGCCTGCGGTTCCGGCCAGAGCTGCGAACGGCTCTAAGAATTCTCCATGGCCATTGATCACGGCGATCTTGCCGCCGATCTTCCGGGCTACTTTTTCCATTTTTGCAAAGTTCGGGGTACATTCCTTGATACCTACTACATTAGAGCTGTCTACCAGCTGTTCCATTACTTCCAGCGGAACATCCTTGTGGGTAACTTCCAGGTTATTATATAGAAGGATTCCGATATTCGCCGCTTTTGAAATCTCTTTGTAGAACCTCAAAACCGCGTCATCTGTAGGAACATAGTAATAAGGAGAAAGAACCATAACGCCCGCTGCTCCTGCGCCTTCCGCGTGAGCCATCAGATCCTTGACATCCTCGATATTGCTGTGATTGCAGCCTGCTATGATAGGAAGTTCATCCCCTGCTTCGTCCACTGCTGTTTCAATCAGTTTTTTACGTTCAGCAATCGTAAGAGCTCCGCATTCACCGGTACTTCCGCCTACAACCAGCGTACAGTTGTTGTCTTTGTTGATTCCTTTGCCGATCAGAAAACGGATGTGATTTCTGACGCCTTCATAATTCACCTGTCTGTCTTCGGTCATCGGAGTAACAGCGATCGCGCAAATACCTTTTAATGCTTTTTTGAGTTCTTCAGGTTTCATAATTTTCATATCCTCCTTTTCCCATTACGGGATTCCCCACACATGATTTGTTTGCCGGCAACTTAAAGTTCTGCAGTACGGACGGGGATTTTTCATTGATATGCCGTACGCTCGTTTAAGTTATTTTTATCATATCACAGAAAAAAAAGAATTCAACCATTTTTGGAAAAAATTTTCTTTTTTATGAAATATATAAAAAATATTTCCACTATTTTTGTGCACTATTTATGTCTTTTTTCACTCAAAACGCCATAATATGTATATTAATCCCCTGTTTTTGGTCCTGCCGGCTCCCCCTTCCAGGTCCGGGAACAGTCATATAACCGGCTGCGGCCCCATGGTAAATACATAGCTTTTCTAAGCAAAATTAAAAACACTGGTAAACAGCCGGTATCTCTTTTACTAAAGAATGTACCGTCTATTTCCAGTGTCCTCTAATCACCGGCGGTTCAGCCCCAGGTTGGCAGCGCCGCCACGAATCTTTTCGTTATTTCCATAGGTCTTGTTATGGCGGTTCCCACCACAGCCGCGAACGCTCCCGCATCCAACACGGCGGCTAACTGTTCCGGGCTCCAGATTCCACCTTCCCCGATCACAGGTTTTTTGCAGTTTTCGGCCAGCTTACGCACCAGATCTACATCGGGCAGTCTCGTCTGGCTGGTATACGGCGTATAACCGCACATGGTGGTGGCGACCAGGTCAAACCCCAATCCGGCCGCCTTCATTCCCTCCTGATAGGTCGAGCAGTCCGCCATCAATAAAAGCTTTGGATATCTCTCCCGGATTTCCCGGTATAATTCCTCCAGGCGGATACCGCCAGGCCTTTTTCGGTCCGTACAATCCAATGATATAATTTCCGCGCCGGTGTCCGCCAGAAGCTCCACTTCCCGAATTGTAGGCGTGATGTAAATCTCTGAATCCGGATAAACTTTCTTAATGATTCCGATCATGGGAAGATCTACTTTCTGCCGGATCGAGCGGATATCCTCCGGCCCGTTTGCCCGGATTCCCACCGCGCCGCCAAGCATAGCCGCCACCGCCATACGCTGCATGATACCGTCGCCATGAAGCGGCTCGTTCTCCAGCGCCTGGCAGGATACGATCAGCCCTCCTCTGATTTGCTCCAATACTTTATGTCCCATACGGCCTCCTCTCCGATCGACCGGAAACTTATAATCCCCTCATGAACTGAAAGGTCTTATCATTAAAATCAGGAATGTTCTCGTGTCTGAAATCAGGATAAAGTATGGATTCCTTTTCCCCCGTAAGCTTATTATAAAAAGCAAACTGTGTAGACGGCGGACAGTTCGTATCCATAAGCCCGGTTCCCATCAGCACCCTGCCTTTTATCCGTCCGGCAAAATTTTGTACGTCAATATAACCTAACGTTTCAAAGATCTCCCGCTCTCTTGCATGGGTCGGATCAAACCACCGAAAATAGTAACTAAGCTCCTCATAAGAATCTTTTGCCAGATCCAGTTCCCAGACACGCTGGTAATCCGAGAGGAACGGGAATAAAGGCGCCAGTCTTTTAATCCTCGGTTCCAGAGCCGCGCAGGCGATCGTAAGCCCGCCTCCCTGGGACTGTCCCAATACGCCAACCCGGTCCTTATCCACCTCCGGCATCCCCATCGCGATTCCAGCCAGTTCCGCGGTGTCCAGGAAAATCTTGCGGAACAATAGATGCTCCGGGCCGTCATCCAATCCTCTTATGATCTGCCCCCGATAGGTAGTTCCGCGCACGCCGCCCGGATCCTCGGACCATCCTCCCTGTCCGCGGCAGTCCATGGCGAAGACAGAAAAACCATTGGCCGCGTATCCCAGTTTTTCAATCCAGGCGCCTGCATTCCCCGTATAGCCATGGAACATAAGCACCGCCGGATGGGGTTCCTTTCCATTTCGGGGTTTTATGTATTTCGCATGAATTCTCGCACGATCCATACCGGTAAAAAACAAATCGTAGCAATCGGCAAAATCCGTCTGGAAACCGCTCTTTTTCAGTTCCACGCAAGGATCTATGGATTTCATTTCCTGCACGGACCGGTCCCAGAATTCATCAAAATCCCGGGGCTTCGGGTTCGTTCCCCGGTACGTATTCAGTTGTTCTACGGATAAATCAAATACTCCCATCGTATCCCTCCTATTTGTCGCTTCCGGCAGTCAGTCCGCCGATCAGATATTTCTGCGTCAGCAGATACACAAGAATCGGAGGAAGAATACCTATGACCGTGCCTGCCATCAGAATCTCCCAAGGGGTATAAAAATCGATCATACGCGAAAGCCCCAGAGTCAGCGGCACTTTCGAGGAAGAAGTGGTCAGGATCATCGGATACAGGTACAGATCCCATCCCACAAAGAAGGTCAGCGCGAATGCGGTCATCAGCGCCGGTTTTGACAGCGGCAGGATAATTCTGACGAAGGCTTTCAGTCTGGTACAGCCGTCCACAACCGCCGCCTCCTCCAAAGTGACCGGTATAGTATCAAAAAACCCTTTTAACAGCAAAATCGGATAAGGGATCGCGGACGCTACTAAAGCTACGATTACGGTCCCGAACTGGTCGTATATTCCAAGGCTGAGCGCCATCTTAAACAGCGGAATCGCAATGACGATCTGAGGAATAATCTGAACAGCCAATAGCGCCGTCATAAATACCGGCTTCCCGCGGAACCGGTATCTGGACAGGGCATAACTGGACAGACTGGCGATCACCACGGATAAAATACTGCATCCGAACGCATAGATCAGGGATGATTTTATATAACTGGCCATGGGGAGCACTTCGAACAGCTTTACATAATTCCGCCATTCAAAATATCGGGGAAGGATAAACGCGCTCCCCACTTTGTCGGCCGGGGTCAGTGAAGTAACAACCGTAACATACAGGGGTACTAAAGTCAGGAGCAGAGCAACCGCGATGATCAGGTATCGCAAAAGATAATCTTTTAATTTCTTTTTTGTTCTGTATTTCAACCTTTCTCCCCCCTATTCTACTTTGTTCTGGCTGCGCATCTGCAGATAACCCAGAACAATTATGAAGACCATGGCAAACAGGGATATCGCCGCAGACGCTCCCAGATCATTATCGATAAACGCTTTATTATATATGGAAATACTTAGGATCTCGGTCGCATGGGACGGTCCTCCCTTTGTAATGATATAGACAATATCGAATATGGTGATCGTCCAGGCGGTTAATATAATACCGCTGCTCACCAGTACCGGTTTTAATAAAGGTACCATTACTTTCCGGAAATATTGGATTTTCCCGGCTCCGTCTATCGTAGCTGCCTCCTCCACTTCTACCGGTATTGTCTGGAAAGCAGATAACAGGCTCATAATTAAAAACGGCGCGCCTTTCCAGATTCGGATAAAGATTACCGTTGCCATAGCCAGTTCTTCGCCAAGAAAACTGACAGGCTGCGAGACCAGGCCGGTTTTCATCAGTACCGCGTTCACCAGGCCGGTATTGGAATTTAACATCCAGGTCCATATCGTTCCCGCGAAGGCATGGGGAATCAGCCAGGGTATGATCACCAGAATCCGGAACAGATTCCTGCCCGGAATCGGCTTATTTAAGGCGAGCGCTACCGACATGCCATAAATAAAAATCCCGGCCACTCCAAAAATAACCCAGATCAGGGTCCGTAGCAGCGTTTTGCGAAATTCCGGATCTATAAGGAATGAAAAGTTTTTGAGACCGACCCACTCTTTAAAACCGCTCATGATGTCCACATCCGCAAAAGCATACCAGATCATATTGACCAGAGGAATGCCGAAGATAATGGTCAAAAAGATTACAGCCGGTAGTATATATCGATATGGGAGAGATTTTTTTCCTATATTTCTCATAAATACCACCTATCTCTTTCCTGTCAGACTGTCCCGCCGCATACTCCCGATGCGGGCGGGGCCGAATTTTCTAATGATAGTCCCCTGAGAGGTCAGTTTATTTTATCGTTTACCGTCTTGACAATATTGTCAAAGGTCTCCTCGGGCGTCTGTTTGCCCATCATGGCGTCGGATATCTGCTGGGCTATGGTTGTTTCAATAAATGTTGTCTCCGGATGGGCGATGATCCCGTGACTGGTCTCTGTCTGATTGATCAGGGGCTCCCAATAATATTCCTGGTACTGCGGTAATTCTTTCTGTGATTTCAGAATCGGGAGAAGTCCCCACTGATCTCCGTGGCTGGACTGGTTCTCTGTGTTCTGCAGGTATTTGATAAATTCCCACGCTTCATCCGGATGCTCACAACTGCTGGGAATGGCCCATCCGCCGATACCCATCAGGCTGCTGCAGCCCGCGTCCCCTGACGGGAAGGATGCGGTGCGAAGCGTCTCCGTGCCGTCTTCCAACTGGGAACGGAATTCCTTCAGCGCCCATACCCCATCCAGAATCATTCCTACCTGATGGTCTCTGAACAACGGTCTGCCGCCGTAAAAATCGATTTCAATCGGATTCGGCTGATGAATATCCCTTTCCACCATCTCTCTCATATAGGCGATAGACTTAATAGCCGCGTCTTTGTGATCCTCAAAGGTCAGCCGCTGTTCGGAGCTGTTCCAGAGTGACTCTCCGGCATTGCTTGCATATACGCTCATAAATACATGGGTAAGGTCGGATTCGGCTTTCGCCCCTACGGCCAGCCCCGGAATGCCGGTCTTTTGTTTGATCGTCTCCGCGTAATCCAAAAGCTCGTCCAACGTCTTAGGCGGTTTCTCCGGATCCAGTCCGGCCTGTTTGAAGATATCCGCATTGTACCAAAGGCTGAACGCGCCTACGGCGCAGGGTGACCAGTATATTTTGTCTTTGTATTTTACGCTTTCCAGAACCGAGGGAGTGAAGTTCTCCGCAAACTCTTTGTCTTTTTCAAAATAGGGAGTGAGATCCAGCAACAGCCCCTGTTCCGCAAATTCATAGCCGATCTGGCTCATAAAGCCCACATCCGGGAATTGTCCGCTTGAGAATAAGAGCTTGGACTTTGTCAGTGCTTCCGCCCATCCTATGACGGAGAAATCAATCTTGATGTTTGGATGCTCTTCTTCATATTGCTTAATAATCGGTTCAAAAATAGGCGTAGCCTGCTCAGGACTGCCCATTCTCATAAAGGTCAGCGTGATTTGCTCGTCTGAGGACGCATCCTTTTGGTCCGCCTCCTGGCTCGTGTCAGCCGTCTGTGCATCCTGCTTTGCAGGATTCGCGGGAGCTGCCGGCTCTTCCTTTTTTCCTGCTCCTCCACATGCCAGCATTGTAGTCATCATTGCCAAAATTACCAGAACTGCTAAGATTTTTTTAATACCCTTCTCCCTTTCTTTCCCTTTGTAAAAGAATTTTTACCTTGTTCTTACTTGTCTTTCTTTGAATTTTCTGATAAGCTGCCGCAAGATGCCGTCAAATCTTTTTCTTGCCTCCTTTACTTTTTCCTCCCTTGCCAAATACTGAATCAAAAAGCTATACAAATTTCCCCGGGTACGTATGACTAAATATTTAGGTATACTCATATTATAAGGTATATTCCTTCTTTTTCAATCGTTTTTGGAAAAAATTTTCTTTTTTATTAATATTACAAAAAATTTTTCCACTATTTTTGTGCATTTTTTCTACAATAATCATATTATCGATATGCAATTCGTTTAAATTGTGCATGTTTTCGGGATATAGATTTTTACTTTGCTATTTCCGGACGCAATATGCATTCCGTCTTTTTTTCGGTAAAGGGGGATGATCGGGGTGGCCTCTTATGAGTTATTCTTTCAGAGCAATAACTTAGGCGTATGATCTTAGCAATTTATTAATCAAAGAAAGAAGATTTCCTTACCGAATTTTATATTTTATTCGCAGTTTTAGTCGAATTAACTCATATCCCAACTCTTCGTCCGCTTTTTTATAAATAAATATCCAGTCTTTCCGTAAAATTTCCATCTTCTTACATCTGAAACCGTTACAATCCACAAATTCATCTTCAATTTTTCACAATCTCAGTCATAATGTGGAAAGTTAAAAAATTAACAAAGAATGATTGACATTTTTTTAACGATCCCATATAATAGGCATTGTCAAGAGATTGTTAAAAAATTATCAAATAGTTATCATAGGAGGATTCGTTATGGCAAAGAAAGAAACCCAAACCCCGGTACCCGCTATCATCGACAGTGTCGAAGCGCTCCAGGCGAAAATGAAAGCAATGAGAGAAGCGCAGAAAAAATTCTCCACCTATTCTCAGGAGCAGGTCGATAAAATCTTCTTCGCGGCGGCCATGGCAGCCAACAAGCAGAGAATTCCCCTTGCCAAAATGGCAGTGGCGGAAACAGGCATGGGCGTGGTAGAGGACAAAGTGATCAAAAACCATTACGCAGCCGAATATATTTACAATAAATACAAAACCATGAAGACCTGCGGCGTCCTGGAAGAGGATCCCGCCTTCGGTATCAAAAAAGTAGCGGATCCCATCGGCCTGGTGGCTGCGGTCATCCCCACTACCAACCCGACTTCCACCGCGATCTTCAAAACACTGATTTCCTTAAAGACCAGAAACGCTATCATTATCTCCCCCCATCCCCGGGCGAAGAACTGTACTATTGAGGCGGCGAGAATCGTACTGGACGCGGCCGTAGCGGCAGGCGCGCCGGAAGGTATCATCGGTTGGATCGATGTTCCCTCCCTGGAGCTGACCAACGAGGTTATGAAGGAAGCCGACATCATCCTGGCAACCGGCGGTCCCGGCATGGTAAAGAGCGCCTATTCCTCCGGAAAACCGGCTCTGGGCGTAGGCGCCGGCAATACCCCGGTCATCATCGATGACACGGCGGACATCCGGATGGCGGTCAACTCCATCATCCATTCCAAAACCTTTGATAACGGTATGATCTGTGCTTCCGAGCAGTCCGTTACGGTTCTTGATAAGGTATACAAACAGGTTAAGGATGAGTTCATCTATCGCGGATGTTATTTCCTGAAATCCGACGAGATCGAGAAGGTCAGGAAGACCATCATCATCAACGGCGCGTTAAATGCCAAGATCGTAGGACAGTCCGCATACACCATCGCGAAACTGGCCGGCGTGGATGTGCCGGAGAAAACCAAGATCCTGATCGGCGAAGTGGAATCCGTGGATATCTCCGAGGAATTCGCACACGAGAAGCTCTCCCCAGTACTGGCCATGTATAAAGCCAAAACCTTTGAAGAGGCTCTGGAAAAATCCGAACAGCTGATCGCCGACGGCGGATACGGGCATACGTCCTCCCTGTATATCAACACCAACGAAAAAGAAAAAATGGCAGAGCATGCGGCCAGAATGAAAACCTGCCGTATCCTGGTCAACACGCCTTCCTCCCACGGCGGAATCGGTGATCTTTACAACTTCAAATTAAATCCTTCCCTGACGCTTGGCTGCGGTACCTGGGGCGGCAACTCCGTATCGGAAAACGTCGGACCCAAGCACCTGCTCAATATAAAGACCGTTGCCGAAAGGAGAGAAAATATGCTGTGGTTTAGAACACCTGAAAAGGTTTATTTCAAGAAAGGCTGTATGCCGGTCGCTCTGGACGAACTGGGCACAGTGATGGGTAAGAAGAAAGCTTTTATTGTAACCGATACTTTCCTTTACAAGAACGGATATGTGAATCCCATCGAACAGAAACTGGACGAAATGGGCATCCAGCACACCTGCTTCTATGATGTGGCTCCCGACCCGACCCTGACCTGCGCCAAAGAAGGAACCCGCCAGATGCTAAACTTCGAGCCTGACTGTATCATCGCCCTGGGCGGCGGTTCCGCTATGGACGCGGCCAAGATCATGTGGGTTATGTATGAGCATCCGGAAGTAAACTTCCATGATATGGCTATGGACTTTATCGACATCCGCAAACGTATCTACACCTTCCCGAAAATGGGTGAGAAAGCTTATTTTGTAGCCATCCCCACCTCTTCCGGAACCGGTTCGGAGGTAACTCCTTTCGCCATCATCACGGACGAGGAGGCCGGAGTTAAATATCCGCTGGCCGATTATGAACTGCTGCCGAACATGGCTATCGTGGACGTGGATAATATGATGAGCCAGCCCAAGGGCCTGACCAGCGCGTCCGGTATCGACGTCATGACCCATGCCCTGGAAGCTTACGCTTCCGTTATGGCTACGGATTACACCGACGGTATGGCATTAAAAGCCATGAAAAATGTGCTGAATTACCTTCCCGTCGCTTATGAAGACGGCACCAACTTAGAGGCCCGCCAGAAGATGGCCGATGCTTCCTGTATGGCCGGTATGGCATTTGCCAACGCGTTCCTTGGAGTATGCCACTCCATGGCCCACAAGCTGGGCGCCTTCCATCACCTGCCTCACGGCGTGGCCAATGCCCTGCTGCTGACCCTGGTTATGAAATACAACGCGGAAGAGGTTCCGACCAAGATGGGTACCTTCTCCCAGTATGAGTATCCCCATACCCTGGCCCGTTACGTAGAGTGCGCGAACTTCTGCGGTATCGCAGGCAAGAACGATCAGGATACCCTGGATAAATTCATCGCGGCGATCGAAGACCTGAAAGAAAAGATCGGAATCAAGAAGACCATCGCCGAATACGGAATCAAGGAGGAGGACTTCCTCGCCACCCTTGATGAGATGGTGGAACAGGCCTTCGATGACCAGTGCACCGGAGCTAACCCCAGATATCCTTTGATGAGCGAAATCAAAGAGCTGTACCTGAAAGCTTACTACGGAAAATAAAGTGCTCTGCAAAACCATGTTCCTATGTTAAAATAAATATAAGCCAAAGAGCATGTATGAACGGAATGCTGTTAACTGTTAAGTATACTCTGTAAAACAGGGAAGGGAGAGAATTCAATGAAATTAGATCAGATTATCGCTACCCGCGACAAGAAAACCGTATATAAAACCGATGGTTTGGTAATCAAAGTGTTTAACGAAAATCATCCGAAGTCCGATGTATTCAACGAGGCATTGAATCACGCCAGAGTGGAGGAAACCGGTCTGAATATTCCGAGGGTGGCGGAAGTCACCCAGACAGACGGCAAATGGGCGATCGTCACGGAATATGTGGAAGGTAAGACATTGGCACAGATGATGGAGGAAGATCCGGATAACCTTCAGCAGTATATGAACCGTTTCGTGGATCTCCAACTGGAAATTCACAGTAAATCCTCACCGCTGCTGAATAAATTGAAAGATAAATTGAACCGCCAGATCAACAGCCTGGCCGGTGAGTTAGACGCTACAACCCGCTATGAGCTGCACACCCGTCTGGACAGCATGCCTAAGCACACAAAGGTCTGCCACGGCGACTTTAATCCCACCAATATCATCATCGACAAGGCCGGAACCGCGTACATTATCGACTGGGCCCATGCCACACAGGGAAACGCCTCCGCCGATGCCGCCAATACGTATCTCCAGTTTTCCCTGTACGATCAGCGGCTGGCTGAGATATATATGAATCTGTTCTGCGAAAAGAGCGATACTGCGAAACAGTATGTACAGCAGTGGCTGCCGATTGTGGCTGCGGCACAGATGACGAAGGGTAAGGAATCGGAGAAAGCATTCCTGATGAAATGGATCGATGTATTTGATTATCAATAGAAGGATCGCATGATTCCGGTGATGAGAGGGGACCGGCTCATTCCGGACGGCGACTAAGCGAATGATAGAGTAACGCGAGGAAGGTGCCTGTCCCCGGTTGTTGGTTTGCAGCTAAGACCAACTTCCGGGGACAGGCACCTTCCTCGCGTTACTTTATCTTCTGTTTTGTCGCCGTCCGGAATGAGCCAGTCCCCTCTCAGATGGTTCCGTCCCAAGTTGAAACTTCTGTCTGTTTCATCTCTTCCTCATTAAACCAGCGGGTCGTGACTACTTTTGTCTCCGTAAAAAAACGGTAACCGTCTTTTCCAAGACAGTGTAGATCTCCAATAAAGGATTTCTTATGACCGGAAAACGGGAATACGCCAACCGGTACCGGAATTCCTACATTTATTCCTACCATTCCGCCATCCGTATGCCGAGCAAATTCCCGGGCATAATAACCGTTTTGCGTAAAGATCACAGACCCGTTCGCATATGGATTCCTGTTCATTATAGTAAGCCCTTCCTCAAAACTCTCCACCCGTTTGATGCATAATACCGGACCAAAAATTTCCCGGGTGCCCACTTCCATCTCAGGCGTCACAAAATCTAATATTGTCGGACCGATATAAAATCCGTTCTCATAACCGGGTACCAGGATCCCCCGTCCATCCAGCACAAGCTTCGCCCCTTCGGCCAATCCCTTTTCGATCCATTGTATGATGGACTGCCGATGGGCCTGATTAACAACCGGACCTAATTTCGTTGCTTTATCATAGGCAGGTCCCACCTTTATCTTACGTGCCTGTTCTACAAGAGCATTCACCAGGCGGTCTGCGATTTTGTTCTGCACCACCACCACCGGAAGCGCCATACACCTCTCTCCAGCGCAGCCGAATGCTGAATTAATAATACCTGCGGCGGTTCTCTCCACCGGTGCATCGTTTAACACCAAAGCGTGATTCTTTGCTTCGCATAACGCCTGCACCCGTTTTCCCGCAGCAGCGGCCTGCGAATAAATATGCTCTCCCACCGAGGTAGAGCCCACAAAAGTAATCCCTTTAATATCCGGATGTTTAAGCAGAATCTCCGCTTCCTTTCTGGAACAAGTAACGATATTCAACACACCAGCCGGCAGACCTGCTTCCTGATATAATTCCGCAAAGCGCAGTGCGCTCTGGGGAGTAAATGTAGCCGCTTTGATTACGATTGTATTGCCGCAGGCAATGCACATCGGTACCATCCACCCCATCGGAATCATAGATGGAAAATTAAACGGGACAATTCCTGCAAATACTCCGAGCGGCTCCCGGTATAAAACCGTATCAAACCCTTTCGAGGCGTCCATCAGGCTCTCACCCATCAAAAGCGACGGCGCCGAGATCGCCTGTTCTGTCGCTTCTTTTGCTTTTTGCACATCGCCCTCCGCTTCAGACCAGGATTTTCCATTTTCTCTGGCAACCAGGTCGGTCAGCTCCTCCATATGCGCGACTATTAATTCCCGTAGCCGGTAAAGCACCTGCACCCGCTTCATAACCGGAGTACCGGACCACATCGGATACGCCTCCTTCGCAGCTGCGACTGCCAGATCAACTTCCTCGCCTGTACAGCACGGAACCCTGGCAATCACCTCGCCTGTACTGGGATCATAGGCATCGGTATATTTTTCCGTTCGGGATTCCTGGTAATGACCATTGATAAAAGGCTTCAAAATTTTGATATCCGCCATTTTTTCCCCTTCCTTTTCCACAATTCAATATCCTTACGATAAATTAGATTTTATTGTTTCAACGATATAAGACTTTATTTCCTCTTTCTCTTCATAGCAGCCTTTGCTTTTTTTACAATCTCTACCGCATGCAAACTAAAACGTTCTTTCAGATATTCTTCGCTGCCAACCTCTCCAAAACGGTCCTCCACGCATACTCTCTCGATCGGAACGGGATAGTTCTGTGCCGTAAATTCCGCTGCCGCGCTGTACAATCCGCCGATATAATTATGGTTCTGCGCTACTACCAGCGCTTTCGTAAGCTCTGCGGATTCCAGCAGGCATTGTTCATCCAGCGGTTTGATCGAATACATATCGACTACACGGGCAACGATTCCTTCTTTTCTAAGCATTCCGGCGGCTTTCAGCGCTTCAGGAACCATGATTCCACTGGCGATAATACCGACATCCGTTCCCTCACATAATACGGCTGATCCCCCAATCTGAAACGAACTGCCTGATTCGTATATGTCCGGAACCCGCTTTCTGGCGCTCCGGATATATACGTTTCCGTAATGTCCGGCAGCTTCGGCTACCAGCTGTTCCATCGCAACCGGGTCGGCAGGCTCCAGTATACTCATAAACGGAATATTTCTCATGATCCCCACATCCTCGAAAGGCATATGGGTTCCGCCGTTGCTTGCCGCTGTAATACCCGCGTCCCATCCAACCAGTTTCACATTTAGTCCCGCATAGCCGCATGATAAAAATATCTGATCATAAGCCCTTCTTGTCGCAAATACTCCGAACGTATTAAAAAAAGGAATCATGCCCTCCAAAGAAAGTCCAGCTGCAATACCAACGGCATTTGCCTCCTGTATCCCGCAGTTAATATATCGATGCGGGAATGCATCCGCAAATGGTTTTGTTCCCATAGAATGCATACAATCGACGTCCACTGTCATAATTTCAGTTTTCTCCTGGCCCAGCTTAAGCAAGGCACCGCAATAAGCGGCACGCATCTCCCGGCCGGACATCCTGCCATCCCAGATGCATTTATACATAGGCCTCCTCCTTTGCCACAATACCCTGCTTTAGGCGTCTAAGAATCTCTATCTCGGCCGCATCCGCCTCTTCTTTTGTAATTGTCATAAAGTGGTTAAAGGAAGCCTTCTCCGCAAAATCACATCCGATTCCCTTATAGGTATCTAATATAATTACGCCCGGTCTTCCCGCTGCTTCCTTTTCTGCAGCAATCGCCTGATCGATTTCTTCCACCATATAACCATTTACCTTCCTGCATGAACATCCGAAAGCTCTGAATTTTTCCTCCAAATCAAAAGGATTGCATATTTCTTCCAAGGTACCGTCTAACTGCCGTTTATTATTGTCTACGAAGATAATCAGATGATCCAGCCGTTGATGGGCTGCGAACTGTACCGCCTCCCACACTTGTCCTTCCTGTAATTCACCGTCTCCCATTATCACATAAACCCAGGATGCACAGTTCCGAGTCTGAAGTGCCTTCGCAATCCCACAGGCACAGGAAATCCCCTGTCCCAGGGAACCTGTCGTCATATCGATTCCTGGTGTTTTAAGGCGGTCACAGTGGCTCGGCAGGGATGTTCCTCCCCTATTTAGGGTATTTAAAAGCTCCTCCGAAAAAAAACCGCTTAGAGATAATGCCGCATATACAGCAGGGCCGCTATGTCCTTTGGATACCACAAGCCTGTCCCTGTCCGGCCACATAGGATCCGACGCCCGATAGCTCATGACCTTCCCATATAAAACCGCCAGGACATCCGCTATCGACATAGCGCCCCCAATATGACCACCGCCCGCACTTTCCATACAGCGAATGGTCCGGATTCGGATCTGCGCAGCAAGCTGCCGCAATTGTTCCATTTTCTGATCCATATCCCGCTCCCTTTCTCATTTTATACTACGTATTCCACTCTCATTTTTACAGAAAACCCCTATGCAGTAGCTACTATTTATTACGAATTTACATCATTAGATTTACAAAAATTTTTAAACACAATGGATTTCACCTTGAACATTTCATCTAATGTATTGTAGAATCCCTCATTCCCCATTCCGCTTAATTTGTGTCCCCCGAAAGGCATATCAAAAGTCCGGTACAACCCAGATCCATTTAAGATCACACCGCCGGTATCAAGCTTTCCTGCTATATAATAAGCCTTTTCCAGGTCCCCGCACATGATGCCGCCGGATAAGCCGTAATGGCTCTGGTTGGCAATCTCAATTGCTTCTTCAGCCGTATCAAAAGCAATGACCGGAAATACCGGACCGAATACCTCCTGGTTCCGCGCGATATCCATCTCCCTTGTCACCTGATCCAGAATGGTAGGTTCGAAGTAGTTCCGGTTAAAACGCTTTCCTCCCAAAACACAGACCGCTCCAGCAGCCACCGTTTCCCGTACCGCCCGTTCAACCTCAACTGCCGCAGTTTCATTAATCAGCGCTCCCATCTGTGTATCCGGATCAAAGGGATCTCCGATCTTGATACCGCTTAATATCGCCGATAATTCCCGGATGAAAGCATCCTTGATTCCCTTCTGTACCAGGAAGCGCTTGGCCGAGCAGCAGGCCTGACCCGCATTCAGGATACGTCCGTTTACTGCTTCTTTAGCCGCTTCTTTGGGATCTACATCATCGAAGATAATCATCGCATCGTTCCCGCCCAGCTCCAAATATACTCTGCTTAAATTCTTTGCGGAAGCTTCTCTGACGCTGATTCCCGCCTGTGTACTGCCGGTCAGGCTGACTGCGTTCACGAGTGGTGATTCCGCCAGATAATTCCCCACGACCGATCCTTTTCCCGTGACGACCTGAATTGCCGGCGCCGGTACTCCGGCACGAATCAGCAGATCGGTCAGATAAATATCCGCAAGCGGTGTATCGGAGGCGGGCTTGACGATCACCGCATTCCCCGCTGCCAGAGCAGGCGCCACCTTATGCGAATACAAATCAATTGGAAAATTATAGGGTACGATGCAGGCTACGACTCCTACCGGTTCTCTTTTTACCATAATAATGCTCTTTGCTTCGGCATCCGGGAGCACGGAATCATAGATATGCCGTACCTTCTGGGCATAGCCGGAAAACAGCGCGACCGCATTGTCGATCTCTTCCTCAGCCTGAGGATATATTTTTCCGGTTTCCCTCACCAGCAAAGTGGCCAGCTCTTTTTTTTCTTTTTCGATCAGTTCTGCGGCCCTGCACAGAATTTCGGTTCGCTTCTGAACCGGTGTATCTCCCCATATTTCCTTCCCCATCTGTGCCGCCTGCAATGCCCTGTCCAGATCCTCCGTGGAAGCGCAGGGTACCGTATCTATCACTGCATGGGCCGCCGGATCCCATACCTCCATCGTTTTCTGATCCGAAGAATCTACTTTTTCCCCGTTAATCGTCATTTTCATCTGTTTGTCCTCCTATAATCCATGCTTCACTTTCCGTATCATCAGATCCTGGTGTTCCTTCGGCAGAGCCACGAAATAAGCGGACAGCCCTCCCATCCTTACCCTAAGGCTCCGGTATTTCGCCGGATCCTTCTGCGCATTCAGCAGATCTTCCTCGCTGGTTCCTGTAATCGTTAGAATCACGCCCCCCAGTTCCAGAAAGGACTTAATAAGGGCGACCATCCGTTTCAGCCCCTCGTCTCCCTGAGCCTCGTTATAGTTAATCTGCATATCCAGCGGACAGCCGATAAAATAGGGAACCAGATCCGGTGTTGTTATGGATTTGATCGCAGCCGTAGGTCCTCCAAGATCCATTCCAATCGAGGGAGAATAGTTACTGCTGACAGGTTCCTGGCTTAAACGGCCGTCCGGTGATGCTCCGATATTATGACCGATCGACATATAGGTTTCAAAGGTAGCAATTCCAAGTCCCACATACAGATCATCGATATCCATAGACGCCGTAATATCTGATACTTCTTTTCTAATATCTTCCAGCAGCTTAGCGGCGATTCCGTCCACATAGGGCTCATCGTTACCGAATTTTGGAACTCTGTTTATGAACATCTGACGCAGATCCTCTTTTCCCTCAAAGTTCATTCTGACAGCTTCGGTTACTTCGGACATAGTACAGATCCGATCCTCATATACCAGCTTCTTAATAACCGCCAGGGAATCCACACAATTTGCCAGCTCGCACACCATCAAGGGATAGATGTTATACCTGGCTCCATGATCCGACAGATCTCTTCCCCTTTGAATACAATCGGAAACGATCGTGGACAAAAGCGGAGACGGGGCAATTTTATGCCGGACGTCCCGATATTTCAGTTTATTCTGCAGAATCTCAATAATTTTCTGATGAATACATTTCATAAATACGGTATAAAACTCTTCATAGGTCTTAAATTGTGCGGGGTCGCCATAGTCCGGAGCCTCCTGCCTTTTTCGGATCAGGCTTGCTCCGCGGTTCAGAACGTATTCCAGTGTCTGAAGCACCTTGATATACTCGAAACCAAAATTCGTCCGCCCCGGTATTAAAACTTCCCAGCAGCCGTCATTAGAATAGTCTCTCGCCTCTTCAAGCGGAATCCCCAGGTCTGTCAGTCCTTTGATAATAACCTCATCGTTATATAAGGCCGGTTCCCCAGAACCTCCTTTCCGCAGAATGTCCGCGCATAGTTCATACAGTTTCTGGGGACTTTTGGAATTCAACCTTACAGAGAGAACCGGCATAATAGCTTCCAGATAATTCCACTGTTCAATCAGCAGATACGTCAGGTCATTGACTGCATCCTCTCCCTGTGGAGTACATCCACCCAATATCATATTTAGCAGGAAATTATTTGCCGAAGTGCCGAAATTATAGTCCTGATCGTTTTCCATCGCAAAAGAAGCCGCAAAATGATCCGGATTCCCTCCGTCTCCTTTATCATAAGCGTTTGCATGAGAAGCATCGAAATATTCCGGCAGGATCTGCACCCGTTCGTTGAATTTGGCCAGCCAGCTGCCAACCAATTCCTCAGCCTCTTCCTCCGTAATGCGCCCGCTTTCTATATCTCTTTTATAATAAGGATAAAAATACTGATCGGTACGCGCGATTGGCACCATCTCTAACGAGCTGTGCAGCGCGCAGAAAAAGAGAAACATACTCTGCAGAGCCTCATGAAACGTCTGCGCCGGCTGTTCCGGCACTTTAGCGCAGATGCGGGAGATTTCCAACAGTTCTTTTCTTCTGGCCGGCTCCCTTTCTTTTGCTGCCTGCTTTAAAGCCAGCTGTGAATAACGTACGGCCAACTCTCGGACAGCGTTTAGACTGATTATCATAGCCCGGTAATAATCCAGCTTTTCCCGCTGAGGTTCCTTCTTTTTACATTCCAGTTCCATCTGTTCCAGAATTTCCTGACGCAGTCCCTGAAGTCCGGATTGCAGAAGCTTTTGGTAATCACCCGGATGATGGCCCCATACGGATTTATAGGTAAAAGCTCCTCTCATTCCCTCCTCTTTTTCTTCCGGAAGCGCATAGTCCGGGAATTCGAACCCCAGTCCTGCGGAAGCATAATTCGCCAGGCCGACAATCAATTCATCCGGCTTTATCTTCGCCGGCATATTTCTCATAACATACTCCACCGCCAACGCTTTGCGGACTACCAGCGGCTCCTTTTTGATCTCTTCACTGGTCAGAATGGTTTCATCCTGACCCCACCATTCCTTCGGGGATACCATCTCCACTTCAAAAATTCTTTTCTTTATCCGGTCTATCCGTTTCATTTCATCCCTCCAGTTCTTTTATCCGGAAACCTTCACTCGTACTTCGTTTACCGGAAATTTATCAATCGGCGGTTGAATCTAATGGCACTTCGCCTGCCAGCCATTTGTAGTCGCCGGATCCTCCGATATTTACAGGGATTCCAGACACCTTCAGTATTTCTTCAGCCTGAGTCAGGGCAAAATTCTCCGGTTCCTTCCAATCCCTGCATTCATATATCTCTCTCAGGCCATCCCATTTCGACATTCCAAATTGATGAAATGGAAGAATATGGATCTCCCTGGCGCCGTATTTTTCTGCCATATGACGGATCCAGACTGTATTTTCCAATCCGTCATTCACACCAGGTATGAAAGGATAGCGGATAATCAGTTTCTGATTAAGTCTGCCGATCCGCCCGAGATTTTCTAATATCCGTTCTTGACGAACACCTGTATACCTTGCATGTTCTGCCGAATCGGAATGTTTCAAATCAAACAGCAAGAAATCTGTATACGGTAATATTTTTTCAAACGCTTCCCATCCACAATAACCACAGGTTTCGACCGCCGTGTTAAATCCGCTTTTATGAGCACCGGAAAGCAATTCAGCCGCGAACTCCGGCTGCATGGTACATTCACCTCCGCTTAACGTAATCCCGCCACCAGAATTTTTATAAAACACCGAATCCTGACGGATTTCCCGCATCACTTCTTCCGAGGTGACAGTACGGCCCATTATCTTTAATGCGCCAGCATAGCAGTGATCCACGCACATTCCGCAGCAGACACATTTTGCATCATCAATTTGGACTCCGGACCCAGTCAGGCGTATCGCCTGTTTTGGACAGACGTTCTCACACTTGCCGCATCCGATACATTGGTTAACCGTGTACATCACATTTCTTTTGACAGAATTTGTTTCGGGATTCGAACACCACCTGCAGCGCAGCGGACATCCTTTAAAAAACACCACCGTTCGGATACCCGGTCCGTCGTGTACCGAATATTTCTGTATATCCGTAATTACGCCAAATTCTCCACTTCGTCTGTTCATACTATTTCCTCTTGCTACTGATGTCGATCGCCACTGCCCCCAGCAGTACCAAGCCCTTAATTAAGTATTGATAGGTCGTTCCCAGATTCAGCAGACTCATCCCATTATCCAGGCTCGCCATCATGATCGTTCCGATAATTGCACCGATGATCGTTCCGCTGCCGCCTAACGTACTGGTACCTCCTACGATGCAGCCAGTAATCGCACTGAATTCAAAGTTCGTACCGGTAGACGAGGTCGCCTGACCTACACGCCCCAGAAATACGATACTGGCACAGCCGATAATCAAACCCATTAACACATAGACAAAAAAACCGTTCTTTTAATATTGATTCCGGATAGCTTCGCCGCATCCCGATTCCCTCCGATCGCATATACACTGCGGCCGAATGGAGTATTTTCCGCAATAAAGCTGAATATGATTGCCAATATACCCAGCACCACCAGAGCAAACGGAATTCCTTTATAAGAGAGCAGCAAAAAAGCAATGATTAAGATCACGCTACAGACTGCAGCCGTCTTTGCAATCTCTACCGACAGCCGAGGCACTTCGAAGCCATATTTCTTTCTATTTTTCCGTTTCCGGATCGTCCTGAAAATAACCGCCAACACTACCGCCAGCACAAGGAACAGACTCAGATCGTTGAAATTACTCTCCTTGAACAAAATATTAGGCAGAAAAGATCTGCCGAAGGAGGCAAATTTGTCGCCTACCGGACCGATCGCTTCTCCTTTGCCGATCAGCAGCGTCATGCCCCGGAACACCAGCTGCCCCGCCAAGGTTGCTATAAACGGCGGCATATCCCGGTAGGCAATCCAAAATCCCTGCCAACATCCGATCAATGCCCCACATGCCAGCGTGATCAGTATAGTGACTGGTACCGGAAAATTCCAGTCACATTCCATCAGAGCGGCAAGTGAACACGAAAATCCCAGTACAGATCCTGCGGACAGATCGATTCCTCCGGTAACCATTACCAGAACCATACCGATCCCGATAATCGCATAGGTACAGCCTTGCATCAGCAGATTGGTAAAATTCATATAGCTGGTGAATATTCCATTGGTCAGTATCTGAAAGGTCAGAAATATAATAAGCAGCTCGATTACAAGCGCAAATTTTGAAATATTATTCCGGATCAGTAATTTCATCTTCGTACGGTCCATATCATTTTCCTCCAATCGCATGCCGCATTAAGGTTTCCTGATCCGCCTCATCACTGGAAATCTCCCCGCTCATCTTTCCTTCATGCATAACGAGAATCCGGTCGCTCATCCCCAGGATTTCCGGCATTTCAGAGGAGATCAGCACGACGCCTACTCCCTGTGCGGCCAGTCCCTCCATAATATTGTAGATTTCCAGCTTCGCGCCGACATCGATGCCCCTTGTCGGTTCATCCAGGATCAATACCTTTGGAAGCGTCAGCAGCCATTTACCCAGAATCACCTTCTGCTGGTTCCCGCCGCTTAGGTTTCCTACCTTCTGCATAATCGAAGGTGTCCGGATATTTAATTCCTCCACCTTTTCATTGGTCCGGCGGATCTCTTTATTTTCATCAATCGCTCCAAACCTGGCCAATTTTTTCAAACTGGCCAGAGACATATTTTCCTTGATGTCGGAGCTCATGACCAGCCCATACCGTTTCCGGTCCTCAGATACGTAGCTGATCCCGTTTCGTATTGCTTCCCATGGCGTTTTATTATGGATCTCTTGTCCGTCCAGCCAAATCCTGCCTCCCGCCTTCGGATGGTAGATACCAAACAGGCTCATGGCTAATTCTGTTCTCCCCGCCCCCATCAGCCCTGATATTCCCAGGATCTCCCCTCTTCTCACCGTAAAGCTAACCTGATCAATCATATTCCGCTGCGGATTGTCGGGATCGGAAACTGTCCAATCCCTGACTTCCATTACAACATCCTGAGGCTTATGACGTTTCGCCGGATAGAGCTTCGATAATTCCCGTCCAACCATCTGGGCAATCATCCCGCTTTCTGTCAGGTTGTTAATATCCGCCGTGTTGATCGTCTTCCCATCCCGAAGTATCGTAACGGTATCCGCAATTTCGAAAATTTCATTCAGTTTATGGGAGATATAAATGCAGGTGGTATTCTCTTGCTTCAGCTGTTTTAAAATCACAAACAAATTTTCCGTATCTTTTTCTGTCAGTGATGCTGTCGGCTCATCCAGGATCAGCAGCTTTGTCTGCTTTCCCAGAGCTTTGGCGATCTCCACCAGCTGCTGTTTCCCAACTCCCAGATCCTCAATCCTGGTGGTAGGCAGAATATCCAGATGTACTTTTTTAAGAAGCTGTCTGGTGATCTCCATTTCCTGATCCCATTGGATCATATGATTTTTCTTTTTCTCATTTCCAAGGAAAATATTTTCACAGACATTCATGGATTTAACCAGATTCAGTTCCTGGTAAATTATCGTGATTCCGGCTTTTTCACTGTCTTTGATTGATTTAAAATGCCGTTCCTCACCTTCATAGATCAGCTTTCCCTCATACTCTTTGTCCGGATAGATTCCACTTAGCACCTTCATCAACGTGGATTTTCCAGCTCCGTTTTCACCTACCAGCGCATGAATACTGCCGTGTTTCACTTCAAAATTCACACAGTCTAAAGCCTTGACTCCAGGAAATTCTTTGGTTATATTCTCCATTTTTAAAATCGTATCCGACATATCCATCACCTGTTTTATGTATATTACCTTATTCTCCAAATACTTCGCTGTCCGTATAGCGTCCGTCCGCGATAACAGATTCCTGCATATCTTCCTTATTCTTGATAAAGTCGATCTCCAATTTGTAAGCCGGAATATCCATCTTCCCGTTATTGTAAGAGGTATCGGAATCTCCCAGCGCTTCCCCTTTCATTAACTTCAACGCCAGATCTACACATTGCTCATGCTGGCTTTTGGAATCCTGCCAGATCGTACTGTACTGTTTCCCGTCCATTATGTATTTTAAAGCCGACAGGTTCGCATCTGCTCCGGTGATAATCACGTCGCCGGCAAGGCCTGCCTGCTCCAGCGCAGATATGGCGCCGGCCGCAATATCATCGTTGGCACAAATAATTGCATCGATCTTATTATTTGTCAAAGACAATGCATTCTCCGTATGCATCAAGCCCTGATCCGACGACCAGCTGGTACAGTACTGTTCCAGCACTACATTCACGTCGCCCGCATCGATCGCCTCCTGCAGTACGTCGTACCAGGCCGCCTTGAATTCCTCCACATCCGGCAAACTGGAAATATCCCCGTTTAATAATACATAATTTCCTTTTGGTGCTGCTTCAAAGGCTGCCGCTGCACTTTGATACCCTTTTTGATACTGGTCGAACAGTGAGATCGCATCGATCCAGCAGTCCTGAGCAATTCTCCGAAGGGATACCACGTAGATCCCCTGTTCGTGGCAGGCGTCCAGCGCCGGCCCGATCGCCGCAGTGTCTACCGGGCAGATAATCAGCGCATCAATTCCCTGGGTGATCAGATTCTCTACCTGCGAAAATTGAGTATCCGCGTCGTCATCCGCCACCTGCAGCAGAATCTCCACGTCGCTGTGTTCCTCTGCCACTTCGTTCATCATTTTCACATCATATTGCCAGAACTCATTCATGGATGTGGGAAAACACACACCGATCTTGTACTTATCACCGGCTGTCTCATCTTTGGAGCTTTCCTCAGGCTTTTGCGCATCCTGTACCGGAGCCGCCGTACTCTCCTCAGGCGCCGCCACCGGTTCCTGCCCTTTTTCCCCGCCGCAGGCCGCCAGCAGCAAGATCATTGTACCGGCCATACAAGCCGCTATTAAGGTTTTGAAGTTTCTTTTCATTTCGTTTCCTCCTTTTTGTAATTGTTTCTATACGGTTCAGCCTCTGATTGAGGTTTACCTTCGTTTTTTATTCCACCAATGAAATCTCTTTGCGGATCAGTCCGTGTTGATTGGACTGCCATGCCTTACCCGCTCCGCCGAACAGTTGTATGTATTCCATCAGCCTCTGCTTATAACCATTTTTCAAATGCTTCCACAGGCCGTATGCCCCGTTTCCGCTCATATCATGGGCGATAATTTCTTCATAAGCGGCCTGGAGCAGATCGTTATTGATATTCACTTTATTGATCCCAAGCCTGCAGGCCTCCGCCAGTTTATCTCTTCCTGTTCCCGAAGCGCCGTGGATGACTAGCGGAACCGCTACTCTTTCCTTGATTCTGCTCAGCCGCTCAAAGTCAATTCTGGGTTCTCCCTGGTAGGATCCGTGAGCGGTGCCGATTGATACAGCCAGGCAGTCCACCCCTGTCTGCTCTACGAATCTCTTTGCATCCTCCGGATCTGTCAGCTTCCCGCAGTCCTTTGATTGATAGCGCTCTCCTTTTCCTACATGTCCCAATTCCGCTTCCACACTCATATCTACAGAATGGGCGATTTCCACCAACTTTTTCACCTGCCGCACATTTTCTTCAAAATCCAGCATAGAGCGGTCTATCATCATAGAAGTGAAGCCGGCCCGAATCGCCGTTACTGCATGGGTCAGATTCTGCCCATGATCCAAGTTCAGAGCCACCGGGACTTTGGCCTGCTCCGCCAAGCGCAGCACATAACTTCCGGTGAAGATAATATCCATGGAATTCTTATAGGATATATCCAAGATGATCGGCGCATTCAAATCTTCTGCTGCCTCCAGGGCGGCTCTGGCATCCACTTCGCAAAAAAAATTCGGCGCCGCCACCCCATAGTTTTCAGTATTTGCATGGTCCAGTATTTCCTTCATCGTAACCAGCATTACCATACCTCCTTATTTTTCGCCCTCGTCAGTTCAACCGGACTGTCGTCCATAATCTGTGAACGGCTGTAGATTCCCGCAACAGCCCCTGTTCTGGCAATACATGCCGCTGCTGCCCGTGCTCCGATCCTACAGCATTCCTCCAGACTCCTTTGTTCCAGAAGTCCGATTTCAAATCCTGCCATAAAGCTGTCTCCCGCTCCAGTCGTATCTTGAACTGTTTCCGGACGGACTGCCGGATAATGAAACTCCTGCCCGTTCTGTATTACAAGGCATCCCTTTTCTCCCAATTTCACCAGAACCGTTCGAACACCCATCCCAGAAAATATCCTGGCTGCTTCTCTGGCGTCCTTTTGTCCGGAATAAAGCTTTGCTTCATCTTCGTTCAGAAAGAAATAATCCATATATCGGAAAGCCCCGGCATATTGGTCCAAATCCGTGATCTCCCATCTGGTATAAATATCCGCACATACAATGGCGCCAGCCTCATGCGCCGACTTCACTGCACAAAGTACATTTTCCGGATTTAAAAGCGGCGGACGCAGCAGGCTGTTTAGTGAAAGGATCCTGCAATTTTGTACCATTTCCGGCGAGATACTAAAGTCCGGATAATCCTGTCCTCCAAAGATAAAACTCCGTTCCCTGTTTTCCGGCACAAAAACGCTGACAATCTGAGTACGGCCGGTTCTAACAGGTTTCTTTAGAATGACGCCCGCCCGTTTCATTTGGCCGCAGATGATGTCTCCTGCCGAATCATCAGCCAATGTAGAAATAAACTCCACCCCGATTCCCATTCTGGCCAATATCAAGGATAAGTTTGCACCGTCTCCGCCGACCGCTATCGTAGTTTCTGATGATACCTTCCGCTCTTTTTCCTGAAGCGTGATTTCTTTGTATTTCCAGCCGATTAATACGTCGATACATGCCTGGCCAATACAAGTCACATCTACCTTCTTTTGCATAGCTGCCTCCGATATGGATACGAATCAAAATTAGTTATTTTGGTTATATTGGTTATTTTGATTATATTTGAATTATAGCATTACACATTTTTCGAATCAATTGGCATTTATTCCATAATTTAACTGTCATTTTATTGCAAAATAACTAATTTTATCGTTATATTAATAAATTTTATTTTGTTATCTCCTGTTTTTAGTAAAAAAATAAGAAATGAGTTCCAAATTATTCAGAACTCATTCCCTATTTTAATCAATTTGTATACTTACAGTTATATTCGACTTTGACATTAATATTAATTTTAGTTATATATAAGCTTCACATTATTTTGACTGCAGCGCTGAATTATATTGTCGTTCGGTTTTATATCCGTCACAAACGCATATAAATCACTGAAGTCACATAATTTTCTGAGTGCATTCTTCCCTATTTTTGTATGATCGGCCGTCAATATTATCTTGTCACTCTTCTGGATAATAACATGCTTCAAAGCTGTTTCGTAATAAGTCGTATTCGTTACTTCTCCTTTGTTCGTTATTCCGGTACACCCCAAAAACAATTTGGTAAAATTCATGTTTTCACTTTCCATCAATGTCTCATTTGAATAAAACGAATTCGTATTCTCATAATACATGCCGCCAAGACAGATGAGATTCACATTTTTCAGCTGAATCGCTTTCATGATTACCGGCACGCTGGTGGATACAATCGTCACATTCTTTTCCGGATTCAGGTAATCCAGCATCGCGGCTACCGTAGATCCCGTATCCATGAATAGAACATCTCCTTCTTCAATCATATCCGCCGCCCGTTTCGCTATCGCCGCCTTGGCTGTTATCTCCATGGATGCTCTGTGTGTTTCGGCTGATGACTCATTAATGTGAACAACCATGGCTCCTCCATATATTTTCCTGACCGCGCACATTTTTTCCAGTTCGGTCAGATATCTCCGAACCGTATTCGGAGATATGGAAAACTCATTACACAGCTCTTCAATCGTCACGGTTTCTTTTTTTTGAATATACTCCCTTATTCCATTCAGGCGTTCACTTTTCAACCTCTTATCCTCCCGTAAGTAACTTCCCAATAAACCCAATTGTTTTGATAACATTTAATCAATATAATCAAATTCATCAGGCATATCATTAAATTCATTAAAGCATATCACTTCGGATTAGTCAATATACTATAATCGCAGATATTCTTACGGTATGTAATTTAAAAGGTTGCTAATTTATTGTCCAGGAAATCCATTCTAATCCAGCACCTCATATATATCTCTCGGCGTGATCGTATCCAGATAGCTCTGCTGCATTTTGCTCACGCCCCTCTGCTTCACTATCTTCTCCCAATCCGCCGCGATCGCATCCACCGCCTCCTTCGGCGTCATCTTGCCTTCGATCGCCTGCCGCTTATAGATCTCGATCGCATCATACATCTGTACCGCTCCGGGAATCCGAAGATCCGGTACTCCGTACTGGTGCCCCAGAGCCAGCGCCGGCAGAAAGCTATCCGCTTCTTTGTAAATGTCCCGGATCGTCTCATCCTCCCACTCCCAGGTCTTGACCGGTTCATATTCCCAGTAAGCTTTCTGTACATTATGGATCAGCCGGTCTCCTGTAGTCATGAAGCGGATCAGGTCATAGGCCGCCTCCTGGTTCTTACAGGTATTGATAATGGAAAACTGCCAGCCATGGCCTAACATCGTAGCGCGATGTATCTCCTCTACTTTCTTCCAGGAATTGGTCTTGACCTGGAAGACCTCATAGCTGCCCGGTATCATAGAATATCCCGTGGACGCCGCCTTTTGGGGCAGCACGGAAATATCCCTCCTTGCTATGTCAAAAGTAGCCGGCCAGGTAAAAAGCAGCGCGATTTTTCCGGCCGCCCAGTTATTCTGCATATCGGTCCAGTTCAGGTTCTTCATCTCTTCCGTCGAATAATTTCCCCGGACACAGTAAACAATATCCTCCATTGCCCGGACCCCCGCCTCATTGTTAATTAACGGCTTCATGGTCACCGAATTAAAATAGGCGTCCCCATTATATAACCCATCCTTTTCCAGATAGGATACATAACGCACCAGAAAATGCCAGGCAGAGCCGCGGCTTCTGGCATTGATCTCCGCGGTACCGGAACCATCCTTCCCATTGAAGAATTCCGCAATATCGTAATATTGATCCCAGGTTTCCGGGAACAGCTGATCGCCGATTCTAAGCTCATAGCCGTACCTGCTCTCAAATTCAGACCCGTATTTTTCCCAAAGATCCTTGCGGTAAGCGGTGATAAATACATCTCCATCCACATTCAGCGCATAGATATTGTCTCCATACCAATTATAGATTTCCCTGTAGTGCGGAAAATAGGAATCCCATTCCAGGCCGCCCTCACTGTAAGATAAATTCACAGTTTCCAGATCGATAAATCGATTGAGCGAAACCAGTTTTCCGGTTTCCACCAGATCTCCCATCAGGTAGGACGGATATAATATAATATCATACTTATTTTCACCTTTGATAATATCATATGCGGTATTTTCGAAAATTTTAGAAAATGGAATTTCTTCTATTTTTAAATTCACTCCATTTTGTGCTGCCCAGGCGGTCCCGTCCTTTTTCAGGAAGTCCGCCATACGGTCCTGCGGGGCCGCCACCGTAAGGGTGATTCCCTCAAACTCCTTTACCTGCGGTGCCTTCTCCCTGTTCGTTAAAACGACGGTATCCGTATCATGAAAGCTGAAATCCGGCTCCTTAAAACCGCCAAGTTCACTTTCCAGTTCTTCTCCGATTTTCTGCGGCGGCGATTCTACCAGGTCTATATCCCCATATTCATCCCTGTGGATACCCGCTGCCAGCAGAAGTATAAGAATACCCGGCACAATCAGGAGAAATGGAATCCCAACTCCCTTGTTCTTCTTTTTCATCTGCCGTCCATCTCCTTTAACAGCATTTTCCGGTATTCCGACGGACTGTATCTGTAGATCTTTCGGAAGACCTTACTAAAATATTTGGTATCCTGATAGCCGGCCGCCACCGATATTTCATAAATTTTAAGCGCCGGATTTTTCATCAGGAAAACCACTTCATCCATACGCTTTTTCGTAATATAATCCATCACATTGATTCCCGTCCTGGCCTTAAATATGGACGACAGATAGCTGGCGGACATATGAATCTCCTCCGCTATATCCCGAAGGCTTATCTCCTCCCGGTAATGCTGGTCAATATAACTGCGGGCCTCCTCTATTGCCGTGTTGGAGGTCTGCTGCAGTTTCCTGCCCGTATCCACATACTGGGCCGTTATTTTCAGCAGTACCTCCTGCATCTGCCCGATGCTGAGCGGTTCATTCACCGCCCGGAAAAACCGTTCCAGCCGGATATCTAACATAGACGGGGTCATTCCGCTGTCATAGATTTCCTGAATGATAATGGTCAGCAGCCGGTAATATACCATCCGGACGGTTTCTATATCCGCCTCTTTTAAGCTGCTTATCCGTAAGAATACCTCTCCGATGCATTCCCTGGCCGCGGTTTCATCCAGCCTTGCCAGCGCATTGGCGAACACTGCCTCATCATATTTTTGGATTACCTCTTTTTGAACCGCATGGGGCATATCCATATATTGGTAGATTCCATCCTCGTTGCGCACCCCGCAGATTTCCAGAGCCTCTCCCGCTTCCTGAAAAGATTTTCCGACGCAGAGCAGATCCGGAACTTTTCTCCCGATTCCGGCCAGTACGGTCAGGTGAAAATGTATTTCCAGATACCGCCGGAGTCTTTCGCACTGTGAACGGATCTCATTTTCCCTTAATCCTTCCCCGCCCTCTTCCAACAATACATAGATTTTATTATCCCTGGCCGCGCAGCATACCGGACAGCCGCTGCGCTGCATCTGTTCTTTTACCGCCCTGCATGCCGCGGCGGTCACAGCCTCAGCCTCTGTGCTTTTCTCCTGCTTTAGAGCCAGTATAAGAGCTATACAGCCTTCTCCCTTCATCGGCAATTCCAGGTCGTTTACCATTTCCA
Source organism: Diplocloster agilis (assembly GCF_019042275.1). GTDB lineage: Bacteria > Bacillota > Clostridia > Lachnospirales > Lachnospiraceae > Diplocloster > Diplocloster agilis. The sequence goes on from NZ_JAHQCW010000001.1 coordinate 122,377, forward strand.
TGATCCGGTCGATCGCATATTGCTCCGAATCCACCAGCATGAAGATCAGTTTCTCCGCTTTATACCGCTTATTCTCTTCCATTGTGGTTAAAATGGTATTCCGCAGCCGCTCTTTTTTCTTAAGCCGGCCAGCCACCCGCACAAGAGCCGTCTTAAGCTCTTCCGCCTCCACCGGCTTGAGCAGATAATCCACAGCTTCGTATGTCACCGCGCTCTTCACATACTCGAATGAATTGTAACCGCTGAGAATCAGAAATTCCGTATCCGGGTAACAGTCCCTTGTCTGCTTCATCAGCTCGATACCGTCCATCCCTTTCATTTCCATATCTGTCACCACCAGTTCCGGCCGGTTATCCTGAATCAAATCCAAAGCGTCCCTGCCATTGGCCGCTTCCCCGATAATCGTAAAGCCCAGTTCCTCCCAATTCAAACAATTTTTCAGCCACAGCCGAACATAGCGCTCATCATCCACCGTCAGTACCCGATACATGCTTACCTCCATCCCTGATCGCAGGCCGGCGATACCGGCAGGAAAACAGATACCGTCGTTCCCACTCCCAGCCGGCTTTCCAGCCTGATCCCAAACTCCGCTCCGTATCTCTTTTTGATTCTCTCGTTTACATTACATATTCCGATCCCGCCTTTTCTCCGGCTGTTGATATTCGTTTCCTCCGCCGCCAGTCTCTGCTGTATTTCGCTTAGCCGCTGCGGGTCCATCCCCTGTCCGTCGTCGGTAAATTTAAGGATCAGTATATCCTGCTCCTGCACGGATAAGATCTCAATCGTATTATCCTCTGTGCTGTCCCGGAATCCATGGACGATCGCATTTTCTATGATCGGTTCAAAAGAAAATCGGACGATCGGAAGATCCAGGAATCTTTCATCCACCCGATTTTGCAGGATTACCTTTTCATCAAACCGAAGATTGTGGATCGTCAGATAATTACGGATATGGGTCAGCTCGTCCCGGATCTTCGCCGTATATTCCGTATTCAGGTTATACCGGAACATACCCGAGAGCGCGCCGATAGCGGTGATAATATTCTTCTGGGGATTCTCCGAATAGAGCAGCCCCTTAATCATTTCCAGTGTATTATACAGAAAATGCGGGTTAATCTGTGTCTGCAGCGCATATAGCTCAGCCTCTTTTTTCATGATCTCCAGGCTGTATTTTTCATTCTGAAGCTTCTGCTCCACCCGATGCTGCTCTTCCAGCTGAACGATCAGTCCCTGGATCTGCGTGATCATTTCCTTCAGATGCAGAGCCAGCTGCCCTGCCTCATCCCTGCCCTCGATATTCACCTCCGCATCCAGATCCCCCGCTGCGATCTCATCCATTACATTGCCAAGCGCCGTTATCCGCTGGGTGACGCTCTGTGCGAAAAAATAACTGAAAATAAGGCCCAGTACCCAGATCAGGCTGGATACCAGCAGAATAAAATTCCGGACCTGATTGGTCTTGTGGGCAAATTCACTGCTGGGCAGCGATCCGATCACATACCATTGCAAAGCGTTATCACAGCTGAAAACCAAAAATTCCTTTTTTCCGTTCAGTCTTGTTTTCAAAACTCCCTCTGTTAGTCCCGTCGCTTTTACCGCCTCCAGCTTCTCTCTGGAGTTCAGTTCCCGGTCCTTGCTCTCCTGATTCCGGTAGATCAGGCTGCCGTCGTCTTTAACGACAAACACCACCCCTTCCTTTCCCAAAGTAACCGTATCCAGCGCTTTAAATATTTTATTTTTATCCACATCCATCCTTAAGATGGCCAGCGGATTATTTTTCCTCACATTAAATACTGCCGTATAACAATACAGATCCGAATCATCCCTCACCAGATACCCCGTGTCATCATACCGGTCCGTCCAGTAGAAGTCCTCCGATTTTTTTCCCCGCAGCAGATTCCTTGCCCAATCCTCATTCATGATCTCACCGGCGCTGAACAGCGAATAATTATCCCAGGGAATATGATCGTCATATGAAAAAATACGGATATCCAGAATATCCTCATTTACCCTGCGAAACGTCTCTATCTGTTTTTTCACCGCCTCAAAATACACCAGCATATCCTCGTAGTCATAGTCCCCTTCCAGCAGCAGATCCTCAAACCGCTCCCCCGCATAAAAGGAATTAAAAGAAACCTCCAGATTATTAATCCGGTAGTCAATATTATTATTAATCTGTTTTAAAACCTGCAGTGTCGTTTCCCCATACTCACTGTTCAACACCGACTCCGACTTATCAAACACAGAAAAAGAGAGTATCAAAATGGTGACAAATATACAGACCGTCAGATAAAGAAAAATCTTCGTCCTGAGTCGGATATTATTTGCCATGCTCCGCACCATTTCAATACTTCTCTGTTTCAACTCACATCACACCCCATGCCGCCAGCTTCTATGAATGATTATAAATAGTTACCGTGATACCGTATCCCTCCAGAATCCGCCGGAACTCCTCTAATTCCTCATCCGAAACCGCTCCCAGCTCTTCCAGCGGATAAGCAATCCCCAGCGCTTCATACTTCTGAACCCCTAACTTATGATACGGTAACAGATGCGCTTGCGCAATAGACAACTCCTGACAAAATCTGCCAACCTTCTCTATATGTTCCCGATGCGCGTTAATTCCGGGAATCAGAGGCAGCCGGACAATCACCTGCTTCCCGGCCCTCACGAGCTTTTCCAGATTCTCAAGAATCCGTTCATTCGGCACCCCCGTAACCTTCCGATGCATCTTAGAATCCATCTGCTTCAGATCAAAAAGGACCAGATCCAGCCATCCAAGCAATTTCTCATAATCCTCCCACCGCGCATACCCGCAGGTCTCAATGGCCGTATGAATTCCATTCCTTTTACACTCCCTCAAAATATCAGCCGCGAACTCCGGCTGCATCAGCGGTTCCCCGCCGCTAAGGGTCACACCCCCGCCGGAATTTCCATAAAACTGCCAGTCCTTCAGTACCTCCTCCACAATCTCCGTCACACTCTTCTCTTCCCCCGCAGTCTCCAGCGCTCCCGCATAGCACTTTCTCACGCACTCCATACACAGATCGCACTTTTCCCTGTCAATCACCCGGCCCCCCTCAACACTCCGGATCGCACCCTTGGGACAATTTCCCACGCACCTATCACAACCCAGGCACTTCATCTTCCGAAACAAAACATCCGGCTTCACCCCTCTCGACTCCGGATTACAGCACCACAAACAAGTAAGCGGACACCCCTTCAAAAACACCAGCGTCCTGATCCCCGGCCCATCCTGCACCGAAAACCTCTGAATATTAAAAATCGTTCCCACTCGATCCATAACCAGCTCCTCCATTCTCATACTATTCAAGCTCTCTCTACAACTTCCCTCTTTACAACTTTCCACTTTACAACTTCGCTCTTTATAACATCCCTCTATCTCAACTCTAAACATAATCACCATAATCACATTTACAGCTTCATATCCAAATTCACAACAACCAAACTGCCCCAACCACATTTACACCAACACCACATTTACAGCCAAACTAAACGCACCGTCATAACTACAGGCCACATATATTAACACCCATAACTATATTTGCAACTAAAGTTAACTTATAACCTCAGCTCAGTCCTTCCCACCTCCCCCAGCAAAAAAGTCCGCCTTTTGCAGAGGGGCTGCCGTGCGAAGGGGAGAGGAGGCCGGGAATCCGGACGGGATATGGGCCTGATGGGTGTGGCGGGAATCCTTTCGGGGAAAGTGTCCGTGTTCCGGGGACATTGGGCGGCCGTGCTGCTGCTTAACATAAGCGGGGCAGCGGTTCCGGGATGCGGGGCGGCCTTCACGGCCGACCTGCAAGGTCCTCTGAGTACAGAACGCATCCGGCGTTCTGCACGAATAGGACCGGTTCCCGGAACCGCTGCCCCGCTTATGTTTAGCAGACAGCCGGCGCAAGCCCACATTCCCCGGAACACGGACACTTTCCCCGAAAGGGTTCCCGCCACACCCATCAGGCCCATATCCCGCCCGGATTCCCGGCCTCCTCTCCCCTTCGCACGGCAGCCCCTATTACCCCCGCAAAAGGCAACTACTTTTAGAAGTTTCCGATCTCCGCTCTGCGGATAATATTATCCTGCACCTCAGGAGCCAGACTTGTAAAATACGCACTGTATCCGGCTACCCGGACCAGCAGATCCTGATACTTCTCCGGATGCTCCTGCGCATCCCTGAGCGTCTTGCTGGACACCACATTAAACTGGATATGATATCCGCCCTTCTGCTGATACGTCTTGATCAGAGACGCCAGATTCCTGGTTCCCGCGTCTCCTTCCAGCGCCGATGGATGGAACCTCTGATTAAGCAGCGTTCCATTGGACGCCAGCCGCTGATCCACCTTTGAAGCGGAATTGATCACCGCAGACGGCCCTTTCTTATCGGAGCCCACCTGAGGGGAAAGTCCGCCGTCAGCCAGCGGGAAACCGGCCAGTCTGCCGGAGGGCAGCGCTCCGACCAGGGCGCCGAACGGCACGTTGGAGATCACCGTATAGATCCCCGGCGAATGTACGCCCTTCCGTCTCGGAATCGTGTATTTCGCCACTTCTTCACACCAGGCCCGGCCCACTTCCGACACGATAGCGTCCACATAGTCATCGTCATTTCCATATTTGGGCGCCCGGTTCAGCAGCATTTGGCGTTCGTTTTCCTTTCCTTCGAAATCATTCAGCAGCATATCGGTCATTTCACTCATGGTAAATACTTGTTCTTCGAATACCAGCTTTTTCAGCGCGGACAGCGCATCTCCCACATTGACGATTCCTACCGCCTGCGGGCACAGACAATTATACCGTCCTCCGCCTCTGGTAATATCCCTTCCGTTTTCCAGAGGATTTAACATCAGGGATGACAGATAGGGCTGCGGTACCATTTCTCCGTGAATCCAGTCCGCCATATTCATGATAATCGCCCCATGGTAGATAAAGTATTTCATCTGGGTGAGGAAAGCATTCCACACCTCCTCATAGGACTGAAAGGTTCTGGGATCCTGGGTTTTAACGCCGATTAATTTTCCCTTGTCCTTACCATAATAGCTGACCCCTCCGTTAAGCGCCAGCTCCAGCATCTTCGGAACCGTAACCCAGGCCGCTCCGCCATTTCCCCAGCTGTCCTCGCCTACCACCAGTTCCACACAGCCGATAATACACAGGTTTCTGGCGTCCTGCAAAGAGACTCCACGGTTCATCAGCGCATCCTTTGCGACCTCGATATTGAAGTTCTGGGGCATCCCGATCCCTGTCTTGATTACCTCTGCCGCACGCAGCCTTAATTTTTCCGGCGTTTTATCATGATAGCAGACCGACAGGTTCGGTTGAATCACCTTGATATGTTCCATCGCGTCCAGACAGATGTAGGACATCTCATTGGTCACGTCATTGCCCGCAGAATCCATTCCGCCCACATTCAGATCCTGTCCTGTGGGATCGCCGGCCCAATATTTCGCGCTGGCGGTATCCACGAACTGATTGATTTCGCTGAACTTCACATACAGGCATTCTACCAGTTCTACCGCTTCCTCCCGCGTCAGCTTTCCGGCCGCTACATCTTTTTCATAAAACGGATACATATATTGGTCGAATCTGCCGGGGCAATAGGAATACCCATCCTCTTCGATCCATTGCATCACATGGGCGAAAAAGAATAACTGGCAGGCGTCTTTAAAATCTCTGGCCGGATTCTCGGATACATAATAACATCTGGCGGATATCTCTTCCAATTCTTTTTTTCTGGCCGGATCCGTCTCCTGTCCGGCCAATTCCTCAGCATAGGCGCCATAGCGTTTGCAGTAATTCATTGCGCCTTCCATACAGATACCGGCCGCCTGATAAAAATTGAAGGCTTCGTACTGTTCCGGGTTATTTCCCATATCTACCGTCTCTAATTTCCGGTCGATGTCCTCTTTCATTTTCTTAAAACCGGTATTGAGCACCTTGCCATAAGATGCATTTGTGTGTCCAATCCCATAATTAAGCGGAAGCGCGGCATTGTAAATACCCGTATCATAGACTGCCTTTGTTTCCGCGGAAATCATCGATAGGAACCGGGTGGTTTTCCGGTATTGTTTCCAGTACGGCACACATTTGCGGATCTCCTCCTTGGTCTGCTCCGTACAGCGGTAGGGGTCCTGCGGACGTATTTCGAACATATCCAGATCGTTTTCGATCCAGTCTACATTATTCTCCGGATACAACACGCCGCCCTTGATATAGCGGCCGTTATTGCCGACGATTAATTCATCCGGCATAATCCGAAGCGTCATATGTTCCACGATATACCGGAACGCTTTCGCTCTGCGGATCTGTATCTCTTCCCCCTCCGTCTGCCTGTAGGCTTCCGTAACCAGGCGCATCCGTTCGCTGTCCACCTCCGGGACCGTATCTAGCAGCCGTTTCTTCAACCGTTCTGAACGGCACATATCCTCCGGTTTCATCTGCATAAAATCATTTACATATCCTGTTACCTGTTCCTTATGCATATTTTATTCCCCTTTCTATAGAAAATTTTCTTTTATTCTTCCAACCCTTTCAGCTCCCGATACCGCTTGATTCCCCGTCCCATTCTAATCATGGCGTTTATGGATTCCACCGCGTTTTTAACCGGACAGTCCCGGGTGCCCAGCAGACATTCCTCCAGCCCGATGTCACATCCTTCGCAGAGCGCTCTGCATTTTTCACCGGCCGCTTCCACCAAAGCGTTATCGAACTCTTTGATATTTCCGTCGATTACCAATTTCATCTGACTTACCTCACTTTCTTTTCCAAATAGCGGATTCGCAGCTATTCTTCCCTTTATTTCGACGTTGAATCTTCCCCGCATTTCAGTGTTGACAGGGAACGCATAGCCACCGCCACATAACAGGTTTCGGTATGAAGCCCGCAGTGTTGGCACAGTTTTTCCACAGCCTGTAACGCTTCCGTCACTTTTTCCTGGTCTACTTTCATCTTACTCGCCTCCTGTTTCTTTATTTTCTCTGAAGCATATACCGGAATGATAACGTCGCCAGGATGATCACTCCATTTACCAGATACAAAACCCATTGTGCAATTCCCATGATTAAAAATCCATTGGTGATCAGGGTCAGGAAAAATGCACCCAGAATCGTTCCCGGCATATTTCCCTTTCCTCCCGCCATGGTGGTGCCGCCAATTAACGTAACTGCAATCGCCGTCATCATATTTTCCGATAACATACCGGACACTGCATTGGATGATTGGGCGCATCCCAGGATTCCGGCCATAAACGAAAATACGGAGCACAGTACAAACGCTGCCACGATCGTATGGCGGATATGAATCCCTGCGAATTCTGCCGCTTCCCGGTTATCCCCGATAAACGCGATGTTTCTTCCGAACTTGGTTTTCTGCAGCAGGATATAACCCAGCAGCACAAATACCGCCATCCACAGAAACATCACCGGAAATCTTCCGATATTTCCAGCGAACAAATTCGTAAACGCCTTATTGGAAAATACCACCGCCCGCTGTTTTGTAAGTATATAGGATAAGCCGTTGGCGATCATGTTCGCGGCCAGCGTGATAATAATGCTGGGTAGTTTCGTTTTTACAATGATCAGCCCGCTAATGAACCCAAAGCCCGCACAGACTGCAAAGGAGATGACAAATGCAGCCGCCACCGGCATTCCTTTGTTCATCAGGACGCACAGGACCGAGGCCGCCAGCGCCGGAAGCGTCTGTATCGAAAGATCGATCTCGCCCAATGTCAGTACAAAGGTAATTCCTGCCGCTAAAACTGTCACAATGCTCATGGACCGCAGGATTGTAAAAAAATTCTTGGCGGTCAGAAAGCCGTTTGCAGTCACTGAGAACAGGAGGAACACCGCGGCGGTTACCAGCACGATAAACCCACCATGCGCGAAGAAACCCTGTCCCAGCCGCTTTATATTTGAATTTTCCATAATTTCCATTCCTTTCCCCGCGTTTTCATGTTCGTTTTAATTCCTGTTCCCGGTTGGACATCAGCGCGTTTCCGGTCAGTACGACGATGATGACAAGGCCCACGATGATATTGGTCAGATAAGGGGAAATGGCAAACATAAACAGGCCATTGGCAACGATGGTGATAAACAGCGCTCCCATAAACGTACCGACCATATTGGCGCGTCCCCCGGATACCGCAGTTCCCCCGATGACCGAGGCCACGATAGAATTAAGTACCAAAGCTTCCCCCACCCCTGCCGTCACATAGGTAGACCGGCAGCATTCCATGAAACCGGCGGTCGTTACAAACACCGCATCCAGTAAGAACGCCAGTATAACATGTCTGTTGATCCGGATGCCGTAGATCATGGCTGCTTCCCGGTTATCTCCGATACACAACAGATTCCGTCCAAACCGGGTTCTTCGGATGATGAAGTCCCCGATCAGCAGCATAGCCGCCATCCAGAGAACCGCGTTGGGAATTCCCGCGGTCTCACCGCCAAAAACCTTCAGCATACCCTGATGCTCCATCAGGATCGGTTTGTTATTGGCTATGATCCTGGTCAGTCCCATGGCTACTCCGCTCACTCCCAGTGTTCCGATGAAGCTTGGAAGCCCGGCTTTGACAATCACCAGCGCATTTAGTAATCCCAATGCCAGAGTGGCCAATATACCGAGGATCAGCGCCGGAAGAAATGGCACATCCCGCATATACAATGCCGCGAAGATCACCGGTGACAAAGACAGCATCGCGCCGTTGGATATATCCGTCTCCCCGATGGACAGAATAAAAGTTTCTCCAAAAGCCAGTACGCTCAGTGTCGCCATAGACTGAAGAATCGCCTTTAAATTCGTCCCGCTGAAGAAATTTTTTGTCGTGACGCTAAAGATGAGCACCAGGGCCAGGATCGCTATATATAGAATCAGATTGTTGTGTTTTGATTTTCTGCCAAATTTACGAACTTGCGTCATTCGCTTGTAAACCTCCGTTTCTTATACCCTTTTTGCATTCCTCAAGGGTATCTTTTCATTCCTGCTTCTTCATGCCTGTTATTTCGTGCTCTCTTCTATAATGCGTTCCCTGTTTTCTTCCGCCGCTTCGATAACCGCTTTGATCCGGCCTTCCTTAATAATCACCGCCCGGTTGCAGATGTCGATAATATCGTCGATCTCCGCCGTAATGATGATGACTCCTTTTCCCTGCTTCGCCGCCTCTAACAGCAGGGACTTTACCTCTTCCTTCGCGCCGATATCAATTCCCTGGGTAGGTTCTACGAACATTAAAACCTCCGGTTCGACCAGCATGCTTCTGGCGATCAGTACCTTTTGCATATTACCGCCGCTTAAACTGGTCAGCTTCTTGTTCAGAGAGCTGTGTCCCCGGACATGGAATTTTTTGACCGCATCCTCCGCAAGCCGCAATTCCGCTTTTTTATTCACAAAGCGGCTTCTGCTTTTCACGTTTGTAAACTGTACCGCCAGGTTTTCCACAATGGATTTCTCATAAAATACTGTTCTGGGCCCCCGTTCCGGCAACAGGGTAAGGCCATTTGCCACCGCCTGGCCCGGCGTCCGGATCTGTACTTTCCTGCCGTCGATTTCAATTAGCGCGCTGCCTCTTTTATATGCCCCGTATATCATATCCAGCATGAGATTCTGTCCCTGGTTCCGGAGGCCGTATACCCCAAGGATTTCACCTTTTTTAACATCGAAGCTGATATGGTCCAGCACCCCGTTATCAGAGTGCAGGTCTTTTACCGACAGAAGAACCTCTTCTCCCGGTTTCTGTTTCTTAAAATTGCTGTTTACAAATTCCTGCCCTACAATCATTTCCACGATTTTATTATGGTTCAGGTTTTCGATCGGCTGGGTGCCGACCAGTTCCCCGCCCCGCAAGGCGGTTACCGTATCACAGATTTCCAGCATTTCGGGTATCATATGGGAAATAAAAATAATACCCAGGCCTTTTTGTGCCAGTATTTTCATATGCCGGAACAAAATATCCCGCTCATGCCTTGCAAGCCCCGCCGTGGTCTCATCAAATACAATCACTTTAGCCCCGCCGTTAAGGCAGCGTACGACCTGCACCAGGCGCTGCATTACCGTATCGATGTCGCCCACCGGCATGGACGGGTCAATGTCAATATCAAAGTACTCTTTTAACAGCCGTTTTGATTCGGAATGAATGAAGCGTCTGTTCACCAGGCCTTTCTTTTTCACGAATTCCTTTCGTCCGATAAAAATGTTTTCCGCCACGGAAAGCTGACGAGCCAAATTCAATTCCTGGGGTACGATAAAAAATCCCGCCTGGCAGGCCTCCTTAGTCGATTGAAGTCTGACTTCCCTGCCTTCATAAAATATTTTTCCTTCCGTCGGCTTATGGATGCCCCCCATAATCTTGATCAGGACACTCTTGCCGGCCCCGTTATGTCCGGCCAGCCCCATTATCTCCCCACTGTGCAGACAGAGGGAGACACCGTGAAGGACCTCCGTCTCGCCAAATGTTTTTCTAATATTTTCCACACGGACCAATTCCATGTCCGCTTGGCGGTCTGTGCGGTCCGTAGCTTCTTCACTTTCTATACCGCCCATGCTCTCTCTGCCTTCTATGTTGTTTATACTGTCCATAGGATCTATGCCGTCCCTCCCTTCTGCCCGCAGGCCGCGCTGAAGGGTTTCTTATGTACAGCGGCCCGCGGGATTTTGATTATTTACTCCAGATATCCTCTACACCCAGATCCCATTGGTTCTCCAGCGCATCGATTTCTGCCGGAACCGGAATCTCCGTCACGCTTTCCGGAACACAGTAGGTGAAATTCGTCTTTAGATTTTCATATACCGTAACCGGAAGGGGCGAGCTGACCACGAACTTCGGATATGCTTCTCCTGTTTCCTCTGCCAGCAGATTCTTACAGTACATCTTCACCAGGTTCGCTCCGGCCGTATACCAGGTCTGTGCCACAAAGGCCCCGGTGTAGTTGTTATCCGGCCCGTCGGTCGCCATCGGTATCGTGATCGTATTATCGATGTCTATCGTCACCATGGAAATATCCTTCCACGCCTCATAGCCCAGTTCCTTGAAAGCGGTCTGCGCATTGTCAGCCGGCGGATTCGCCCAGTCGATCAGCAGCACCTTGATATCCGGATTCGAAGCCAGCAGCCCGGTGATTACGGATTTGGATTCTGCCGGATCATCATACCACTCATCGACTACTTCCACATCCGGATACTTGGCCAGCACATCATCCCAGCCTTTGTACCTCTGGTAACAGGTGTTGATTGTGCCGTTTTTGCCGTTTATGTAGCCAATGGTCCCGATCTTACCCTGCCCGTTTAAGATCTTCACCGCCGCTTCCGCCGAATAGATGCCTGCCTGATACGCATCGATATCGGTGATTCCGATAAAGTTCGGATCGTTCCAGTCCAGGTCAAAGGGTACGGCAAGCATACACCCAAGCTTCGTCTTCTTCATAATCTTTTTCAGGATTTCCGTCTCCATCGCCGCATCGGAAGGACACGTGAAAATAGCATCGTAGTCCTGGGCAATCGCTTCGATCCTCTGATAGTCCTCCATCTGTGATGCACCGTCCTGAGCGGTAGCTACCCAAATATCTGAGAGTTCGATATTCAGATCCTCACACTGATCCCGGAATGCCTGCTGGATCAGTTTCATCGAATCATCCAGATGATCCTGCTCCAGTGCGATTTTTAAATTCATGGAACGTATCTTGTCTTTTTCCTCTTCTGTCAGTTCCAAATCCGCTCCGGTGCCTGATTTTACCGCTTCAGACATGCTGTCATCCTTATATTCCGCTTTGACCACCGGATCGTAAATGTCCAAAATATCCTGCTGAGTAAGCTTGTGAAGCCCTTCTTCTGCAGAATCCTTCGTTTCATTCTGACCGGTGGGTTCCGCAGACGGATTCTGCTGTGTTTCTGCTGTTTGCGCAGCCGGCTGGTCTGCCGGCTGGCTTTGCGTGGAGCCGCAGCCCGCAGCCGAAGCGATCATCATCATGCAGCTTAATCCCAGGGCCAGTATCTTTTTTGTTCTTTTTAACATAACCTTCCTCCTAATTCATCCTATCGTCTGTTACACTTTCCTGATGCGGTACCTGCATCGTTTCCTTGTCTGCAATTGTATTTTATCCTAAGCCGTAAGGATTCGTAACCCGACCATTTATCTGTCTTTTCCCAAAAGGTGTAACATTTTTTGATTTTCTCGAAAAGGGTGCAAAAAGGTTGCAGAAAGGGGACTGGCTCATTCCGGACGGCGACCAAGCAGACGGAAGGGTAACGCGAGGAAGGTGCCTGTCCCCGGTAGTTGGTTTAAACTGCAAACCAACAACCGGGGACAGGCACCTTCCTCGCGTTACTCCATCACCTAACATAATCTCCTCCGCATAGCTGCCGGTATTCAGGCACGCCATCAGGAATATTCCGCCCACGGTATATTTCAAAGGTTAACATTACAGTAAAAAAAGCTGCTTATAACAAATCACCGTTATAAACAGCTCACTCACTCCGAACATTTAATTACAATCCATAAAAGGCAAAATACACAATGTAAATACACATGCATATTCAGCATATTTCCACAAATACAGGCACTTAAAAAACGCTCATTTTCTACTGGGTCTGGTGATTGTTCTTCTCACCCTGATATGGTACTATTTTAATACGGAGCAACCGCGTACAAGGAGGTTAGCCTTCCCTCATTCAACAGAGGGGAGGTGGTGTGCATGACTACATATGAAGCCATATCGTTAATGATCGCTTTTGGTGTACTGCTCATCACGCTGCTTACCTACATAGATAGGAAGCATAAGCGCTAACAAAAATACCTACCTTGTCACTTAGCCCGTACAGGTAGGTATTTTATCAACCGAGAAGGCTAACCACCACTGTGGGCGATTGCTCCTTTATATTTTCAATATAACACAAGAATTATTTTTTGTAAACGTCATTTTCTAATATATTTCCTCCGAAACTTCCGGAGAGAATCCAGGCCGTTTGGCCGACGGAAGGAATATCCATCCAATCACTATCGTAGTCAGCGCGAACCCCACATTCACCCGATAGATCATCGCATACCCTAAGGATTCCTGTATTGCTGAAAAGAGCGGCGGAAAGATAAAATTGGAAAAACCGAACATCAGCATGGAGACGATCCCATAGCAGCTCGAGACCAGCCTGTCCTCGGCCAGCAGATGCAGATATTGAAAAATGACGGTCAAAAACAGCGGAAACACAATACCGTGCAGCAGATCTCCCAGGATTACGACGGGTATGATCCCGGTAGAAATGCATAGGAATCTGAGTCCTGAGAACACGAATACCAGCAGAAATGACTTTTTCACATCATAATTCCTGAAAAACTTCCCGATGGCAATAAAACACAGGAATTCAGAAAAAATTTTGAGTCCTGTGCTGAGGCTGAACAATTGGTTGGACAACAGCAGATTCCCTGTGATCCCGGTCAGATAGGAGGAAAATGCGAAATCGCATCCCACATAGCTGCCTATTCCTAAAAAACTCATCAGGTACAGCACATTCACTCTTCGGTTCTTAAAAATATCCGCAAACCGGATCTTCTCCGCCCGCTCACTCTCTGTCACATCCTCGAATTTTTTCCAGATGATCAGAGCGCAGGCAGACAGCAGGAGGATTGCCAGCAAATGAAGCCCCCGGAAAGAAAACAAGCTGATGATCGTTCCCCCCGCCAAAGTCAGGCATCCCATCCCGACCGAACCCCATTTTCGAATCTTATCATAGGGGTATCCCTTTTGATCCGCTATTTTTTCTATATATATTTCATAAGTACCGATCAGCGGTACTCCGAAGCAGCCATAGGCCGCCGCGAACCAATAGATGAAGCCTGGCCGTATCACCAGAAACAGGACGCACAAGCCGAACAAAGACATAAGATAGGCGAACATAAACCTTTTTTTATTGCGCGCCCTGGAGAACAGGTAGCTAAGAAGCGGCTGCGCCGCCAGGGAGAAACCGGCTCCGAAGGCGGTCACCCGGCTCACCTGCGCCAAGGTAAGCCCTGCCGCTTGGGAGAGAAACGGATAGTAAAATGTAGAGACGATTCCCGCTATGCAAAAATATAAAAAGGTGGTCACATTATAGTAAAACAGCGGGCTTTTTTTATCTAAAACCATTGGTCCAACATCTCCGCATGAAACTTCTCAAAACCGGGTATGACATAATCCGCCTGGCATAAGATCCCCGGATCTCCAATCCCTACGCTTTTCATCCCGGCCCTTCTGGCCGCCTCGATCCCCGCGGCCGCATCCTCAAACACTACGCAGGCCGAAGGATCCGTCCCCAGTCTCTTCGCCCCTTTTAGAAACACCTCAGGGTCCGGCTTGGCTTGTGATACCTGACTACCGTCCACCACCGCGTCCAGATAGTCCTGCAATTTCAACCGCTCCAGAATCACACCGGCATTTTTACTCACGGAACCCAGCGCCGTTCTCAGTCCGTTTTCCCTGCACTCTTCCAGGAAATCCAGGACGCCGGGAAGCAGCTCGGATTGGTCCATTTTATTTATATATTCCACATACCAGCGGTTTTTCTTCTCCGCCATCTCTTCCTTTGCCTTCTGCGTACATTTCACATGACCGATCTCCAGGAGAATCTCCAGGGAATCCATCCGGCTGACACCCTTAAGCCTTTCGTTTTGTGCTTCCGTAAAAGAAAATCCCAGTTCTCCGGCCAGCCTTTTCCAGGCCAGATAGTGATATTTGGCCGTGTCGCACAGCACACCGTCCAGATCAAAGATACAAGCTTTTATTTCCATGTGCTCCTCCTAGTTTACTTCCAACCCGTTCCGGTCCGGAAGCGGGCGGTAAGCCTGATGTGGTTCCGTCTGATACCAGTAAGCTACTGTGGCGATATCATCCTGCAGCGGCAGGAACCGGTTCTCGCTCGTCCATCCCAGCGCCTGCATTGTCACACGAAGCTCTTCTTCAAAATAAATGGGATCCGGAATATGAAAACGGTACATGCCGAACCTGGTATTCGCCCGGTACAGGCCGTCGGGTTTTATGATCTGGGGCAGCCCCTGGTACAGGTTACTGAAGCTTCCATACTCTCCCGCCGGCTGTTCAAAGTTCCAGGCGCCCCCGAAATAATCCTCCGTGCCGGTCCCGCAGATCGTGGGGAATTCGGCATCGTGATCCAGATAAAATTTCACTTCCCCTTCGCCCCACCAGCGGTTGCTGTTCACCTGCCAGGCTGCATAAGTTCCCACATACTGCCCTTTTCCGCGTATCCCGTCGATAATCGTATAGGGTACCATATACTGAACCGGATTCTCCCGCCGGTAAGAGGCATGAAAATATGCCGCCTTATCGCTCACTGCCTCCAACAGATAATCGATCTGATAGAAAAATATCCGTTTTTCAGATCCTATGTTTTCTATGGTAATTCTGGCGCCCTGCCGAAACGGCATGGGAAAGTAACAGTTGTATCCTCCCGCAGGATTCACGCTGATCGGAGCGGAAGAGATATTCGCACGTTCACACCAGCCATTGCAGAAGAAATCACCCAGCGGCACTTCCACAGAGGGGACTTTCTCATCATCCCAGTATATCCTGAGGATCAGAGATCTTACGCTCTCCATATGTGCGGTCATCCACATATGGGTGATTTTACCGCTTTCGGATATGGACGCGATCTCGTATACTTCTCCTGCTTCTATCTCCACATAGGGCCTCACCTTCCAGCCCATTCCCAGTTCTCTGGCCGGATGGGTCATATCTCCTTCAGCGATCCGGGCCATGGCGCCCCTGCCTTTCTCTCCGGTGGGATTCTCCGCCGTGATGGAACGGGATTTGGCCCCGGATAGTTCGTATATGCGGTTCAATGGATCAAACATTTATCCTACCTCCTTCGTTACCGTAACCTGATCAGCCGTTACCTCTGCCTGATACCGTCCGCCGTTCAGGCGAAGACCGAATCGGATCGCCCGGATATGTTCCGGCAGAGCCGGATGGAACACAGGCTGTCCGTCCTTTCCAACCCCCGAAAAGCCCGCCAGGCCGCAGACCACAGCCTGCCAGAGGCCCCCCGCGTTGGCAATATGAATCCCTTCGGCCGCCCCGCGCTGCGCAAGATCAATCTCCATACTCTTCTGTAAAAACTCATAGCTGCGCTTCGCATCCTTCACACCGGCGTGAACCAGGGCGTGAATCACATAGGAAAGGGAGGAATCATGGGTCGTAATCTTCTCATAATATTCCAGGCAGTTCTTTTTCGTCTCCTGGTCGAATGCATTCGGAAACAAGCTGAATAAGCCCAGGGTATCCGCCTGTTTTAAAGCTTTGCTCCGGTAATTCTTCTCCTGGGAAATAAAATGGCCGAACGGTTTGCTGCGGTCCTTCCATACTTTGTCAAATTCCACATCCGCGAAATGGTCAAAATCCTGGCACTGCCAGATAAAATGCGCATCCTCATCATACGGAAATACCAGCAGGTCATGTACTTTTTGGAATTCCTCCATCTCCAGATCTGTCACGCCCAATTCGTTCTTGCGCTCACCACCGGCGATTTTAAGAGTTTCCAAGGTCTGTTTAAGCGCAAATTTTACCATATAGTTGGTATAGGCATTGTCATTGGTAAACGCCAGATATTCATCAGGGCCCATAACTCCCAGCAGATGGCAGGTATCTCCTGCCCAGTCGACCCTGCTGCACCAGTATCTGGCGGTTTCCACCATCATTTCCAATCCCTGGTTCAGAAGGAATTCGGTATCACCTGTCGCTTTGCAGTAATGCCACAGGCCATAAATCACATCTGCGGTTACATGCACTTCCATATCGCCGTACTGCCAGTTCGAACATTGTTCCAGGCCTGACTGGCAGCATTCCCACGGATATCTGGCGCCGGGGTAGCCATACCGGGCGGCGTTCTTTTTGGCTCCTTCCAGCATCCGGTAACGGAATTCGATCAGGGACCGGGCTTTTTGGGGTGTGGTGTACAGATAGAATGGCAGCAGATAAATTTCCGTGTCCCAGAAATAGTGCCCAAAATACGCTTCTCCCGCAAAACCTTTGGCGTCGATGGCCGCTTGGGATGACCAGGGGAAAGCGCGGAGCAGGTGATAGATACTGAATCTCAGACTATCCTGCAGCCGTTTATCTCCTACGATCTGTACATCCGATTCGCTCCAACGTTTTGCCCAGATCTCCTCATGGGCTTTAAGGGTCAACCGCTGCGCATCCAGTTCAAGGGTTACCATCCGCTCCCGCAGACGGAGCAGATCGCCAAAGGGGCCGGATAAGATCATCCCGTCCGCTTCATCCTTCCAGTCCAGACTGGTCGCGATAATCGTGTATTTGTAAAACACAAACGGTTCGCCTTTTTTCAAACGAAGCTTCCAAATCTCCCGCAGTCTCTGTTCCGTACGGGAGCTTTCTTCCTTATAATAATCTCCGTCCTCAAATTTGCAGAAACATTTCATACAGACCATCTGACCGCTGTCCAGCGTGATCTCCGCCCATAAGCCCTCCTGGTGAAAGAGCTTTGTATCCGTAAAATGACTGTATCCGTTGGTGGTTACCGCTGCATCCACGAAGCTTTCCACCCTGATTTCCATATCCTGTCCGGCTGTCAGCTCGGCTCTCTGGACAATATAATGCTGATTCTGAAGACTTGCGTATCTTGTATATTCAGCTTCCAGTGAACCGGCCGCCGTATTCCACACGAAATGTCTGGTCAATACTCCGTTTTTCAAATTCAGGGATTCCGCAAAATCAGAATAGTCTGACAGCCCCATGTCGAACCGTTCCTCGTCCTGATAGAGCTGTATTCCCATCGGATAAGGCAGATTTACAATTTCCTCTCCTAAAATCGGATGTTTTCCATAGATACCCGGGACATAAACGCCCCATTTGCTGACCGGATTCCTGGCTTCTTCCAGCGTCACATTCGCAGGCAGGCGCCAGTAATGCTCATCCTGGGAAGCCCCCGACAAATCCTCCTCAAAAGAAGCCCGCATCTGAATATAACCGTTTCCCTGTGCCCAGGCGCCCTCATAATATTTATTCTTTTCAGGGCTCCATTTTCCCTTTCTCTTTAATACCATCATTTTGATACCCTTTCCCGCAAATATTCCAGCATACAATGCAGAAGCCAAACTGCCAGCGGATTAGAAGCAAAGTCAGCCGGCTGGCTTCCCTGACCGCCGTCAAGCTGCAGCGTGGTAGCCAGGATACGCCGATTGTTTTTCTGATACTCCACCAGATAATCTTGAACTGTATAATTTCTGGCGTCATATCTTCGGATCAGGCTTTTATAAGCCCCCGCGTAACGTTCCATTTCCTTTTTGTCAAAAGCATGGTCTGTCGAGATTCCAAAGAATTGAAGGGCGGCATATCCCTTATGCTTCAGCCGGTCTGTAACCGGATGTGAAAATATGCGTTTCACCCCTTCCCGGTAAAACGGGACATATTGGACCGGTATGCTGCCTTCGCCTTTCACACAGACGATCATACGGACCCCGTCCGGGAGCCTTTCGGTCAGTTCCTCATCCTGCCGGGTGGTCAGCAGTATGTCCCCTGCGCTCAGTTTATGGATACTGTGCAGATCTTTGATTCTCTCCACTGTAAAAAAGGATTCTATGCCGTTAAAGCTGCCGGAATCATCCAGCAGATAAATGGCACGGTTACTTTGCACCCTGGGATAACTCCAGACTTCCCAGCTGTTTGAATAGCAAAAATCCTCCCCGGACACCTCCGCCTCCAGCGTATAGAGCATGGGACTTAAAAGATCCGGAAGACGGACCGATATTTGCGACAATTGCACCGTCTCGCCCCTATTGACACGGCAGCATTCTTCCTGTTCCTGTATCAGCTCATCCCCGTTTCTTAAGCGTACCCGGACAAATCCTTCCAGCTTTTGTCCGCTGCGGTTGGAGATCACCAGCCGCCCTTTTACACTGCTGCCTGCAAAGTAATTAAACGGATCCGTGTTTTTAAAACGGTCGCCTCCGTTTTTCCAGACTCTGCCCAGCTCTTTTTGGAGGGAGATTACCACGTCGCCGTTGATACGCTTCATCAGCCCGGCTTCGCATTTTGGATTTCCCTCATCGTCAAAGATACCGGAGGTGGTCAGCGGAACATCGCGGATTGTGGTGATGTTATACCCTTTGATTTCCGGAAAGCTCCTGGTCATCTCCAGCAGATATTTCCTGGTATCCAGCATCTGTCTTCTGCTCAGTTCCTCAAGCCCGCCGATTTCCTCCCATACGCCATAGGATTCCAGGATTTCCTTCTGGCGGTATACCGGCTGATCGGAGCCAAAGCCCTTATGTACTTTGCGCAGAAGGTTCTTCCGCTCGTCCGGATTCGTCCACCAGGCGTCTGCATACTTCGTTTTGGCTACCGGCCGGAAGGTGTCGGCATCGTTATATTCCCCGAAAAGCCATGGCTTCTTTTCCCGATATCCGGCCGTAAATTCATGCAGCAGCGCGTTGAACCCGGGCAGCTCCGGGTAAAAATGATAATCATAGATATCTGACTTTGCACCGCAGGCTCCGTCAAAGCATTCTGCGGAACCGCTGTTGTCGCAGAGGATCATCTGTGCTTCCCGTTCTTTGACCATCCGGTAGAGGTCGTTCAGGGCGGTATCCGGCACCGTCGCATCCAGTTCACAGCCAAGGCTTACGATGGTGACGGTGGGATACTGCATAAAATAATCCAGCATCTTAGGATATTGACGGTAAATACGGCCGGTGAGAAACTCATTTTCAAAAGGCAGCCATAGCGGCAGCTCCTGCCAGGTCACTATCCCCAGTTCATCGCAAAGCTCGTAGTAATAATCCGGAGGGAAATACAGACAGTGCTTCACCGTATTGAACCCCAGCTCCTTCAGGCTCAGCAGTTCTTTTTTCACTTCCTCATATGTGGGAACCGGCAGCATCCGGTCCGGATAGCATCCCCAGTGCAGGGCTCCCCTCATATAAAACGGGTTCCCATTGAGTAATATTTCCCCGTCTTCGATGCGGATGTTACGGAAGCCTCCCGTAAATACCCGTGTGTCGCACGCCGTACCGTTATAATATAAGGTCACCGTACACCGGTACACGTTTGGCTGTTCCGGCGACCAGGGTTTCACATCCGCGACCGGAATCGACAGTTTATTCCGGCAGGACAGCCGGACGGTACTCCTGCTGTGATCCGGATTTTCCACCACCGCTTCTACGGACCATTGATCGGCTCCGGCTGCGGCCCCCTCATACAGTCCTTTGCTAAAACTGGCCTCTAGTTCGATCGCACGGTTCTCCATGCGAAACATAGGCGTCAGCTTTTGGATCGCGCCATATTCCCGCACTTTAAGGGATACCCCTTTCCAGATTCCTCCGAAGGGCAGCATAATATCCGGGATAAATCCAAACAGAACAGACCGGAAAAAATACGGACTGTTTTTGTCAAAATCCGGCTTCATCACCCGGACTTCCAATCTGTTTTCCCCAGGCTGAACGGCCTGGTCCGCCTCTATGGTAAAAGAATCCCAGACTCCCTCGTGTTCCCCGATCTTCTGTCCGTTCAGGATCACTTCACAGTAATAGCTGACCCCTTCAAACACCAGGCTATATGTGTTTTTCCGGCTTATCTTATTCAGTGTAAAAATTTTGCAAAACAGAAAAGGACCGTAAAAATCCTTGTTTTCCATTATGGTTTCCACCGCGCACGGAATCTGAATTTCCTGAGCCTGACTGTCATACTCCACGCTCCATGCGCCGTTTAAATCTATCGTTTGCATACTTCTCCTCCTGTCTGTCCTTTTCTCGTCCTCCGGCCCGCCTTTCCGCCTATCCCTTGATACCGGCCGATACATTGCTGTTCAGTATCTGCTTCTGTCCCAGGAAGAACGCTATCATGGTGGGCAAGGTCATCAGAACGGTGATTGCCATGATGGACGTATAATCTGTGGTATATGCGCCCTTAAAGAGTGATAACCCGATGGGCAGCGTAAATTTTTCAGAATCTGAGATGTATACCAGAGGCCCGAGATAATCATTCCAGACCACGATCATATACATGATGGCGGACAATGCCAGCTGCGGCTTCATCAGAGGAAGAAAGATCCTGGTAAAGATCTGGCGGTAATTCGCTCCGTCTATGATCGCCGATTCTTCGAAGTCCCTGGGAATCCCCCGCAGGAATTGCCTCATCAGGAAAATATAGAACGCGCCCCCGAACCAGGCCGGCACGATCAACGGCTTCAGCGTATCCAGCCAATGGAAGGCATTGTATTCCATATAGAGCGGAATCACCAGAACATCCCACGGGATCATCATGGTTGACAGCATCAGTATAAAGAAGAATCCTTTTCCTTTAAAATCAAATCGCGCGAAACCATAGGCCACCAGCGCGCTGGAAAGCGTCATCCCGATCACCGCCAGCACGGTCACGATCAGAGAGTTTACAAGATACCTGGTAAATGGCTGGGCGTTCCAGGCCTCTTTAAAATTTTCCAGATGGAACTCCGATGGAATAAAACGAATGGGATACTGGCCCAGTTCCGCCGGATTTCGGACCGCCGTCAGCAAAGCCCAGATTAGCGGGAATAAAAATGCGACGGCCAGCAGAATCAATACCACATAGACACCTGTTTTTTTTATTTTTGTTTTCATATCCGCTCCCCCTATACTTCGTAGTACGTCCATTTTTTAGAAATGAACAGTACGGCCACGGTCAAAGCCAGCACAACCAGGAACATTACCCAGGCGTTGGACGCGGCGTATCCCAGCTGAAATTTTTTAAAAGCGTTCTCGTATACATAGAGGGAATATATGTAGGTGGATTTGCTGGGGCCGCCGGCCGTCAGGTTCATCACCACCGTCAGCTGCTGGAACGATGCGATGATGGCCATAATCAGGTTGTAGACAATCGTCGGACTGATGAGCGGCAGCGTAATTCTGGTAAACTTCTTCCATCCGCTGGCCCCGTCAATCATGGCCGCCTCCGTCACCGAAACCGGAATCTCCTTTAAACCGGTCAGAAATACCAGCATCATGGAGCCCTGGGCCCAGATGGTAGTCAGCACCACCGCCCACATGGCGGCATCCGGGCTTCGAAGCCAGGGCACGGACGGAAGCCCGACCGCATTTAGCAGCTGGTTCATAATTCCGTTATCTTTCAGAATCCAGGACCAGATGAGAGCCAGCGCCACCCCGGAGATAATCGTCGGAATGTAGAAGACCGTTTTAAAGAATCCGGCTCCCTTTTTGATCACATTGAGCAGGGCGGCCAGCAGGAGCGCTATGCCCACATTGATAGGTACCAGCATGGCCGCGTATTTGAACGTGACGCCCAGGGAATGATAAAAATTTGAATCTTGAAACATTTTCAGGTAATTGGCGATTCCGATGAACTCGCGGGTCCCGGTGATTTTCCAGTCAAACAGACTCATGAACAGGGAAAAGGCCAGCGGGAACAGGGTAAATACCAGGAATCCCACGATCCACGGAGATATAAACAGGTATGGTATTATTTTTTTCTTTCCTTTTAATTTCATAGTATAAATTTCCCCTTTATAAAAGGGCTGCCGTATCTGACTTAGATACGACAACCCTCTGTCAAGTTTCGTTATTGGATAATGGCTTCCACCTTGGTCTGTACTTCATCCAGAACCGCGGCTACATCCGCGTCTTCCTGAGCGAAGATCGCTTCCAGTCCGGCATCAATCTCGGAGTTAACTTCCGGCCATTGAGCGGATTTTACAAGGGAAGGTCTCTTGGCTTCAGAGCGCTCCAGCATCGTATAGAACGGCGCCATTTGAGGGTCATCCAGTAAACCGGTGTCTTTGGCGACAGATTCGCGGACCGGCATTTCGATTTCGCACAGAGTTTTTACTGATTCATAATTGGTGTAGTATTTGATGAATTCCCAGGCGGCGTCCTGGTTCTTGGAGCCGTTGGTCACGGACAGGAAGGATGCGTGAACCACGCTCATACTCTCTCCTCCCTCGAACTTGGGCATCGTGGTGATGCCTAAGTTGATTCCGGCCTCATTTATGGCTGAAACGAACCACTTACCCATCTCACCGAATGCGTAATTACCGGAACCCATCGCCTGTCCGAAATCATCATTTCTGTTTCCGGTATAGGCTATTTTATCTTTGTAAATCATATCGTGTAAGAACTGAAGCGCCTCCTTGTTGGCATCGCTGTTAATCACAGGCTCTCCGGAATCATTCAGCCACTCTCCGCCGTTGGACCAGAGTATGGATTCCAGCGCGTAGGGATCCGGATTATAGTAGAAGTATAAACCGGTGACTCCGTCTTTTGTCGTGGCCGCTGCCGCCGCTTTCAGATCTTCCATCGTCCAGTCTTCGTTTATGGTAACTCCCGCCGCATCGGTCAGGTCTTTGTTATAATGAATCGCTCTGGTGGAGAATCCGATGGGCATACCGTAGATATTTCCGTTCATATCCGCGTAGTTGAACAGGGTTGCATAGAAGTCGTCCTTATCCTCCAGGCTGTCGATCTTATCCTGCAGAGGAACCAGGCTTTCATAGTAAGCCGGGAAATTCCACATTTTCACAATGTCAGGCGCATTGTCGGAACCGATGGCCGCCGCCAGTTTCTGATCAAACGCCGTTCCGTAGGTCTCCAGCTTCACCTCTATCTGATCCTGGGATTCGTTAAATGCTTTCACGATCTGTTCCTGTACCGTAACGGCCGGACCGGAATCACCGGTGGCATACCGAAGCTGTATTTTCTCTCCTCCGGCTTTTGCGGTTTCCTGAACCGCGGTATCACCTGCTGCATCCGGCTGTTTCTCTTCCTTCGGGCTGCCGCAGCCTGTCAGCGCTCCGGCTAACAGCATAACTCCCATTCCCAGGGCAGTCAGCCTTTTCCACCTTCCTGCTGAGCTTTTACGGTATCCCTGATTGTCCGACAGACGATTCCAACTGTTTTTCATACTTGTATTCCTTCCCTTCATGTGTTCTTGATGATCTTATTATAAAAAAACGGAGCCTCTATGCAGACTCCATTTTTTTAATAAATACACTACTTTTTTAATATCTGCTCTTCATAGTCGGAAGGCGTACATCCGGTCTGCTGTTTGAATACCTTAAAAAAGTAGTTGTATTGATTGTATCCCACCATGGAATAGATCTCTTTAATTTTATATTCCTGAGCCGCGATGAGCTGTTTTGCTTTTTCGATCCGTATCCGGTTCAGGTACTCCGTAAAATTACAGCCGGTGTCTTCCCGGAAGATTTTACTCAGATATGCATAGTGTATCCCCAGCTCCCCGGCCACGTCCTGCTGGGATATGGGCTCCATATAGTGCTGATGGATATACCGGACAGCCTTTGCCGTATATTTGGAATAATTCTCATCCAGCTCCTGGCTCTGCCTCGCTGTCTGCATCACGATACCGTCATAGAAATCCATCAGGATTTCCCTGATCTCATCCACGGTCTCCGTCTTCTTAATCTTCTGGTACAGAACCGGAAAGCTCTTATCCGGCGCCGGTTCTCCCAGCTGCCTCTCTTTTATGACCGAATACCCCAGATTCAGCAGTTCCACGATCGACAGTTCTACGATCCGTATCGGCAGTTTTATTTCTTTATAATGTTCAAACAGAATGTTCAGATCTTCCCGGTAGCTTTCATCCGCTTCTGTCAGTTTTTTCACGAACTGCTCCCGATCGATTCCGACGGAACCGCCTGTGTTCCGTGATAATTTTCTGGCTGCGCCGGTATTCTGTTCATACCCGCTGTAGACCTGCCCTTTGCCCTCGAAAAATTTGTTTTCCAGCATTTTCAGGCACTTATGATAGGATCTGACCAGATCCTCCATGGAACTGCAGCTGTTGTCCATCCCGACGGAAACCTGGATATTCATCATTTTTCTTATATTTTCATTCAGTCGTTTTGCGTATTCCTGGGTTCGGGACAGGATGTAGAGCTGACTCTTCACATCCGTAAAAGACAGGATGATGGCATAACGGCCTTCCTGTATGGACAGGATCTCCTTTTCCGGCGCCTTCTGGATCACCTTGTCCATAATATCCCACAGGGCGTTCAAAAAAATCCGCTTGTCTTCTTCCCCAAAGCGTTCTGTCACCTTCTGGTAATCATCGATCTCGCAGACCAGGATGGAAGCGCTGCTTAAGTCAAAGGGAATCCCGTGCCTTCGGAATTTATCCGCAGCTTCCTTTGCCCCCATCTCCCCCCGCAGCAGCTGGGTAAAAATCTTACTTCTCAGCGCTCCCCGGCTTTCCTTAAGGATCTCCAGGGAATCCTGCCTGTTTTCCTCCGACTGCCTTTCCCGGATCTTTTCGCAGGCCTGCAGCAACGCATGGGTCAAAGTTTCCTCGGTAAGCATGTGTTTCAGGATATAGTCCAGGCTGCCCTCCTTGAAGCTTTCTTTTACGTAGTCAAAATCCTTGTAACTGCTGATGGCTACCACCTGTATCGCCGGATTTATCTCCCTGGCCTGACGGATCAGTTCAATCCCGTCTATCTTGGGCATCCGCATATCCGTCAGCAGGATATCCGTTCTGTGTTTCCGGATGTGGGAAAGGGCGTCTTCCGGCTGGGTATATTCACCGGAAACTTTCGTATTTTTCAGATTGATCAGGCTTTTTAATTTCGTCAGCGCCAGCACATCATCATCCACAATTACAATATTTATCACGCTTCCCACTCCTTATAGGGGATCCTCACCTTTACTACGGTGGATACTCCCACGGTGCTCTCCACCTCTATGCCGTACTCATCCCCGAAATGAATCTTAATGCGCTGATCCGTATTGGACAGGCCGATACCGTTAAATGTGGAAATCTTACTGGTATCAAACCCCTGCCCGTTATCCGTCACATCGATTTCAATGGTCTCATTGATGCGGACTGCCTTGATATAAATCAGCCCTTCTTCGCTGTCATCATTTTCTTCAATCCCGTGAATGATGGCATTTTCCACAATAGGCTGGATCATAAATTTTAGAATCCTGGCCTTCTCCAGGCCCGGTTCGACATCCATATAACAGGAAATGGGCAGTACCGATTTGTACTTATATATTTCCAGATAATCGTTGATATAGTCTAATTCAGTCTGGAGGGTTACATAGTCATTTCCGTTCTCCATACTCACGTGGAGCAGATCCATCAGCGCGTTCACCAGCCGCTCCACATTGGTTACCCGCTGTACATAGCACAGGTTCTTGATGGTATTTAACGTATTGAAGAGGAAATGCATGTTGATCTGTCCCTGGAGGGAGCGGATCTCCAGCGCCGTCTTTTCTTTTTCTTTGGTTTTGATGTCTTCCATCAGCTGCCGTATATCATCGGTCATCAGGTTGAACGCCTCGGCCACCTTCCCGAACTCATCCCGGCTGTTCAGTTCCACCTTCGTGTCCAGTGTACCTCCGCTGAAGTTTTGAAGGGCTCTGGTCAGGGAATCCACATTCCGGCTGATCCACTTGGAGAGAATACTGATGACGCAGAGCATGATTCCCATCATCAGCAGGGTAATAATGAAAATATTCTGAAATTTGCTCCGTATATCGGACAGCAGGTTATCCATTGGAATCGCTATCGTGATGGCGATTTCATTTCCAAACAGCTGCTGGCTTATGGCCAGCCACTCGCTGTTCTCTTTGTCTTTTATGATCCGGTGGCTCTCTTCCCTGCCATTTTCGATATCATCAAAGTGCGCGGTCATCTCCGGGCTATCCTCCACTGCCGCGTAGCCGGAGGATGTATACAGACAGGAATTCTCCCGGGTACGCACCCGGATCGCCGTGTTACCGGGGAATACATCGTCGAATATATCATTGATATCCGCCCGGTTCAAATTGACCAGGCAAAAGCCAATCCGTTTTCCATAGTAAAGGATATTCCGGTACAGCATGATGTCATCCGGGGAAAAATCGGAATCTCCGTGGGCAAATACCAGTACATCCTCTGAATCCGGCGGAAGTATTTCATCCAGCCTGTTTTCTTTTACGAATTCGTAGTCGAATCTATTCCCACGGTAGACCAGGTCGCCGTTAAAATTCCCGATGGCGATGGACTGGATCACCGTATTATTGACATAGATACTGTTTATGTTCTCATCCAGCTTAGTCCGGGCCTGATTATTCAGGTATTCATTTTCCCAGCGGTTGTGGATATAACGGTCTACGGTACTGTTATTATAGGTAAGGGTTCTGGTCTGGCTGCTGATATTTTTCAAAAGGCTCTCAAGCTCCCTCGCTCTTTCATCCAGCAGTACATTCATGGACTGGAACATGGTCTCCACCACCATAGATCTGGAATTCGTGTACCAGATGGCGGAGGTGATCGTTACGGCGAAGGCCAGGATCGCGCAGAGGATCAGCATTATTTTGTATTTGAATTTTATATACATTTTTAGTTTCCTCTGAAGGGGGGATTTTTATTCCGAATTGCTTTCCGAACAGTTATCGACATTATAACACAAAATCTTTCCATGCGTATAGAGTGGATTGATAACCGCGCTATAACCAAGGTGTATTCCTATGGAATAAAAAAGAATCTCATAACATTTAATCACAGGCCGCCACGATCCTAATACAATATAATAAAAAGTAAGTTAGGAGCTCTATGATAACTGTTATCCTTATAATTTCATGTATTTTGCTGGCGCTCATCCTCATCCTGGGGATCGTGTGGCTGATACGGACCAGGCACTTCCGTCCCAATCCCGACAAAGCCCAGCAGCAAAATGCGTTAAACAACGATCTGAAAGATTCTGGGTTTGCCTATCATCTCATGGACGACTACTTTTACTCCCGGATGGACTGCTGGCAGCGGGAAGTGGGATACTGCCGGTTGTATGATGAAGGCGCGCCCTTTTTTAATATGATTTTCGATGCAGAACCGATCACATTTTCTTACGGCGGAAAGCGATGGCTGATAGAGCTGTGGAAAGGCCAATATGGTATCACCACAGGCGCAGAAATCGGAATATACAATACCACTCTTGAGGACCTGGACACCGACCGTTTCCGGGGTACTTTTTATGAAAACATCCAGGACAGCGAATTTCTGCCTCTCTCCTTCGTCCTGCGCAGGAAAGGGCGGGTCCTGCTGCGAAGGGAGGCCACGCACTGGTGGCTGACAGCCTTTAAACTGGGAACATTTTCTAAGCTGCGGACGCTGACTATGGACGCTTCGATCAGTTTCCCCGATGCGAAAATGTGTGCCGCGTTTGTCGGCGGCCTCATCGAAACCGGCTATCGGAGAAGGGAATACAAGGTTAGGGGAAACCGGGTGGATATCCGGTTTACCAAGCCCCATTCGGATCAGCCCGCCTCCCGGAATAAACTCCAGGCCGGTATCGTACAAAAAGTGAATAAAAGCAATTGCAGATTGTACAAAAAAGCAACCGCTAGATACAGCGACACGCTGGATAAGCTGGAGTATCTGAAAAACGCCATGCCGGAAGTCTATGAGCTGTTTGTGAAATCGCTCTATGCCAAAGGAGTTTATGCGGCATTCGACTGGATCCGGGATATCATCTATCCTCATCATCCCGTGCCGCCGGTACCGCCTAAACCGCCGTACCCGCCGGTGCCTCCGTGTCCGCCTAAGCCTCCGTGTCCGCCGACGCCTCCGTGCCCGCCTAAGCCGCCGTGTCCGCCAATGCCGACATGTCCGCTTGAACCTACGTGTCCGCCGGTGTCCGCCTGCCTGCCTCTGCTTGGTTGTCCGCCCAAACCGTCGCGCCCGGCTATGCCTTCCTGTCCGGCTGTATCTTCCTTCCCGGACACGTCATCGTGTCCCACCAGGCCTGTGAATTCGTTGGAACAGGATTATTCCGCAGAATCCCGGTGCGGACGGAGTCATTCTGATCTTTGTCACTCCGGCGACCAAGCTTTCCATTATGCATCGGAATACGCTCATGAGGATCATGTCCGCGAAATCTTAATGACAGGTCCGCAGGACGCTGAAAAAACTGATATTGAATAGAAAGTATGACATAGGGGAGGTGTGATTTTTGTAAATCACACCTCCCCTATCTAATAATTCCTCATAATTTGTATAGAATACTCTCTACCGCATTACTGAATCTTCGCTGCGTTCTGCAATACCCCTGGGTTCTTAGTTTCTTTTATAACCGGTTTAAATTTCTTTTACAGAACGTCTTTTTATATAGATAACGGATACGGAGGCAGCCAGTATGGAGCTAATCATCAGGAACAACAGGGTTCCCGCCTCCGAGGTATCTCCCGTTGCCGCAGGTGTATTCTGACTGTCATTGCCGCTTCCACCGGCGCCGCCCGAATTATCGGAAGAATTATTGTCTGATCCTTTCCCCTGATCCGGTGTTGGTTCCGGCGTGGAAGGAGGCACCGGTGTCGGAGAAACCGTGGGTCCCGGTGTAACGTCTGGTTCCTGATCCGTAGTATCTGTAACTTTCAGATGGAAGCTAAAGGATTTACCACTGGCCAAATTGATCTTCAGATCCGTGTCCTCTGTCAATGTATTCAAATAGTTCATAAGCAGGACAATCCCGTCCGTATCGATTCTATAATCCGTCCCTTCCTCCAGTTTATCTATACTTATGATCACA
This sequence comes from Diplocloster agilis, assembly GCF_019042275.1. GTDB lineage: Bacteria > Bacillota > Clostridia > Lachnospirales > Lachnospiraceae > Diplocloster > Diplocloster agilis. The sequence goes on from NZ_JAHQCW010000001.1 coordinate 151,900, forward strand.
TTTCCATTCAGTTTAAGCGGAATGGTTATTTCTTTATGATCCGAGCCCTTTGAATTTTTGTCAAAGGTACCTGATGTATTTGATAACTCAGCGTCAAACAACCCATTTTTCAGGAAATGATCACTGTGCATTTTCATGGATGCAGGCATACCAGCCATGTAAAAGGCGCTGTTATGGCCGCCGTCCCGCAAATCGTACCCGTGTTCTTTTCCCACGCTGTCCAAATATTCATGGGTATTGACCGTCCCCCTGTAATCCACCATAGTATCCTGAAGTCCGCAGTCTACATAGAAATCATAAGCTTCCAGCTGGCTTTCACTCAAACTCTTCAGGCAGTTCAGGCTTTCCTGATTCAGAGCTCCCATATGGCTCGCCACGGAGGTATACAGCTCGGAATACAAAGTTCCGATGCACATTGCTCCAAAACCACCCATAGAAATCCCAGTCACACCGCTGAATTTGGCATCACCGAGCGCCCGGTAATTCTTCAAAATTTCCGACCGGATTTCCGAGGTTACATGTGTCCTCCAGGGACCGGTAGAGTCATGATTTGACGGATCATAATCCGAATCCCGGTAAAAACTATTTTTTCCTGAATCCGGCATAACTACGATCATCTCCGTCACCGCTCCGCTTGCAATCTGCTGATCCATAAACGCACCGATTTGGTCTACATTGATGAAAGAGCTGCTGCTGGAATTAATTCCGTGAAGAAGATAAACCACCGGATAGTTCCGACTATCATTTTCATAATAACCGGGGGGCAGATATATCCCATACTTCAGGGTCTGGTTAAAGAGAGCGGATTCATAGGAGACCGCATAACATCTGCTCCAGTTGCCGTATTCCAATATCTTGCCGCCCTCATCCGCATAACAGATTTCAACGGTGTCTGAAAAAATGACCGCCTGAGCGCCGCTGTTTCTGTCATTCCCTGTTATTGTTCGATTTGCGGAATACCAATACCGTCCCTGGTCATCTTTATAGGCTCCCGCATTCTCATCCTGTACGTTTATATTGTCGTAGGGCGACAGCATGTCCTGAATTTCTTTCAGCCTTTCTTCCTTTGTATGGCCATCATTTTTATAATCATCGGAAATAGTTGCCGCATACGCGTTCATATCGCCGGCATTCATGGCATTTATCTGGCTTTGCACGACGGCATCCAGTTCTGCCGATGTGACCGGATCGGCGGGAAGGCCTTTTACCGCACGCACTGCCAGCTCATTCCCGCAGATTGCATAGGGATTGCCGCTGTAGAATCCCCCGTTTCCATTATTGTTATATACGCGGATGCATATCTCATTTTTCCCGCCCAGATTCAGGCAGCTGGTCGGAATCTTATATTCCCTGTTAACTTCCCAGTAGGATTTTTCAAATTTTACCTGATCTTCTTTATTAGCGTTACTATAGTCAAAGCCGCCATTGGCAGGAAACTGATTTGTTTTATTACCATTGCCGTCTACAAATCCGCTGGAAGCTACCAGCTGTCCGTTAATATAGATTACATCCATATCGTCAATGATACCCATCAGCAGTGTAACCTCATGATCCGATGTGAAATCCGCCGGCAAATCGAAGTTTCTGCATACCCATGCTTCGGACCAGGATGGGAACATAGCCGTATCAGGCGCAGAAGCCGCCAGAGGAGCAGGGGCGGAGGCAGAAGCCGCTCTTCCTAATACCGCCTGTGACAGAGATGGTTCCGGCTCTGATTCCGGGACGTTCGTTTGTTCCGGTTCTGTTGTAGTTTCCGGGACTGCCGTCGGTTCCGGTTCTGTTGTAGTTTCCGGGACTGCCGTCGGTTCCGGTTCTGCTGTGGTTTCCGGGGTTGCCGAAGGTTCCGGTTCTGCTGTGGTTTCCGGGACTGCCGTCGGTTCCGGTTTTGCTGTGGTTTCCGGAGCTGCCGTCGGTTCCGGTTTTGCTGTGGTCTCCGGAGCTGCCGTCGGTTCCGGTTCTGCTGTGGTTTCCGGGACTGTCGAAGGTTCCGGTTCTGCTGTGGTTTCCGGGACTGCCGTCGGTTCAAGCTCTGGATTTACTGTGGTTTCCGGGGCTGCCGTCGGCTCAGAACTTAGCGTAGCTGCAGGCTCATTTGTTAACTCTGGCGCCGGATCAATTGGCTGTTCCCTGTTTGTCCCAAATGTCTGCATCGACTTATTCTGATCATCTTCTCCTGCCGGTTCAGTCTCATTCTCTTCCTCGGCCAAGACGCTTGGTTGGGCTGGCCGGTCAATAGGAAGCAGTCCTCCTGTCGATACATCCGCCCACGGCATATCCACCTTTTCCCAAGTATTCCATACAGACTCGTCCGGAAGCCCTGCGGAATCTGCGTCTTCCCAGGTCACATTAACCATGTTATACGGAAAATACTGGAACATCCTGTTATATGTACGATAAAGTTTAAAATTCCATTCTCCATCAAGTTCCACAAATTTTGACGCTTTACTCTCCGTCGCATTTGCCGGGATATTAACTGCAGGTACCATTAGAATGATTGCCAAAAGCAGTGTTAATATTTTCTTCATTTGTGTATGTCTTTTCTTCACCAATGCTCTTCTCCCTCCATTCTTCTTTCTGTTTCATTCTGCATTCTGCTCCATTAAACTATTGTCTTCCTTTTTCATACAGTGCCTTTCTTATATTAATTAAATTTTTTAATTAAATAATATTATAAGTTTTTATGCACTATTTGTCAATTTTATTCAAGAATATAACTCATTTTTGTAAAATTTATCTATATTTTTTAACGCTTTTAATCATTTCCATGTTAAAAATGTCCGAATCTCCGGACTATATAAAAACTTGACACTTAGATGTAAAATTTCTAATATTTTCGTAGAATTAAAAAAGATGCTGTTACAAATTGAATTCCAGTGTTCTGGCCATTATTTTGACTGGCCGGCGCTGCAATGCACTTTGTAACAACATCCATATTTTGTTGCTTCCTCTTATGACAATCCTGTGTAATATCCCAACCCTGGGAAGAAATTTGTTCTACGGGAGATTATCCGATATTCGGGTTGATCCTCCTGCAGGGAGACACCCTTTATTTTTCGTTTTCACATTACTCTATGCGATCAAGAAATTCTTCGATGCTGTCCGCTCTCGCCGCCAACTTTAACCAGGCAGATAAAATACTTACATCCTTCTGAGAAGTAACGCGTATGCGAAGCGGTTCCGGCACTTGCCCTAACTCTCCCAAAAGTTCCAAAACATCATCTGCTTTCCCTTGTTCTATCCCCAAATTTTCACGTTCTTTCAACTCATCCGCAAATAATTCCCGTAATGCTTCACACATTTTTCTGCCCTCCTGATATTTTTTCCAGTTCGCCCGTACGATCAGATCCATCGCAGCCGCGTATAACGGGTTCCTTTCCATTCCTTTATATGCCTTGGCCAACGGTTCAATATCCGCTTTCAGCTCCAGGTCATTTCTCAGACGTCCCAGCCAGACATTCTCTTCTTTTGACAACTCTCCGATTATAAGAATCTGTATCGGGAACAAAAAACCTGAAACATAATAGATCCCCGGATACGGCCTATCTACTTCTGCATGATAAATGTCTTGTAAATACAATAGCAGCTTTCTTGGATAATGGTATCCAGCCAGTGTTATGGTTAATTCCTCCGGTGGAATCTCCATCTCATGTTCTGTGTTGGCTTGATAAATACAGGTATATCCGTTTACTTTAAAAAAACTGTTGATACTAATATAGTCTTCCGGCCCTTTATATTCTACAATATTATACCGACGAAAGATCCTGCCGATACTTTTCTCAATCCGGAAACCGGGTTCCTTTTTTATAATCAACGTATCGATCTGAAGCGGTTTACTCGAGAGGTTATATTCCCGCTCAAATTGAAGGAAATCTTCTTCCTTAGATAATTCAATCTGCAGGGCCGCCTGGAATGCCGGATGCCATTGCAATATCCTTTTTCCCATATATACTTCTCCTATCTATTATAATAGAATTTATCCGGTTCTTCAATGGTCATTCCATAAGCATTCCTCCGCTTCTTCGATCTTTTTATTGTGTTATCGCGCTGAATCTTCGGCCGATTCGGCCATTAATGTGCTGTGCAGCACTTAAGAGTGTCACATATGTGACAAATAGAATCCTTCTGCGGTTTAGACCCGCAAAGATCTGTGACGATCTGAGTTTTATTATACATAATTTACATATATTCTGCAATATTCAGATATATTGAAAATGGTACTGAAAAGCGCAAAAAAAATGCTGTTACAAATTGAATTACAGTATCCAGGCCATTATTCTGACCGGCCGGCGCTGCAACGCACTTTGTAACAACATACATATTTTGTTTCTTCCTCTTACGGCAATCCTGTGTAATCATCCACAGGATTACAGAAATTTCTTCATCTCATCCACATTTGCCTGTTCCGTCTTAATATGCTTTTCCGCCAGTTTTTTAACGTCCTGGTCAGAGTCATCATAATCATGCAGGCTTTTTGTCATGTTCGTAATCCCCATGGTGCTGCCCTGGATCATAAGCTCCGCGATTTTGGAGGCCGAGTTATCCATCATCGTCTTCGCACTGGATGAGACGTAAGACATCATTTTCGCCATGGGATTCGCACTCGTGGGTTCCTGGTTTCTCTCGTGCAGCATTTTATCCGCCGTGTCGTAGGTTTTCTGATACTCCGACAGCTGCCTGGTCAGCACCTGGCTTAAATTGGAATCCTCCGTCTGCTTGAGTATATGCATGATACCATCCCGTCCCATTTCCGCATTTTCACAGATATCACGCAGCAAGTCTACATCATTGATCATTTTATCCCTCCAGCGGCACATTCATTATGCCATTCTTATACAGGAAAAGTGTTTACCTCTTTTCCCAATCTTTATCTTTCGGTTAGTTTTAGCAATATCCTGTGAAATTATGCGAATGCAGACAATAACTTATTATTACCTTCACTTTTTGTCCGCAGTTGGAATATAATAGATTACATCATAGTGCGCAAAGGATTTTGAATATGAAACCTTATATCAAATATTTATTTATCACCGTGCTGGCCGCCGGATGTTTCTATCTGGACCAGCAGGATTACCAGGCTAGCGATCAGGCTCCGGCTGCGGATCAGACTCATCAAACGCCGGCTGACAGTAAGACCGGGGACTCGGATGCGGCCGCGCCACAGGCTGCCGCCCCTTCTTTGGATTCGCGCTCCATACCGGCGGATAACAGCGGAGCCGTTTCGGATACGGACTGCATCACCTATGCCCCCGGCTTTACATATGAACCAATCCCCCAGTCTGTCATCCGGCGTATCACCGGCTGTTCTTACCCGGAAGACTGCCCGCTCCCCTATTCTGAACTGCGCTATCTGAATCTGATGTACGTAGACTATTCCGGCGAGGCACAGCAGGGGGAATTGATCTGTAACAAAGCCATCGCCCAGGATCTGATCGAAATCTTCTATGAACTGTACCAGGCGGGTTATCCTTTGGCTACAGTATCCCTCATTGATGACTATGGCGCGGACGATGAGGCTTCCATGCAGGCGAACAACACTTCCTGCTTTAATTACCGCAAAATCGCAGGTTCCGGCAAGCTGTCTAACCACAGCTACGGATTGGCGGTGGACATCAATCCACTCTATAATCCGTATGTCACGGCGGCAGCAGTCAGTCCATCCGGCAGCGGGCCCTATGCCGACCGTTCGTCGGAGTTTATCAGCAAAATCGATCATGAGGATCTCGCCTACCGCCTGTTTACGGAACATGGGTTTACCTGGGGCGGCGACTGGGTCAGCCGAAAAGATTACCAGCATTTTGAGAAATCTGATGATTAGTCAGCACCGGAAACCAGCCTACTATTACAGGCAAGGTCTGTGCATCAATCCGGAAACCGCCTGATACAGATCCAGATACATCTGATACCCGCGGTCATAGACTTCTTTAACTCCATCTGAAGGCTCAATCGTTCTGGAAGTTTTCACCCAGGCATTGATCTCGGAACGCTCCTGAAACACACCACAAGCCATACCCGCGATAAAGGCATCTCCCACCAGCGAACCATTATAGCTTTCCAGCGTGGTCTGCCGATAGCCTGTCACATCGCTGACCGTCTGCAGAAGTCCCGGAATGTTGATGCCTCCGCCCATAACTACTGCCTGCCTCCTGTCATGTCCGCCGGGTTTCATATCCAGTACATGCCGGATCGCATAGGCCGTGCCTTCAAGTGCCGCCTTATACAAATCCGCCTGTGTATGACTCATGCGCAGGCCGAACAGTAGCCCTTTGGCTTCCGGATCGTCAAACGGCGTCTTTTCCCCGTTAAAATATGGCAGCATCACAAGCCCGTTGGAGCCGGCCGGTACCGTTTGTGCGAAATGCGCAAGCAATTCCGAGTCCAGTCTTTTTCCCGGTTCCATTCCCGAGAGCATTGAAATCATCCAGTCGATATTGCCGCATCCGTTAGACATCGATCCGCCCGGTACGGTCTTTTGGTTGACATTCGGAACATAATCCGGGAACAGGATGGAAGCATGGTCGTTTCCATTGTCTACGCCGACGCAGGTACCATAACTGATCTGCGGAAGGCCCAGAAAATCCGTGCCGTAGCTCAATGTCTCTGCCAAAAAATCCCCGGTCCCCACTGCCACCGGAGTGCCCGGAGCCAGCCCGGTATGCCTGGCTGCCTCTTCTGTCACCGTGCCGGCCAGTTCTGTGGCAAAACGAAGCTTCGGCAATTGTTCCATTCTGACACCGCATGCTTCACACGCCCTATGGTCCCAGCCAAAAGCTTTCAGTGAAAATGGCAGCCCAGCCAGTTTATAGCAACCATAGTCCGCCACCACTTCACCGGTTAGCCGATGTACGAGAAAGGTAGGCGCACCCATATAGTATGCAGTGTTTGCAAACACCTCCGGCTCGTGGTTTCTGATCCAAAGGATCTTTGGACCGGTACTTTTCGGCGAGATGGGCCGTTTATTCTCCTGAAGCGAATACGTTTCTCCCAATGTCCGGTTTATGTCCCTGATCTCTTGTGCTGCGCGCGTATCCAAGCTGTAGAGCATCGCCGGCCGGAGCGGTTCGCCCTGCCGGTCTACCGGCAGCACTGCGGGAGTCAGCGAACTGATCCCAACCGATATGATGTCTTTGGCGGAGATGTTTTCATGATCCAGCAGCTTTCTGCATAAAAAGCAGAATTCCTTCCACCAGACCTCCACCGCATCATGTTCCGCCCAGCCTGGATGCGGATGGGATACCTGGTGCCTGCAGGATGCGGAAGCTGCGACCTCCCCGTCCAACGTAAACAGCGCTCCCTTTGAGTTTGTTGTTCCAATGTCTATTGCCAGCAATAATTCTCTATTCATTCCTAAGCTCCTTCTCTATTCTATGACTGTTGGCCTATTTGGCCAAGCAGTTCCAAAAACTGGTCGTACATGGCTTCCGATGCCTGGTCGGTATCCCCATTAACCACATATCTCATATCCGCTGTCTCTATTACCATACATTTTCTTGACGTCCGGTAAATGCAAAGAACATATCTGCCCCAACGGCTGTTTTCCCAGACTCCAAACTGATAATCTTTGGTCGTATCTCCTTTAATCAGGGTTCCTGTATCCGTCACTTCTTCCAACGTAACCTTCTCTATAGCGGAATAGGGGATCTGGATGTTCTCCTGCTGATAACGGATGGTGAATTTCACCTTATCAAAAGAAAGCCTCACATTGCTGCTATCCTGGGAATAGATCTGGTATAATGTAAGACCTATAAAAATAACTGCGACTATAACTGCATTCCGTTTCCGGCTATTTCTTATTTTTTCTTTATCCTGCTCCATCGTATCACCCTATTCGATCTTCCTTATTCTATAATCCGTCCATACCATTTCATCTGTCCGGCCGGAATCCTATGTGACGTTCCCCCGGAACTGGCTGTTGTAGAGCCTGTAGTATTCCCCACCCAGTTCCATCAGCTCTTCGTGGCTGCCTTGCTCGGCAATCCTTCCATTTCTGAGCACAACGATCAGATCCGCGTCCCGTATCGTGGAGATCCGGTGAGCGATCACCAGGGATGTCCGGCCCTTCATCAGGTTCACCATCGCCTGCTGTATCTGCATCTCAGTCCGTGTATCGACCGACGAAGTGGCCTCATCCAAAATCAGTATCCTGGGATCCGCCAGCACCGCCCGCGCGATAGACAGCAGCTGTCGCTGCCCCTCGGAGAGATTCGTCCCATCCTCTGCTAATATGGTATCATATCCTTCCGGTAAACGCTCGATAAATTGATCTGCCATGGCGGTAACCGCTGCCCGCTTCCGTTCTTCTTCCCGTACTTTATTTCTTCCGAACTCAATATTCATACGAATCGAGTCCTGAAACAGGACCGTATCCTGCAGTACGATCGCTATCGCGCTGCGCAGTTGCCTCTTGGGAATTTCCTTAATATCTGTACCGTCGATGAGAATGCGCCCGCCGGACGGTTCATAAAATCTGGTCAGCAGATTCACGATCGTCGTTTTTCCGGAGCCCGTAGCCCCGACGACAGCGATCTTCTGCCCCTCCTTTACCTGCAGGTCCAGATGTCTTAACACCGGTTCTCCTTCTGTGTATTCAAACTGCACATCCTGGAATTCAATCTCCCCTTTCACGTGTTCCGGCGGAAAATCCATTGTGCCTTCATCTGTCTCACAAGGACTGTCCATGATCTCAAAGATCCTCTCCGCTCCGGCCAGCGCGGTCAGAATATTATTATACTGATTCGCAATCATGTTTACCGGATGGCTCAGTTTTTTAGAATATTGAAGCATAGCCTGTATACCGCCTACCGTCATACCGCTGCTTCCACGGATCATGAGAAAACCGCCGGTGCCCGCCAGCAGGACATACTGGAAATTTCCGATAAAATTCGTGATTGGGCCCAGTATCGATCCCCAGACCCTGGCCCTGATACTGTTTACCCTCAGATCTTCAGACACTTCCGCAAAACGTGTGAGTGTTTCACTTTCCTTTCCATAGGCCGCTACCGTCCGGAATCCGGTGATCTTCTCTTCCGCCTGGCCGTTCATTTTCCCTAACAGAACTTGCTGCCGTTTGTAGTATTTTCTCATGAATTTCGTAAGCCGCGTGGAAGTCAACAGAATAATCAGTACCATGAGTACGGCCACCCCGGTCATCAACCGGCTGTAGTACAGCATCATGCACAGGGCTCCAGTCAGAGTCAGCACAGCGGAAAAAAGAGCGGTTATGGACTGGGCAATAGCGTTGGACACATTCTCCACATCATTCGTCATACGGCTCATCAGATCTCCCGATGGATGGGTGTCAATATAGCGGATCGGAAGGTATTCCATCTTTTGAAACAGATCTCTCCTCAGAATATAGATCGTCTGCTGAGATAACTTTGCCGCCAGTACCCCCTGCCCGTAGGTAAGCATACCGCTTAAAATAAACATAACAAGCAGAATCAGAAGATATGAGCTCATCCGTCCAAAGTCAACGGTAAGCCGTGCATTATCATAGGATATTGTGTCGATCGCTTTTTGCTGGAACATTGGTCCGGCGATCTCTGTACCTGTAACGATAAGCATACAGGCCAGCAACGCCAGCAGGACTCCTCTGGATTTTCCAAGATAGCGAAGCAGACGTACTAGGGTACCCCTGGTATTTTTCGGTTTTTCTGAACTCAGAAGGCCGCTGTAAGCACCCCGTCCATTGCCCACCCGCACCACCGGCGGTGCGCTATCCTTCGATTGGCTTGCCATACTCATCTGCCCTCCTTTTCCGTCATAACGCCTGCTCTCATCTGGGAATCGTAGATATTCCGGTAGGTCTCGCTCACCTTCAGTAACTCCTGGTGTTTTCCACAGTATCGGATAGTACCGTCATTTTCCAGCACGGCAATTCGATCTGCATCCATAATACTTGCGATCCGCTGCGCGATCAGAAGCACCGTAGTGTCTGAGAGGGATGCCTTTAACGCACTGCGGAAAGCATTTTCCGTCACAAGGTCAAGCGCCGATGTGGCATCATCCAGTATCAATATCTGTGGCGTGCGGACTAATGCCCGGGCAATGGAGATCCGCTGCTTTTGTCCCCCGGATAAGGAGGCGCCCTTTTCCGCGATATACGTATCATACTGATTCTGAAAGTCCAGGATAAAGTCTGCCTGCGCAATCCTTGCCGCATGCCGGATCTGTTCTGTATCCGCATCCTTTTTTCCCCATCTGATATTCTCTTCGATGGTGTCGGAGAACAGCTCCGCCTTTTGCATCACATACCCGATTTTTCCTCTCAGTTCCTCAAGCGGGTAATCTTTTACAGGTACTCCGTCTATGAGGACTTCTCCCTCGTCCGCATCATAGAATCTGGGAATCAGGGCTGCCAGCGACGATTTTCCTGAACCTGTGGCTCCGATAACCGCCAGCATCTCCCCTTTTCTTAATTCCAGGTTAATGTTATGCAGTACCGGCCTGCCTTTGGTTCCGGGATAACGGAAACTCACATTATTAAATAATATGGCTGTTTTCACACAGTTCTCCCGGCCTCCGCTGCTGTTATCCTCAGGCTTCCTGCTACCGCCTTTGATGACCGGCTCTGTCTTGAGGACTTCGCTGATTCTGGCCGCGGATGCATCCGCTCTGGAGATGGACTGAAACAGATTGGCAGCCATCATGACCGAATTCAGGGACTGAGTCATGTAGGTAATAGCCGCCATCAAAGCTCCGGTAGTCATCCCTGCCTGTTCAATGCGGATCTGTAATCCGCCCACGTATATAACAAGAATGACAGCGATGTTCAGCAGAATGCTCAAAACCGGGGAGATCACTGCCATCAGTTTCAAAACTCTGTAATTTTCCTGCTTCAGCTTCGAGTTGGCCTCCTCAAAACGGCCGCATTCATATTCCTCCCGTACGTATGCCTTAACGACACGCGCACCGTTTAAATTTTCCTGGACGATGGAATTCACCTTATCCAGGCGCTGCTGTACCATGCTGTAATGGGGGATCGCTCTGCGAAGCACCAGGAATATAATGACGGCCAGTACCGGAATAGTACTTAGCAGAATCAGCCCGAATTTCACATCCAGCAAAAAAAGCATGACGGCCCCTCCTATAATAAACATAGGAGGACGCACAAATCCCCTGAGCATTTGTTCCACAAACTCAATGACCATGGCGATGTCATTCGTAATCCGGTTAATCAGAGAACCTGTGGTAAAATGGTCTGTCTGCTGGACAGAAAGGTTCATGATCCTGCCAAAGGTGTCCAGACGCAGGTCATTTCCAAGACCTTGAGCCGCCCTGGCGGAGGTATAAGCCGTAGACACTCCGAAACAGCCGCCCAGAAGGGTCACTGCAAGCATCAGGAACCCAAAAGTTAGATGATATCCATTCGGCCATATCCGGTCTTGTGGAGCAATGTCATGACTCCCGCCGCAAAGCGGGACCCCTGATCCGGGCCGTCTATCTGCATTCCGATAATCCCATAATTAACGATAAAAGACATCAGGTAAGGGAGGGTGAGATCAGCGAGAACTTCCCCGATCATCAGAATAGGGGATAAAATGGCCAGCCCGAGATAGGATCGCAGATAACCGAATATGTTCTTCATAAATTATTCCATCCTGCCGTCATGGTTCTTCATAAACTCATGCATTTCCTCGAGCCGGTTTGGATGATAGGCCATGACGATCTGACTGACGGGATCTGTATATCTGCAGGTTCTGCCGAACACACTGCCGTGTTTTTCCTGGTCTTTTTTAGGATCCGCATATTTGGCCCAGTTATTGAACACCTCTTTCGTGTCCTGAATCAGCTCCTTCGGGGCCGGCACATCCCCGTGGGCGGGCCATATGGTATCGATCGATAGTTTCTGTATCCTGGACAGCGCTGCGTAGTAGAGATAAGGCGCTGCCGGAGCGTCTCCTGATTTTCCATACATAATCACATGATGATAAGTAAGCGCATCCCCTGCAAAAATGGCCCTGTGCTCTTTACAGTAAAGCCCGATGGAGCCTTTCGTATGACCCGGCAGCGGATAGACCTTCAAGGTTAGCCCGCCCAGGTCGAACACGTCGCCGTCACCTACGAAACGGTAGTCACAGTTCCGGATCGTCATATTCATATAGGCATCCCGGTCGATTACCTCCTCAATATACGGTGTCTTTTTGTACCTGGAACGGATCAGTCTGTCTTTGGACTCCGGATTGTCTCCTGCAAGACATAATTCATAATCCTCTCTGGCGATATAGACTGTATCAAACAGATGGTTACCAAGTACATGGTCATCATGTCCGTGGGAGCAGACCACCGTCAACGGAAGATCCGTAACCTCCCGGATCAGTGGACGGAAATCGAACAGCCCGTAACCGGTATCGAACAGCAACGCCCGCTCTTTTCCGACGATCAGATACATTCTCTCGGAGTTGATATCGTCCAGTATATACAGCCAATCCGTTACCTTGATCCGGATCACCAGATTATCCGGTGTCAGAACCCTGTGCTTTTCTTCATTAAATATACATTCCATATGATTTATTCTCCTTTACCCGTCCTTATGTTCCCATAGGTTCTATTTCCTTGCTCTCGATATGTTCTTTTTCTTATTCCTCCTGCTGCATGAGCTTGAAATTTTCCTCCATCCGGCTGATCCGCTTTCTGGAGAACAGGACGATCACCAGAGCAAACACTACCGGGAGAATCATCACCCGCCACATGACCTCATATCCCAGCAAATCCGCCACCGCACCGGCCAGAATCGGGCCAAGCAAACTACCAAGGTCCGTTCCGATAAAGTTGGTGCTGCTGCCCGCTCCCCTTCGTTCCTTCGGCACGCATTTCAGACTCAGGGCCTGTATGGCCGGCTGGCTGGCCCCATACCCGAACGCGGCGACAAAAGCGGCCAGCAGGAACATGGGCAGTGACCGGCTGTAGCTGATGATCAGGAAGGACGCGGCGAAACAGATCAGAGACGGGACAACGATTTTCACCAGTCCATACCGGTCGGTCAGTTTGCCGATCATTGGGCGTGTGATTAACATAGTTCCGGCGAATACCGTAAAATAATATCCGATATTAGCCACACCGATCTTACCTGCGTACACGATCAGGAAAGAATTGACCACGAAATAGGTCAGAGACATCAAAAAGATGATAAATGCGGGCATAATAGCTTCTTTTGCCACAATACTCTTCACTGATATTTTCAGTTTCTTCGCCTTTTGATAGGGAACCTTTACTCTGGTAGCCAGAAAAGCCGCAAACACCATGATCCCGCTGCCGATCATAAAAGTAGCCTGATATCCACAGACTCCGATAAGTCCTAGCGCGATGGTGGGTCCGATAGCCTGGCTGGCCGCCTGCGCCATGGAGAACACTCCGATTCCTGAGCCGAACTTTTCCTTCGGCAGTGTATCCGCCGCCAGGGCAAGACAACAGGTCGAAGTAAATGCCTGCCCGACTCCCTGTAGCAGGCGCAGACCAATGAGAGCCGGAACATTTCCGGCGATTCCATACCCAAAAAAGGAAACCGCCATAATCAGCATCGTGCCGGATAATATAAATCTGCGGTTATAGGTATCAATCACCGGGCCTGAAATAATCTTAAAGATCAGGGCCGTAACGGAGTATATGCTGGCCACGATCCCTACCACCGTCGCTGCCGCTCCCAGATAGTCCGCGTACTTGGATACCAGGGAGTTCATCATCTGCTGAGACAGATTCATGCAGGCGTTGGCGATAAAGATCGTCGTAAACAGCGGATTCCATATTTTCTGTCTTCCTTTTTCCATCATCGCTCACCCCAGCAGGCCACCGGGTCATAGATACTCTTCCCGGACACAGGATCCCGGCGGAAATGCTTCAGGTAATCCCACACCAGATTTGCCTGGCTGTTCCAAACCACATGGGGCAGCCCAATAGCTCTGACACAGCGCATTACCGGTGCCGCATCCTCCCCATAGAAATCTCCGCCCAACCAATCCACGCCCTGCACATGGAACGTGTAGTCTGTATCAAACTCCAAACCGAACTCCCGCTGTACGGGATCCTGGGACTTCGTCAGCAATTCTTCGATATGTTCCAGGGTAAGAGGGCGGTAGTTCTTGATCTGAGCCATATCCCGCATCCAGATGTCGAGATTTTGGGCTCTGTGCTCCTTGCGTTTATTTTCCAGAATCCAGGGAGCCGGATAGGACGCCACGTCCATAGTTCCGCCGATAAATATACCCGGTATCCGTAGTCCCAAGGTGGAGGCATAATACTCAGGGCCGGTATAGAATTTCAGATCTTTGAAGGGCTGCCCGCCCGGTAATACCGCCACCGCGGCTACCATCTTCGGACAGGTACACGCCGCACATACGGATGCCTCGCTTCCCGATGAGAATCCCGCACAGTATACCCGTTCCCAGTCAATGGGATATCCCTTTTTTCTTAGTTCTTCCATCACCCGGGGGAATTCCGTATCCACTTCGTTGTTGGAGCGTCCGCCGTTGTTTGGATAGACTACGATATATTTTTCAACGGCTGCCAGTGTATTGAACCCGTAGGTTTCCGCCAGTTCAATTGTGACGCCGCCGCCGTGGCTTACATAGATTACGGCATATTTCTTTTGCGGATCCATGGAGAGCGGGGTAAATACACTGTAGGCGTATTTGCCTTCGTCCCGTTCCTGATCAAACAGTTCTTTTTTCAACCCCCGCTCAGCCCAGTACCGTACCAACTCAGGATTCATAGGATCATCGCCGTATAACTGGAAAATCTTCTGATTCTTTGCAATCTCTCTGCCGATCTGTGTACAGGCAAACGCCTTCTCGTCGTAAGGCAGTTCATTTTCCTCCTCCGGATCGGGTATTCTCTTCTTGGTGACAGGGTCGTAACGCAGCAATGGTAGCCAGTTTTTCATGTTATCCTCCACTTCTGTGCATGTCTCGCAGCACTATATATAAATTAGGTCATTGATTGTTTTCTTTCATTCTTTTCCCGGTTCCGTGGAAAAGCCATATCTTAGATTCAGCGGTATTTGCTTTAAATGAAATTCCACATAGTAACACTGTTCTCTTCCCAGGGCGGAATCTTCAAATGCAAAGTTCAGATAAGAGACTTCTTGTTTCTCTTCCCAAGCCGTTTGAAAGACACAGTCATAATTCATCCGGCTTTCTTTCACGAACCGGTCATAGGACACTCTTTCCTCCCGTATCTCACCGACTCCCAGTGTTTTGAGCTGTTCGGTCATCTGTGGCGCTGCCTGGACCGGGCATTTTACAGTTGCATATATCTTGTTCATGACATCTCTCCTTTCACAGGTAATACGGGAAGCTGGGCAAGCTTACATTGACACTGGCATACTTATTTACAGGAGCGAGGATTTCCGCTCTGTGGATCATCCTGCCGGCATCGTCGAACTTTATAATGAGAAAATAGGGCTGGTGATAATGGCCGTGATCGCATCCGTTTCCATGCCATCTGGCCGGTCCATGGCTGTTCATCTCCACAAACCAGACGTGTTCATCATCGGTTGGGTAGAACCTGCTGCGGGTATCGCGGTACATCCATGGGCTGCTGGATTTTAACCAGGCATGAATCCGGATCTGCGCCTCCCGGGGCGGTTCTTTATTGTCCGTGATCATCACCGGCTCCGGAGAATCGGACCACGGGCGGTCATCTGGCACGAACCAGGCCGCGCCGGCAAACTCCGGATTCGCTGTGGTCAGTCTTCTGTACTCTTCCCTTAAAACACCACAGGCGCTCTCCTTTAAGTTATTCTCCCGTCTGATTTTCACGGACTCGGGATTTTGATCCACTACCAGCTCACTCTCGGAAGGATCTTTATAAACCTTTGCCTCCCGGTTCTTCCTGGCTTCGGGATGCAGGCAAAGGTACTCATCAACCGCCGGTTCCTCGATGCCTTTGTGAAAAACAGGTACTTTAAGGCCCGCAGCCTTTAACATCCGGATCGGCTCCACCATGCCCTTTATATAATGAATCTTTCCGTCCTTCAGCTCCAGGCGCATGATATATTTTGATTCATAAGTACCGTCCTGATCGCCCCAGAACACCTCTCCGCCGCAGGAGCCGATCGCCCAGAACTGCTCCGGATCAGGGGTGGAGTAGAATTCCTCAAGCTGTACACGCCAGTTTTTCACAGTACGGTTCAGCCACTCAAAACATCTCTCTGCTTCCCATATATCGAAATGATTGGGCATACCAGGCGGCGCCGCCGGGAAATCCATGGTAAACTCTTCCGTAAAATATCTCGGAAAATACTCCAGGCGCCAGAAGGGTACCGACGCGATCTTTTGCGCGAGCTCCCTGTTATATATCTTATCTGCCATTATTTTACCTCCGTCTTTTATATTCGCTGTATCATTGACAGCCCGTTTGCTTACATTTGTAATAGATCAGTTTCCAATAATTCTGTATGTTACCGGCCTATTCAAAAATTTAAATGATCTTCTCTTTGTTCATATTCATCCGGCTACATATAGGAATCATCCTCATGCACTTCCACAGCTTCTGACTGTTGTTGATATTTAATTCTCTTCTCTGTTACATAAACTGCCAGCATGCAGATCCCGCAGATGAGAATCTCAGCGGCACAGATCCGGATATCTTTCATGTTCCGGCCGCCCGGCACGGCATGGGCCGAAACCAGTATTCCCATCAAGGTGGCGCCGAAGCTTATCGCCGCCGCTAACGTTGTATGCAGCAGGGATCTGGAAGTATAGCGGTATTCTCCAACTGTCAGTGCCTTCCCGGCGGTGGCATAATAGATCATAGTCTTAAGCAGCCACAGCAGGACCAGCAGATTCAAAAACTCCGGCAGCACCACATACCACTTGGTGTTACTCATAACCGGAGCCGTTCCCGCCTTCAGAAACAGAACCACGGTCAGGAGGTAGAGCGCAAGGTAACCTGCTTTTATCCCCAAACTCAGCCGCTTCGTCAGATTGTTCCGGTAATAGTTCCCGATATAAGTCCGTATTATTTTCTTCGTCCCTCTGCTGTCGATCTGGACCCGCTCCACATAGTCCTCAAAATGCTTGTGGTAGGAATGGCTGTGGAAACCATGATCCATGATCGAATCCCGGGCCATACCGGATGTCCTTCTCTTACGAGTCATGATATATCCTTCTCCTTTTCTGTGCGGATCAACGATTCCTCCGGCCGGTCCAGATATTTTCTTCTCCCGTCCGGCCTGTTCAGATATTCTCTTACCTCATCCGGTGTCAGAGATGCGATCAGTATCCCCTGATCCCCGTCGATGATACCGTACCCTTTGTTCGGAATAGAACCGTTGCAGCCGCGCACACCGGCCACTACCGGTATCTCCCGGCTTTTGCCAATCGCAGCCACGTGGCCGGCCACTGTCTGCGTACAGACAGCGATCCCAACGATATTGCTTTTGTCCATGTGGATCAAATCTGCAGTAGTCACGTTCTGCATTACGAGAATCGCATCTTCTTCCGGATACACTCTCTCCTGATGAATTCCAAGAGCCAGACGCAGCAGCTGTAGTTTCAGTTCATTTGCTACGGCGGCACGTGTCGGGAACGGGCCATCTTCCCTTGATTTGAGCAGCCGGATAAATTCATCGAACTGCTGCTCGATCGCCTTTGCCGCGTTCCAGTGTTCTTTGCGTATCTGTTCCTCGATAGAATCCGTCAGGGAACACTCATCCTGCAAAATCGACAGCTGCGCGTCAAAGATATCCGCCGCCTGCTCTGCGTATCTTACCGCAGCTATATCATACAACGCCTCCAGCTGCTGTTTGGCGGCAGACAGAACCGATCTGAAATACGTGACTTCCGCTTCCACATATTTCGTTTTCAGAGTCAATATACGAATCGGAGCCTCGGGAAAAAGCAGGATCTCACCGGCATGCACTCCTCCGGCTACGCTTTTTCCTCTGAATATAACAGCCATGGCACTTCTCCTTTTCTATTCTGTCTAAAGTCCATTGATCTCTCTGCAGCGGCAGCACTTGACAAAATGGTCCGGCAAAATCTCTGTGAGCTGCTGGGGCTGCCGGCACTGTTCCGCCGCATAGGGACAGCGGGCTGCGAACCTGCATCCCGGTTTCGGATTGATAGGGCTTGTGATTTCCCCCTTCAACCGGATTCTCTGCATAGGTTTGTGAATATCCGTACTCGGGATCGCAGATAACAGCGCTTTTGTATAAGGATGCAGGGTTCTATGGAACAATTCCTCGGTAGGAGCTTTTTCCACCGCCTGCCCCAGATACATAACCAGGATGTCGTTGGCGATGTGCCGCACTACGGACAGATCATGCGTCACGAACATGTAGGCCATCCCCATCTGTTCCTGCAGATCCATCAGCAGGTTTAAGACCTGGGCCTGGATCGACACGTCAAGAGCCGATACCGGTTCATCACATACCACAAAGTCGGGATGCAACGCCAGAGCTCTGGCTATGCCGACGCGCTGCCGCCTGCCGCCGTCCAGTTCGTGGGGAAAGGACTGCCGAAGTCTCTCGTCGATTCCCACCAGCTCCATCAGCCGGTTGGCCTCTTCCCTCATCTTCTTTTTTGAAGAATACCGTCCTGAATATTTCAGAGGTTCCATGATGGTGGATTCGATCCGCAGCCTTGGATTCAGCGAAGAATACGGGTCCTGAAATACGATCTGCATCTTTTCCCGCGCCTGTTTCAGCTGATGTCCCTTTACATGAGTAATATCTTCCCCGTGCAGGTATACGTTACCGTCGGTAGCCTCCAACAAACGAATGATCGTTCTTCCCAAAGTCGACTTTCCGCAACCGGACTCTCCCACCACTCCCAGAGTCTGACCACGGCAAATCTCAAAGGATACCTCATCTACCGCATGATTCATTCCGGAGGGTACTTTAAAATATTTTTTTAAATTTTTCACTTCTATTAAAGGACTATGATCTGCCATGGGAATATACCTCCTGAAGTTCTTCTTTTTCCTTCACGCATTGGCAGAAATGAACCCCTCTTATTTTCCGGGTGGGAATCTTTCCTTTACACGCCTCTACGGCATGCGGACAACGCGGCCAGAATGCACATCCCTCCGGCAGGGCGGTGGGGTCCGGAGGGAGCCCGCTTATGGAATGAAGCCTCTTTTCCCCCACCGCCATCCCGGGCAGGGAACCGAACAGGCCGATCGTGTAGGGGTGGGCCGGATGATCGAAGATATCCTCCTTCTTTCCGAATTCAACGATCTTTCCGGCGTAGATTACCGCCACATCATCGCAGGTCTGAGCTACCACTCCCAGGTCATGGGTGATCAGGATCATGGATGTATTGTATTTCTCTTTCAATTCCCGGATCAGATCCAGTACCTGTGCCTGTATCGTCACGTCCAGCGCTGTGGTCGGCTCATCCGCCAGCAGAAGCTCCGGATCACAGGCCAGAGCCATGGCAATGACCACACGCTGTTTCATTCCGCCTGAGAATTGATGCGGATATTCCGCATACCGCTCTCTGGGTATACCCACCAGCTCCAGCATATCCCCGGCACGGTCCATTCCCGCCTTTTTATCGCAATCATCGTGGAGCCTTATGACCTCCAGAATCTGATCCCCGACCGTCATCAGCGGATTCAGCGCCGTCATCGGGTCCTGAAATATCATGGCCACTTTTTCCCCCCGGACATTCATCATCTCATCGGGCGGCAGCTTCAGGATATCCACTCCGTCCAGCCAAATCTCGCCGCCTGTTATCTTCGCCGCGATGTCAGGCAGGATTCTCATGATTGCCTTGGCGATCGTAGTTTTGCCCGCACCGGTCTCTCCAACCAATCCCAGTGTCCTGCCCCGCTCCAGCCGTATGGAAATACCGTTCACCGCTTGTACCGTTTTCCGGTTCTGCGTATAGACGACTCTTAAGTCCTTTACCTCGAGGAATTTCTCGCTCATAATTTATCTTCTCCTTCCTCAATCCCGCAGTTTTGGATCCAGGGCGTCCCTCAGTCCGTCCCCCAGCAGATTCAGCGCCAGAACCGTGAGGGCAATCGCAAGGCCCGGGAACGTAATCAAAAACGGATAATTCCGGATATACACACGTCCGTCCGCCAGCATGGCCCCCCATTCCGGCGTAGGCGGCTGTATGCCAAGACCGATGTAGGACAGGGACGCCGCCATCGTAATCATACTGCCGATGCTCATGGTAGTAATAATGATCATGGGCTGGACCACGTTTGGCAGCAGATGTCTGAACATGATCGCCATCTTGGAACCGTTGATAGACTCGGCTGCTTCGATATACTCCTTCTTTCTTTCTGCCAATACCTGCCCCCGGGTCATCCGCACCCCGCCGGGGATATTTCCCACGGTCAGGGCGATCACCGTTGCAAAAAAACCGGCTCCCATGAAGGCGGATATCATGATACACAGCAGCATGCCGGGCAGCGCGCTCCAGATATCCATAAAACGCATGATAAATGCTTCTATCTTCCCGCCGAAGTAGCCCGCCACTACCCCGAAGATGATGCCAAGGACCGCTGCCAGCAGTGCCGAGGATAACCCCAGCAGCAGCGAATACCTTCCGCCGTAGAGAAGCCTTGTGAGAATGTCACGGCCCATGGCGTCACACCCGAACCAGTGCGCCATACACGGTCCTGTATACATATTCTGCAGGTCGATATCATTGACCCCATAAGGTGAAAGGAAAGGACCAAACAGACATAACAAGATGATAAGGGCCAGTAAGATAAATCCAAGCCTCGAACTCCATCCCTTCAGCAGACGGCGCATAAAATCCAGGGAATAAGTTGTTTTTTCCGTTTTTTTCATCCCGCTCACCTTCCTTTTGCATACTGAGCCTTAATTCTGGGGTCAAGGAAAGCATAGCTCAGATCCATAATCAATATGACCAACGAGGTAAAGAGTGCGAAAAACACGACGCAGCCGCACACTACAGGCCGGTCCCTTAGATTCACACCGGAAAGCATATAAGCTCCGACTCCCGGAATGGAGAACACAGTCTCGATTACCGGGGAGCCTGCTACCAGTTGGCAAAGCCCGCCTGCCACACCGGTAATAATGGGCATCATAGCATTGGGCAGCATATGTTTCCGAACAATCACCCGGTCCTTCTGCCCTTTCGCCCGAGCCGTGGTAATATAATCCGCCCGCACTACCTCAAGCATAGAGCTTCGCGCCTGCCTGGCGTTCACGGCGATTCCAGGCAGGGCGCTGCAGATGATAGGCAGCAGATAACTTTGCAAATTCTCGATTCCGAACGCAGGAACCCAGTTAAGTTTCAGCGCAAACAGCAATATGAACATCAGGGCCACCCAGAAGTTAGGCGCCGATACGAATACCATGGCGATCACCATCGTGATGGAGTCCTGCCATTTTCCCTCATGGATCGCTGAGTAGATCCCCAGCACGGTGCCGATCAGAACATTCAGGATCATGGCCGGAATGCCGATCATCAGTGTTCTGGGAAGACGCACGATCAGCTCCTCCATTACCGATACCCCGTATTTCCAGGAATATCCGAAATCAAATCTTAAAAAAGCGTTGTAGAGGAATTTACCCAGCTGTACGATGTACGGTGTGTCAATGCCCAGTTCATGCCGTTTCGCCTGCAGGATTGCTTCCGGGATATCTACCCCCAGCTGTAACCTGGCCGGGTCCCCCGGTACAAAATACATAAGCGTGAATACCAGAATCGCCGCACAGACCAATATAACGATCATGGTCATCAGCCGTTTTAAAATGTATCTTCCCATAGAAAAGTCTCCTTACTGGCCCACATACCTGCTGGATCCTACGGTGACGTACCCCTCGCGATAGTAGATTTCTTCTATTTTCCGGTTATAAACAATAGACGAGGCCATACCGGAAATCGGATATACATCTCCGATGGAGAATGCATAGTCCATACATGCCTTTACATGTTCATCATCATGGGTCTCATCGGCCAGAGATGTCTCATAGAGTTCCTGAAGCTTTTGATCTGCCAGCCAGTTGGTAGTTTTTCCGTCGTGCACATCATTGTTAAACAGCGTATTCCAGCTGGCTACCAGAGTGCTGCCGCCCAATCTCGTCACCACGAAGTCCCATCCGGTCTGTTCCGCCAGTATCGTGTTCATCAGGCTTTCCTCATAGGTCTGGATGGAGGCTTTGATCCCCACCTGAGCCAGGAGGCTTTGCATCATGGTCATAGCGTTTTTGCATTCCTCATTCACCAATCCCACGATCACGATCTCTTCCCCGTTATAATCTGATTTGGAAAGATAATCCTTTGCCAGCTCCATATCGTATGTATTGACATAAGTTGCTTCTTCTTCCCACTCAGGATTAAAGTCATAAAAATAGGAAGTGCCCAGTGATTTAAGCGGCGCATACCCGCTTCCCATAGAGGTTGCGATCGCGTTGTTATCCAGTGCGTAATACATGGCAAGGCGCAGGTTTAAGTCATCACCGATTACGGAGGAGGCCATATTCGGCATCATATAATAATAGTCGCCCGACAGATTAGTATCCACTTTGTACTGGTCGCTATAAGAACCGCCCTCTTCAAATTCACCCAGCATGGAAAATGTCACATAGTCACAGAAGTCCACTGTTCCCATTTCCAGGGCAACAACTGCCTGAGATGCCTCGGAGATCACCTTGAACTCTACTGTCTGTACGGTAGCCTTGTGGAGTCCCAGACGCATACTGACATCTTCAGAGGTCTTGTCGGCCCAGTAATCATCGGCAGCCTCTAACACAAGCTCGGATCCGCTTACGAATTCCGATACGACGAAGGGGCCGGTGCCAACAGGTTCCGTGGCAAAATTATGATTTTCAAATGCCGTCTGGGAAAAGATAAAGGTCCGCACCAGAATAAATTCCAGCTGATTGGCCGAGGGTTTTTCTTTCCAGTGATAAGCCACCGTATAATCGTCTACCTTTTCCACATGATCCAGTACATCATATTTGATGTTATTGCCTGTTTCTATGAGCCAGTTAACCGAATAGACGACATCATCGGCGGTAATGTGGTTCCCTTCGGAATCATAAATCTCTTCAAAAAGTTTAATGTTCCAGACTGTATCCGATTCCTCCGTATAACCGCTGGCCAGACTGGGCACCAGATTGTTTTCATCGTCATAATCGAACAGTGCCTCATAAATGCTCCAGAAGAATTTCGGCTTCCCATTTCCGTTTGGTTTGCACGGAAGGAGATCCGCCGGGTCGGCGTTCACTGCCACCACCACTTTGTCAAAACGGCCGGCATCGTTAATGGAACCTTCCGTAGTGATGGCCGTCTCCCCGGCCGGGACATTGGTTCCATCCGGAACCGCTGAGGAAGCAGTCTTTGTATTATCCTCTGTACCAGTCCCGGCTCCCGAGGTTACGCTGCATCCTGTCAGCATACATAGCACCAGAAGCACAACTAAAGTTGTTCTCAAAGCTTTTTTCATTTCTTTTCTCCCTTTCTGTTTGTTTTGACTATTTTGCTGTATCAAACTATAAATATCTTAATATATTCCGTCAAAAACATCAATTTCTATTGTGCAATGGTATATTTCATTATTCAAAATATACAAATACTTTTTCTTCTCATTTTACTTTTTGGAATATGGACTCGTTCGTTCCGATTTTCTGAATAATTTTATTCTCTGTTCTTTTCTATAACAAAAAAGAAAATCCAAAAGCCATCACTGACTTAAAGATTTTCTTTATCTGCCGACTTTATTATCTTATTTAGTAAACACATAATAGCAGCGGGACATGTCCCGTCTACTTTCTATAACCGCTCACGGGTGCAGACCGCGGACGAATTCTACAAACCGGCGCGCCCCCTCTGAGAGCACGACATCCTTTCTCCAGCACAGAGAGATCTCACAGTCCACCCTTGGCTCCAGATCCACTAATATTACGTTCTCCAGCCGCTCCGCCTGGATCGTTTTTTTCAAAAGAATCGATATCCCCAGTCCATCGTTGACCAGCTTTGCAGCCTCGCTCCCGCTCAAAACCGTCATAACCACCTTCGGCGCAAATCCCGCCTTCTTACATAGGGTTATACCGTCATTTTCCTTGCCCTTCAGAGAGGAAAGCATAACAAAATTCTCTTTTTTCAGCTCCTCCAGTTTCAGCGACTTTCGGTCTGCATACGGATGTGACTTATACAGAACTGCGCAGAAGCTATCATTTACATAGGGCACTACATTGAATTTTCCCTCAGGGTCTTTCAGATTCCTGATAAAAGCCAGCTCGCATCCACTCTCATACAGGGTTTCTTCCACATTACGGCTGTCCATGGTGTAGAGCATATAATTCTTACAGGCGCCCCTGAATTTTCTAACGAGCTCAGTCAAACGATACTGGGTTCCGATCAGGATCGCCCTGCTGGCATCCAGCTTTTTCTCTTTCACATCGTTTTCAAAACACTCCGTAGCATCGATAATACGGCGGGCATAAGGAAGAAACATCTGCCCATACTCGCTGACTACAATCTTTTTTCCCGAACGCTCAAAGAGCGGAACGCTGAGTTCCGCTTCAAGGGCCTTGATATGGTTGAATAAGGATGACTGCGAAATGTACAGTTCATCCGCTGCTCTGCCGTAGTTGCACATTTTAGCCAGAACGAGAAATTCTTTCATATAAACAGTTTCCATAAAATCACCTTTGTAATTTATTATATCAAATAATTTCTGGCTTGGAAACCTTTAAATTGACTCCGTTTTTCCCACTCCGGTTTGTCCCTTCGGTATGGGGCGAAAGTGCAAAAGGGCTTGGGGCGGGATTAATCTGAAAACAAATCCGTTATGATACTGATACAGCGTTCGATTCCGACCGCCCCACTGTCCAGGGCCAAATGGTAGTTCTGGGCCTGGCCCCATTTCATATCAGTGTAGAACTGGTAAAAGGCAGCGCGGCGTTTATCTTTTTCCAGCAGACGTTTCTGTGGTAACTGGTCGGTCTCGCCGTATATTTTTACAATTCTCTCCGCACGTTTTTCGAGATCCGCGTGGATAAAAACCGTCAAGCAGTCACTACGGTCTTTTAAGATATAATCGGCGCATCGGCCCACGATTACACAGGATTCCTTGTCGGCCAGATCCAGGATAATCTGACGCTGGAGGGACCACAGATAATCCTGGTTCGACAACCCGTTAACGCTGCGGCCGGTGAATGCGTTGGAGAACCATCCCGGATGCTCGGAATATTCGCTTTCTTCTGCCACGTAATCCTGGGTAAAACCGCTTTGCTCGGCCAGTTTTCGGATCAATTCCTGATCGTAACAGGGGATTCTCAGCATCTCGGCGGTCTGTTTGCCGATGGTCCTACCTCCGCTGCCGAATTCTCTGCTGATTGTGATGATTCTGTTTTTCATATGCTCTCCTCCCCGGATTGTCCGGCTATTTTGATGTGATCCTTATCGCTCAACGACCGGTAGGTATAGATGATCGCTACCACTGATATGATAAAGGTCAGGATATCGGATACCGGCATGGAATATAATACGCCGTCCAATCCGAAAAAATGCGGAAGCAGCAGGGCAAAGCCTACGCCGAATACGACCTCCCGGATCATGGAAAGAGCCGTGGATAACAGGGCTTTTCCCAGGGACTGCAGATAAATAAAGGTGGCTTTATTGATGCACGCGAAGATAAGCATGCACAGATAGATCCGGAAAGCTTTCATAGCGAACTGGGTATAATAGATGCTCTCATTGGAAGCGCCGAAGATCCGGATCAGCTGCCCCGGCAGGATCTCCGCGATGATAAGAGCCACGGCTCCCACGCATCCCTCGGCGGTCAGGAGATAGGAAAAGAGCTTTTTCGCCCGATCCTTTCGTCCGGCGCCGATGTTATAGCCCACGATGGGGATACAGCCTGCTGCCATTCCGACCACCACAGATATGACGATCTGGAAAAACTTCATCACGATTCCCACGACCGCCATCGGGATCTGCGCGTACTGTTCCTGACCGAATATGGGATCTATGGCTCCGTATTTGCGGATCATATTGTTAATGGCCGCCATGGCCGCTACCAGGGAAATCTGCGAGAGAAAGCTGCAGATTCCCAGAGGGATGAATTTGGATATCACTTTTGCGTGGAATCGGAAACTGCTCTTATCCAATTTTACCGCCTTCAAGTGGCAAAGATACCAGACAGCCAGGATAGCCGTCAGAACCTGCCCGATAACCGTCGCCACCGCGGCCCCCATCATGCCCCATTTAAAGATAAATATAAAAATCGGATCCAGAATGATGTTGACAACTGCGCCCGCCAGTGTGGAGACCATAGCGAACCGGGGACTTCCATCGGAACGGATCACAGGATTCATGGCCTGCCCAAACATATAGAAAGGGATTCCAATTGTAATGTAGGTAAAATATTCTTTGGAATAGGTAAAGGTCTCCGCGTTCACTTTTCCTCCAAAGGCCGTCAGGATCTGGTCCTGGAATAGTAAGTAGAGTGCCGTAATTACCAAGCTGCTGATCAGGCAGAGCAGGACCGAGTTCCCAATGCTTCTGTGGGCATTCTCCTTATTCTTCGCCCCCAGGCTGATGCTCACGAAGGCACAACAGCCGTCTCCGATCATGACGGCCACCGCCAGCGCTACCACTGTCAGGGGAAATACGACCGTGTTGGCGGCGTTCCCGTAGGAGCCCAGGTAATCCGCGTTGGCTATAAAGATCTGGTCAACGATGTTGTACAGAGCTGCCACCAGCAGTGAGATGATACATGGAATCGCGTATTTGCGCATGAGTGTGCCAAGCTTTTCTTTTTCCAGAAATGCGTTGGCGTTTGATTCGTTCATTTTGATAAACCTCCTGTTTTACAGTTATTAAGAGTTTCGTATTCGAAAGGCTCTTTGCTGATTGGAACAAAAAAAACGCGTGCCGACGAGCTGGTTTTACGCCGTCTGGCTACACGCTTTTCTACTACAATATATTTATTAATATGTTGTGTGCTGCGGGCTGTTTTTAAGCTGCCTTTCCTTTGCCCCGGTCGGTTCCGCAGGGTCACACAGAAGAAAATAAAAACGTGTGGCGATTAACTGGATTTACGCAGTCATGCCACACGTTCTTGTTAAAAGATATCATTTTTTTACGGGATTTGCAAAGGTATTTTTGCACAAAATTTTCCAACAAAATTTCTGCGAAATCCTTTCAGGTTCTTAAATCTTATGGACTGCCCGGTTATTGCAATCGAAATAATGTTTTCAGGCCGCGGTGCACCTGGGGTGCCAACACTTCCCTGTTTGCTCCCATCCGCCCAGACAGATACTCTTCTATCTTTCTCATGGTATCCGTCTCTGCCGGAATACCCAGTTGATCCACACTCACCGCCAAGTGCAGTTCCCTAAGAAGGTTCTGATATTGTTCCAACTGTGTACTCTCATTGACCGCCATCTGAAGAACCGTTCCAACACCAACGATCTCTCCATGAAGATGATCCCGGGCTGCGGCCGGGTATTGGTCATGAACCGCGTCATTAAAGGAATGCGCCAGAGCCAGCTGACCGGCCCCGGATACAAGCCCGCTGCACAGGGCAGTCAGAGAGAGAATCGTATATACGACGTCCTCGAATTCCCGGCTCCATATCTGAGTACGGCAGCTCTCATAAGCCTCTATTGCTTTCTCATAGAGGATATGGTCGATAGCCAGCGCAATACAATAGGCCCCATATCTTCCTGCATCCGTCTGCGCGCACGCTAGAGAAGCAGAACCACACATAATTTCCTGATGCTTCGCCAGAGAATCAGCTATACCGGAAGCCAATGTACCGGGCGGAGCTTTGAGGAGAATATCCGTGTCTGCCAGACATACATCCACTCCCCTGTTAAGAGGCAAAGATCGATCCGTTCTTCCCGAGGGTTGATACATAATACTCAGCGGGGTACAGGCTGCACAAGTCGCCGCGATCGAGGGCACCGTAATAATGGGAAGTTCCATGATTTCTGCTGCCGCTTTCGCCAGATCCATACATTTTCCGCCCCCAAGCCCGATGATCAGATCACAGCCATTTTCTGCGCATACTTGTTCCAGCTTTCCTCTCTCTTGAAAGGAACATTCTGTTTGAAATACTACTGTTGTATAAGCCATATGCCGGGTCCGCAGACCTTTTAATACGCTCTCTTCGCATGCATTTAATCCGCCTGTATCCCCCAGCAGCAAAGCATGTTTTCCCCTGGCTGCGGCCTCGTCCCCGATCAGGGAAATCACACCTCGTCCCTGCCGGTAATGATTAGAACTCAGGATATGGTGTAATGCTTGATTTACCATAAATCATTATCTCCATTTTTTGTATTTCATTAACAATTGCAAATATTCCACTGCTATCTCTGTTATCCTGTCATATTCTCCAATCTCAAGCAAATCCACCGGGGTCAGGGAAGCACCCACTCCCAGTGCACAACAGCCTGCCTGCATAAATTCCGCTGCGTTGTGCAGTCCAATGCCCCCTACTGCCATAAACGGGATGAAAGGTAAAGGCCCCTTCATATTTTTTATATAATCCGCATCCAAACTGGAAGCCGGAAATAGTTTGACCATATCAGCACCTGCGCGCATACATCGAAGCGCCTCCGTCGGGGTCAGTGCTCCTGGGACCATCACCCTGGCGTATCCCTTCACTGTCCGTATAACATCCTCATTACAATCAGGAGCCAAGACGAACTGGGCGCCCGCCCGGATCGCTTCCACGGCGGTTCCCTCGTCCAATACTGTTCCTGCTCCTACAGATAAGTCATTTCCAAAGTGTTCCGATATCTGCCGGATAGTTTCGGTGGCATTCTTTGACGGGTACGTCACTTCTATGGCCCGGACACCTGCCTGGTACAAAGCCTCCGCCGTCTTAAGAGCCATCTGGGTATCCAGTCCCCGCAGGATGGCGACCAGCCCGGTATCCAGTATATTTGTAAGTGTCTGTCGTCGATTCATATTCCATACTCCTTTGCGATCAGGCCTGCCCCCACCGGGGAACAGAATTCCGCTATCTCCTCAGTCAAAAGCTCCGGCTGGTATTTCTGTCCCGGTACGCTATTTAGCAGTTCCATAAAAATCGAACTAAGCGGCGGCGAACCGACACAGAGAAACCGGTCTGTGTCCTTTATTTTTCCTGTGATCATCTTGATATCTTCTCTTAATACTGCTCCCGCAAAGAAATTTGCCCTCTCTTGAGCCTCCATCATACCAAACACATCCGCAAGCCTCACCCGAAAGCCCGCGTCACCCATCCCATATTCCCGGGCATACCGGTATCCTTTCCATAGGTATTCCGGCAATACCTTCTGAATCAGTGGATCAGGCAGTGATTCAGAGAGCACTGTATGCCGCGCGATGCTTTCCAGTATCTCTCCTCCCATGGCAGTATGCCCTTCTATGATCCGCTGTTGTTCATCCATCAGGATCAGTTTTGTATGCGAACCCGGAAGCAGTACGGCCACCGGACCTTGGATGTGGGTGAGCCCCAGAATACCGAATACTTCTGTCTCCTCCCCCCGCATCATATCCACCGCATGGAGATTTTCTCCGTTATGCGTATCCTCATTTTTAACCCCCGGTATAAACAGGAATGGTAGATCTGATATATCCTTAAGATTCCCGGACACACAATTCGAGGCAAGATCCTCCAGTGAGGCGGGAGCCGGTATATGGGGCACCGGATACAGCCCGGAGGAGGATGTGGCCATACCGCTGACCACAATACAGGAGATGCATCCCCCTGTTTTCCTGCTGCGCTCCCGTATCTTAATTATTTCCTGCCTGATGGACCGTTTATAAAACTCATTATTGCCGCGGATAGCGCAGTCCTTAAGTCCTACCTTGATTTTCACGGAATCCAGTACCCGGCCGTCTTCGACCAGATAGAATCTCGTATTTGTCGTCCCGGAGTTTACCGCGATTATCATGGTTCACGCTCCTCTCTTTTACACCCGGAACAGAGGCCGCATATCGTTCAGCACCTGCGTAAGTTCCCTGCGGTCATATGCATCCAGCGGAAAATTTCCGCATTTTCGCAGTACCGGAGTCCGGATCACACCTCTTTGGTACAGCACTTCTTTATATACCGCGGTTCCGAACATGCACTCCAGATTAAGAAGCGGCAGCATTTGATTAAAAATATCCCTGGCGCCTCTGATATCCTGGTTATCCAGGCATTCCCACAGCTGCACATGCGCGTCACAGACCTCACAGGCCGGCATAGTACCGGAAGCTCCTCTGGCGAATTCATCCATGATGTACTTGGAGGCCATTCCTCCGAAGATTCCCTTCAGCTTCCCGTTATGTAAGCCGAACATTTCTGTCATGTAGTGCCCGGCAGGCTGGCATTCTTCTTTTATATATGTAACATTCTTACAGGCATCGATCACCTGGTTCATAAGCCCAGGAGTCATCACTGTTCCAACTGGCGGCATATTATTCTGAATAAATACAGGCAGGCCTTCCGCACATTCATCGATTGCACGGTAATAATCAATGATTTCCTCCGGGGTACATTTTCTGATATATGGCGGCATAGCCATTAGTGCGTCCGCTCCGGACGCAACCGCTCTGCGGGTCAGGTACCGGGCATGCTCCTCACAGCTTCCCGCCACTCCGGCCACAACCGGAATTGCGCCGCCGCACGCCGTTACCGAGATCTCGATCACCTGCCCTCGCTCCTCGTCCGTCAGGCTCGTGAACTCACTGGCGTTTACCGGTGTCACGATCCCGTGGGCACCGGCATCCAGACAAAATTGAACGATGTTTTTCAGGCTCTCCTCATCCAGCTGTCCGTTTTCCAAAAACGGTGTGGGAAGAATTCCGAATACTCCCCGGAATTGTTGTTCTGTATTATCCTTCATCTCTTTATACTCCTTCATTATATGTTCCTTCCTATATCTTCCTTCGGCTTGTTTTCCCTTTTTTCCCATCCAGCCTCAAACAATTTCAGGAAGTTCCTCTCGCCGTATGGGTATTTCGCCAGTTCCTTCTCCCTTAATTCAATGCCCAAACCGGGTTTATCCGGTACCTCCAGATATCCGTCCCGCACCGGAATCCGTCCTTCCATCACCGAATCCGCCCATTCCACATTGGTATCATCGAAGCATTCCTGGATCAACAGATTATCCGCCGCCGCACCGATCTGCACATTTACCGCCGTGCAAAGCGGGCTTTGGGCATTGTGTGGGGCCAGAAAAGCCTCATGTCCCTGGGCGATCGCCGCCGTCTTCATCATTCTGCTAATTCCACCGATCTCCAACACTTCCGGCTGTACGATGCTGATCACGTTCCCCTCCACCAGTTGAGAAAATTGATTCAAAGACTGGAATCTCTCTCCGCTGGCAACAGGTACCGCGATCTTTCCTGCCACCTCGCGGGTCGCCTCTATATCTGTCGACATGACCGGCGTCTCGAACCACATGGGCCTAAATTCCTCCAGCGCCTTCCCCACAGTTACCGCCGTGCTGACGGAAAAACGGTCATGTCCCTCAATGATCAGATCTATATCTTCTCCCACCGCATCACGTACTGCCCGCACGATTGCAAGCGAGAGCTTTTCCTCTTTACGTTCCAGAAACCGGTAGGCATTCCCAAACGGATCGAACTTAAGCGCCGTATATCCCATCTCCACAATCCTGGCTGCTGCCTCTACGAAAAATGCGGGATCCCTTGGCCCCTTATACCAGCCGTTAGCGTAGGCCCTGATTTTTTTGCGCACTGCACCGCCTAGCAGCTGGTAGACCGGTACCTGCAGAGTTTTTCCAAGAATATCCCAACATGCCTGTTCGATACCGGACATAGCCACCGAATATCCCAGGAATAACGCCTTATATAAATCATCCCACAAAAGATTAATCTTCGTTGGATCCTTCCCGATGACAAGGGAGCTCAGCTCCTGCACCGCTGCCTCGATCGGTTTGGTCTGAAGACCCCCGGTAGCCTCACCGACTCCCGTGACTCCTTCATCTGTATACAACTTTATAAAAATCCAGTTTTTCCACGGGTTACCGACCACATACGTTTTGATCTGTGTTATTTTCATGTTCTCCTCCTATTCTTTGATGGAACCGGCTGCCAGACCGGCCACAAAATATTTTTGCAGTCCAATAAATATAATATAGATCGGCAGCGAAGCCAGGATAGCGGAAGCCATGACTCTGGACCAATCAGAAGGTCCCATCGTCACGGTAACAAAATTTGACACCACTCCTACCGGTATCGTCCGCAGAGAATCGTTATTGATAAATACCATGGCGAACAAATATTCATTCCAACAGAGCAGAAAAGTAAACATGGCGGCGGAGATCAACCCCGGAGAGGCAAGCGGCAATATGATTCTCCAAAACGCTCCAAAAACACCGGTCCCATCGATCAGGGCCGCATCTTCCATATTTGCCGGCAGCCCTGCAAAAAATCCCTTTAACATCCAAAGGCAGAACGGCAGTGCAAATGTCATATAAGAAAGAATCAATCCCAGATAGCTGTCCTGCATATGGAATTTGGTGATGAATTGAAACAGGGGGATCAGCAGCAGGATGGAAGGTACCAGATAGGTCACCAGCACCATTTGGCTCAATGCATTCCTTCCGCAAAAGCGCAGTCTCCCCAGGCTGTAGCCGCCCATCGTTGATACTACCAGGGTCAGCACTGTGGTAATCGTTGATATCACCAGGCTGTTCCAATAATAGATCCGGTAATTCCTGGTACTTAGGATATCCAGATAATGCTTAAACGTAATTTTTTTGGGGATCAGCCAGGACAGATCCACAGACAGAAACGACTCCGACGGCGAGATGGACGCGATAAAGATCCAGTAAATTGGAAAAATAATTAATATCAGAAGAAATACCAGTAATAATATTTTCAACCACTTCGTCACTCTTTTTCTGTTCATCTCACATTTCACCGTCCTTTGAGAGCGCCTTGAAATAAAACAGGGAGAATATCCCAAGTACAATAAATAGTATGACTCCCAGCGCGGAAGCCCTTCCCATCGAATAGGACTCAAATCCCTGCTGATAGATCATGATCGGTATGGTCATGGTGGAATCGAGCGGTCCTCCTCCGGTCAGCAGCTGGACAAAATCAAAGAACTTGAAGGTCCAGATAATTCTGAGCAGGATGGCAATTATGATTATACTTTTCATACTCGGGACCGTCACATTCCAAAATTCCTGCCACCTGCTGGCTCCATCCACTCTCGCCGCCTCCTGCAGTTGCTCCGGAACCATCTGCAGCCCGGACAGAAAAATCATAATCATCCATGGTAGGTCTTTCCAGATATGAGCGATGATGACGACGATCAACGCTGTTCCCGGCTGGTTCAGCCAGGGAATCCCCTCGCTCAGAATGTGCAGCTCTTTTAATATAATATTGACCATGCCATTTTCGGCATCCACCATCCAGCTCCAGGCAAAGGCAGCCACGAAGGTCGGAGTAGCCCAGGGAAGGATAAAGAGTCCCCTCACCATCGCGCGCAGCCGAAATTTCATATTCAACAAGAGTGCAATCACCATACCCAGTACGGTCTGGAACAATACGTTGCAAACCGTCAGGATCGTACTGTTGCATAGAGATTTCCAGAACACCGGCTGCCGGAACAGATACAGAAAATTTTTCAGCCCAATGAATTCGGCCTCACTGCGGGCCCCCAGCGATTTTTTCATAAAAGCCCATACAAAACTGGTGATCAGGGGATATAAAACGATAAACAGGATAATCAGTAAAGAGGGAAGCAACAGGATGATTCCCAGGCGTGCCCGCCTTCGTTCCAACGAAAACTTCTTCTCTTTTCCTTTTTTTCTATTCAAGCTCTCACCTCTATTTTCGAGTCCCCGTTTGTCAGCGGGGACTCTATTCGTAATCTTACTGATTATCGACATCATCGATAATTGCGTTCATTTTTTCTTCCGCCCATGAGCAGATCTTCTCGGGTGTATCTTTATTTAATATGAGCATATCCAGCATGTCGTTGTAAATATAGCTGGAAACAATGAAGCTGGAGTATTTGTTAGCTCCCCGTTCCATGCCCATTACGATGCCGTTTTTCCCTGCGTCCATAGCGACCTTGAAGATGTCGGCAAAAGGGGCGACCCGCTCCGAGCTCCAGTAGGTGTCTCCCTGTGTCGCAGTTTTATTTGCGGGGATATGTCCCAGCACAGAGCTTTTCGCGAATTCCATATAAACATCCGGTTCGTTCATATATTTTATCAGTTCTTTTGTGGCTGCCAGCCGGTCCGGATCCGTAGAGGACACGGCGAATCCATAGAAGCCGGTGATCGCCTGATAATCCCCTTTATTCTGCGGTATCGGGAATGCCCCGTACAGATCAAGTTTGTCCTCGTTCGCTATCGTCCCGGCAAATGAAACCGAATCGATATGATGAGCCACACCGCCCTGGATTGCGATCAGCCTCACATCCGCCTGGGATTTGCCGTAGGAGCCGTTGGGGATCAAATCATACATCTTCTGTAAATACTGGAGTGTCTCCACGGTGTTCGAAGAATTGACCACCACTTCCTGATTCTCGTTCAACAAAGCGGAATCGTTGACGGACATAAAGTTTACCATGGTATACGGTTCTCCCTTGCCGGCCAGCATATCGAAGCCGCTCACATCCGGTTCCTTATCCTGAATAGTTTTGGCATTCTGATACAGTTCGTCCCATGTCCCGGGAATCTCCAGATTATATTTCTCATATAAATCTTTTCTGTAAAAGACTACATGCGGAAAATAGGCGATAGGAACCAGGTAGGACTTATCACCGGTGCTGGTCCCCTTCAGGAAGGACTCTTCAAACTTATCCCGGCCTATGTCATCCAGAATATCATCTAACGGTGCCAAAGATCCCTGGCTGGCCCAAGATACGATAAATTTGTCAGAACCATACATAAAATCCGGAGCGCTGCCCGCAGCGACACTGGCCTGGAATTTGGTATCAATATCATTCCAGGGAACCATGACCCGTTCAATCTTTATATTGGGATGCCGCTCGGTGAAACCGTCAAATACAGCCTGTGTAGCTGCCTGCCATTCTTCTCTGGTATCGTTGTCCCAGAACTGCAGCGTGATCTCTTTATCTTCCCATCCTGTGCCATCCTGTTCCAGGTTCTGTCCCTCTTCCTGCTGCGTATCCTCCTGCTGTACCGGACTTTTTGTCTCCTCATTCATTCCGGCATCCTTGTCCTGTCCCGAAGAACATCCCGCCAATGAAGACGCGCAGAGAATAAGCGCCATGGAACTCCCCAATACTTTTTGAACCCATCGATTCATACCTTTTCCTCCTTCTGGTAATTAATGGAATTTGTTTTCCGATTTTGCATTCACATTTCTGAATTCTCGGAATTGTTATTCTGTATTTAAATTATAATTTTTATATTTATAATTGTCAATATCAAATTTAGATTATTTATTCTCAAATTTTGAGAATAATGTTGCATTAAATTAAATGTTATGATAAAATTACGATAATCGAAAGAGCTACGGAGGAATCAAGCATGAATACAACTGATCTCAAAAAAGATAATGTGAATTTGGATACCGCCCCAAAGACTTCCTATGCCCCCAAAACCATCGGAAAGGTTTTGGCCGTCCTGGAATGTTTCTCGCTGGAACAGCCGGAATTGACTGCCGAACAGATAAAAGAAAAACTGGGACTTAGCACCAGCACGCTGTACCGCTATCTTCTATCCATGGAAGAAGAAGGGTATCTGTTGAAAAACACGGTAACCGGCAGGTATACCCTTGGCCTGCACATTATCGAGCTGGCCGGTATCGCTCTTAGTCAGATGGATCTTAGGCGTCATGGCCAGATCGAGCTGGATCAACTCTCCTTAGAGATTGGCTTGAACACAAATCTGGGGGTACTTTATCAGGGTGATATCTTCCACATCGCCTTTTCGATCCCCCATGAAGTAGATAAAATGTATGCTGTACTGGGCCGGCGTACTGCCGCCCATGTCACTGCCATGGGAAAGGCGGTATATGCGAATATGCCGCAGGAAGTGGTCCGCGGCATCATTACCCAGTACGGCTGGCGTCCCTGCACAAAAAAATCGATTACAAATTTTCAGGACCTATTCGAAGAATTAAAAAAGACTAATCAGCGGGGATACAGTCTGGACTGTGAAGAAAACTCCGTCGGCAGCTGGTGTATCGGGGCGCCGGTGTTCAAATCGGGCGGCGAGGTGGTGGGAGCGCTTAGCGCAACCGGAACCACCGAATATATGAAACAGAATCTGGGCACAGTCTCCAGAGCGGTCATGGAGCAGGCGTCACATCTATCCTCAAAGCTTGGATATATTGGCAGTTATTTTCAGAAATAGGCCTGATACAACGTTTTCAAAATTCAAATAAGGCGTTACCGTTCTGGTTGCCGCAGAACTGTAACGCCGATAGCCTATGTATAAATTCCATAAAAAATGCCCCTCCCAAGCAACAAGTTCCATTGTTTCCCTTGACTGCCTGGAATGGGGCATATCCGCATTAATCTATACTTCTTATATTCTTATAATTAATTCATAACACTGCTCAATAACTACTATCTGGTTATTGGGCAGTGTTATTTTGTATATCCCCTATATCCCAAACACATCATGCATCTCCGCCTCAGACATCGCCCGCCCGCTTTTCTTCCCTGCATTTTTCAGCATCGCATTCATGCGGCTGGTCACGGAACGATGGATCAGATCCTGAATATCCACCCCGCGCAATACAAAGAACAGCAGCGGATCCGCATCCAGTCTTGCGCCCACGCCATAGAGGACGGCGGCCACATGCTTGCACATATAGGCATAATCCGGGCAGGAACAGGAAAAATGTATCTCCTTAGGGGAGGGAAACATTCCGTACTTTCTCTCCGTGAACAGGATCTCCAGCTCCTTGGGAAACTTCCCCTCCACAAGCTTTTCCACAGAATCAATGCGATGATTGCACAGCTTCACTACCTGTGACCAGCGTTTTTCGTCCAGCATGTCGATATCCACCGTAACCTGATAGGGCTTGGAGCGGCTGCCCTGAACCAGGGCCTCCACACATCCTTCACCCATACTAAGATCCAGCACCGCATGATTACGCACATAACTCTTTCCCCTGGAAATACGGTTGGCATAATCCGCGTAGCTTTCCAGATTCCGGTTCCATGCTTTGCCCCACCAGCTGCGGGCGATCGTATTTCCCTCGATCAGCACCGGCGCCAGATCCGGATTTTTCTTTTTCAGCTTCGCGATCTGCCGGTCTGCCTTGGCCCTCTTTTCTGCCACGGAGACATAAGGAGCGTATCCATAATAACTCATGCCCGCTCACCTCCCAGTCTGATCAGGTTCAGCAGCTCTTCATTGTCAAGCTCCGTAATCCACTGTTCTCCCGCCGATCCCAGGATATCGCCGGCCATCTTCTGTTTTTCCTCTATCATGGCGTCGATCTTCTCCTCTATGGTTCCCTGGGTCACGAATTTGTGGACGATCACATTCTTCTTCTGGCCGATCCTAAAAGCTCTGTCTGTGGCCTGGTTCTCTACCGCGGGATTCCACCAGCGGTCAAAATGCACCACATGGTTCGCGGCGGTCAGATTCAGCCCCACGCCGCCGGCTTTCAGGGAAAGTACCATAAAGGGGACGTACTCCTCCCCGTTAAACTGTTCGACCATCTCACTTCTCTTCTTTACCGGTGTCCCGCCGTGAAGGATCAGACCCTTTCTGTGAAAAATCGATTCCAGGAATTCCGCCAGCGGTTCCGTCATCTCCTTGAATTGGGTAAATACCAGCACCCGCTCCCGCTTTTCGTAAATAGTCTGACAGATCCGCTCCAGGCATTCGAATTTTCCGCTGTTTTCCTTCTTATACTCTTCCAGGCCCAGGTATTGATCCGGGTGGTTGCAGATCTGCTTAAATTTCATGATGCCGGCCAGCACCAGCCCTTTCCGTTCTATTCCCTCCGCATCAGCCAGCTTTTTCTCGATCTCTTTTACCAGCTTACCATAGAGACCGATCTGTTTTTTCGACAGTCCCGCATATTCCTTTACCTCCACCTTTTCGGGCAGATCGGAAATAATAGAGCGGTCTGTCTTGAGTCTGCGCAGGATAAAAGGGGTAACCATTTTTTTCAGAGGCATAAATCCCACCCCGTCTGATTCCATCTCCTTCACCAGGTTTTGAAACTCTTTTACGGACCCTAAAAGACCTTTGTTCAGGAAATCAAAGAGGGACCACAGATCGCCCAGATTATTTTCAATAGGAGTCCCGGTCATAGCGACGCGAAGTCTGGACGGAATAGCTTTTACCGCTTTCGTCTGCTTTGCAGCCGCGTTTTTCACCGCCTGCGCCTCATCCAGTATCACGATATCCCATTTTTTCACAAGAAGTCCTTCCAGCCTCGGCACCATACCATATGTAGTGATGTACAAAAAAGCGGACTTCTCCTGTTCAAGCCCTGCGCCCGCCTGACTGCCGTGCAGAATCATGTAAGGCATCTCCGGCGCAAAACGCTCGATTTCCTTCTGCCAGTTACCGATCAGGGAAGCCGGAATCACCAGAAGCGCTTGTCCTGCACAACGCAGCCGGTACTGTTCCAGCCAAGCGATCACCTGTACCGTCTTACCAAGTCCCATATCGTCCGCCAGACAGGCTCCCAGCTCCAGCTCCGACATCATATTGAGCCAGCGGTATCCCTCCTCCTGGTACGTCCTCAGATCTGCATGGAAGGTCGGGGCCAGCGGAACCGGATCGATGGACGCCGGCTGCACCAGCATTTCCCGGATCTTTTTCAGCCATTTTCCGTTTGTCACCGTAACGGGGATCTCGCCTTTTTCCATATTTTCCGGCGCAGCGTTTAATTCCAATCGCATCGCTTCCGCCAGGGAAAGGGTTCCGTCTTTTGCCAGTTCTTTGGCTTTCTGCAATGCCTCCAACGCGGCTTCCAGTTTCTTTTTGTTGATCTCCACCCATTTTCCCTTGTAAAGGACCAACCCCTCGGCCATGGCCAGAAATTCCCGCAGCTGTTTTTCCGTAAGCTTCTCCCCATCGATCATCAAAGATGGAGAAAAGTCCACCATGGCATCCAGACCCACCAACGACTGTTTTTTAGCCCCCACAGTGAGGGACAGGCCGATCGCATTCGTATGCCGTCTCCACCAGTCCGGAACACGGCACATGATTCCGGCTTCTTCATAGATGGGGATCTCCGACAAAAACGTATAGGCTTCCTGCGCCGTAAACCGAAGCGGGGAAAATAGCTCTCCGCTCTCCATCAGATCTCCGATCAAAGAGCTTGCGTCCGCAGCCTTCGCCACCGCGGACAGCAGCGACAAAAGCTTCTTCTGGTCATCTTTAAACTCAAGCAGCGCATTTTTTAACGGGGTATGAATCGCCTTCCTGCTTTTTGCCGGCTTAGTGGAGTAGGTCGCCATAAAGGCAAACGGGTAGTCCTCCTGATGGCTCTCCACCAGATGAAAAAACACCCTCCCCGCCACACTGATGCTGGAATTATGTTCAGCAAAATAGGCCGCCGCCGTACCGTCATACTCACGGATCTGTTCCCGATAGCATTGGAAAAGCTTCTGCCAGATATTCCGGATCCAGGCTTCATCCACGAACTCTGCACCGCTCACAAAAGGCAACGCCTCTAAAAGCGCAGCCGCCTCTTCCGGAGATAATTCCACCTCCAGTTCTTCACGCTCCACTTCTACCTCCGGGCTTGATGAAATCCGCCGGATCAAATATTCCGCTATATGATGAAGATACCATATAGAAGGTCTCATCCAGTCTTCCGCAAGCAGATAGCCCATCTGATAGAGTCCCGTCCACGGATCGTCCGTTAAGCTTTCGAACCAAACCTGCTGTTCGTCTCTTTTCTGTTCGCCCTGTAGTTGACCATGCCGATCTACACTGTTCACGATCTCCTGTTTTCTGCCTCTTTTACCCGGCACCTCGATCAACTCGATCTGAAAACCTGCCGGCGTATAGAAAGCTTCCAAGGCCATATTGACTTTTGCTCCGTCTGTTTTGTTCAATTTATGCCTCCTACACATATACTCCTTTTTCGCTAAGTATAAACCTGATTTCAGATATATACAATCGCTTTTATCGCTGTCGGTTTCCACTACATTTTACGGTGGCTTTTATTCCGCCGCTTACGCTTCCTGTCATCCATTAATTCTATGGAAATGTATAGCTGATTCCGGCTAATGTCCGGGTTTCCGGGAATCCCCGGGAGTGGTCATATCCCTTTGTATATACACTGTCGGAAGCTTTATCTGTTCATTCACTACGCTTTTTCGGCGAATCTATCCGACAGCAGCGAAATGTAACTCTCCCCCGACCAGACCGCCTGCATAAACTGTACTCCACCCCATCTTCCAACCGGATTCCCGGCCTCATCCCCTCGCATCCATCATTCACTAATTGTGTCATTTTATGCAAAATCCAACCACGAATCTGCGCAATAAAATTTAATCATTTCCCATATTGACACATAACGTGTTCTATAGTATTATAATCGTACATATGTTCGATTTTCATTTTTTACCACCAACCCTAATCAGAAAATCGAATACCGAAAAGGAGCCATCTATGAGAATCAGAAAAAAAGGAGATAAACACAATGAAAAATCACACGGAAAATATCCATACAAACACCCCCAACCGTTATACCGGATTTCCCCCGGCTAATCTGACCGACGAGTCCTGGCAGGCCATGTTCCGCGATCTCAAAAATCAGATCCACTCTTCTAAATATACCAAACTGTATGGCGGCAGTGCCCATTTCCGCATCAGCGGCCAGTTAAGCCTGCCGGAAACCGGCGACACCCAGTTCCAGCATTACAAGCTTTACATCAACGATGTGCTCCGGCAGATCCGGAAAGGCAATATCGAATACTGCTATTACATATACCAGATCTGCGATCTCTTAAAATTCGAGCACGACGCATTGAAAACCAGGTATGACCCGGCCGGCCGTTATTTTGAAGTCTGGCTCTAAGCCTCATATCCTGCGAAGCCCAAGGGCAAATCGTAATCATTATAAGAAATAAAGGAGGCCGACACATCCATGCATGCGCCAAAATCTTATTCTGTCAGAAAATTTCCACTCAAACTGTTGATCGACCATCAATACCATTTAGAACTCACCCCCAGGGAGGAACAACTCTATCTCGTTAAGCAGCAGGACAACCAACTCTTCCGGCTGATCCGCAGTATCACCGGAAACAGCGGGGAATTCCAGCCCTGTCTGGTCTTCGTAAACTGCAAAGGCGGCAAGTCCTACGAAAGCGAGCTGTTCACCCTCATCCGGGTCGGTCTCTGGCTGGGCGGGCGCCATTATGTGATCAGCGAGCGCTCCGCATCCATGACCCGCTCCGGCATCTTAAGCTTTATCGACGAGACCATCGGAGAGGAAGTCAACCGGAGGATCACCATGGAGATCCACATGGAACATACGGTGCTGTCCAAATACTACGCCTACCGTGGTCTGCTCCTAAGCTCCTGTCACTGTCTGGAGAACTGGTATCCGAAGATTGTCATAGTCCCGGACTATGAGCGGGTCATCCCGGCTCAAAAGATCCGTTTCGCGGTGGATCAAAAGATCTGCTTCACCGACAAAAACGGCGCCGAAAGGGACTGGGTGCAAAAAGAGATCGCACAGGACACCGTGGACGTACGGATCAATGTATTCGACGGCAGCGGTATCCATCATCCCGCGATCACCGCCAGGGTCCGGGAGCTGACCGGCAGCCGGACAGCTCCCACCACCATTCTCTGGCGCGCCCCCTACATCAAGGGAGTGACCCACGAGATGGATTACGAGACATTTTACCGGGAGCGGGGCGTTGACCGGATCACCGATGTCTGGGGGCGGGAGCACGACTTCTCCCAGCCCATGATTCTCATGACCGAATCCATGTACAAAGGGAAAAAATATTTCGAACAGCATAAGGACTATACCGACTGGGAGCGGTACTGGGAATGCTTCCGCAAATTTGGCCACTGCATCGGAGTAGCGAAATGGAACTACTCCGTGGAAGAGGAACCTCTCTACACCAGAGCCAATTATCAGATTCTGCAGGATCTGAATCTGTCCTATCAGGACTTCGCCTCCCTGGCCCGGTACTCCATCGGGTGGGCGGAACGCATCGTAAGCGGCGATCCCCTTACCGCCTGCTGCTTTCTCGGTCTGTTCGCGGATACCCCGGAAGAATCCTTAAACGACTATACCAGGGCCGTCCTGAAAAACAGTGAAATGTTAAAGGAAGACGGTGTGCGCAGCTACCTGATCTCCCTGCTCCGTAAATACCGGGACGACTTCAAATGCGGCAAGCTGTTCCTAAAATCCGCCTTCAAGTTCCTGACCGCGGACCCTATCCTGCTGATGGAACACATCGGCGGGCTGGAACCAACCGGGGCTCTTCAGGCCGATGAGTTCTATTCCTTTGATATCCACGGACCGTACCGTGGAAAGCGGCTGATCGAACGCAATCCGCATATCTGCCGCTCTGAACACGTGATCCTGAACGCGGTCACCAACGATCTGCTGGACCGGTATTGCAGCCACCTATCCAACACCTGCATCATCAACGGAAAAAGCATTACCCCCCAGCGCTTAAACGGCGCGGACTTCGACGGCGATCTGGTCCTGGTCGTCGATGAGCCTGTGATGCTAAAAGGCGTAGATCCCGACATCCCCATCGTCATGGACATGGAAGATAAGGCCACCGCCATGGAGGAACCCGACACCCCGGAGGGGCGGGCCCTGATGATCATGCGCACCATGAACAATATCATCGGCGAGACCAGCAACTGCGCAACCGTATATCACAACAAAATGCCCAGGACACCGGAACAGAAGGCCGTCTACGAGTCCTATATCGACCTGTTGAGCATCATCAACGGTAAGGCGATCGATTATGCCAAAACCGGCATGCTGTATCAGATTCCCAGGAATATCGCCAAATACGGCCATACGCTCCCCTACTTCATGAAGTACGCCGGCCCCTATTATAGTAGTCTGAAAGAATTCTCCCGTTCCCAAAGCAACCTGAACCGCCTGTGCTTGGAGTTGGAAAAATGGGACAAGACGCTCCGGTTCGCAAAACCCTGCGCGCAGTTCGATTACCGGATCATGCTGGATCCGGATATTACCGTTCCGGCCGGTACCTTTGAGGCCGTGGAACAGATTTATCTGGACTTCTGCCGGGAGATGGGCGAACTGGGCCGTGAGCAGTCCATGATCCGCAATTATGATAAATACAAAGATGAGCTGGACGGCCGGATAACCCGCAAGGACGCGCAGGCCTTCCTGATCAACTGGCAGTTCTATTATGATAAATACAGGAACGCCTGCAAAGAGGTCTGCCCGGATGCCAAGCTGCTGGCCAACATTGCCGTGCTCCTGTGTTATGAGAAATATCCGAAAAAGAATAAGAAATTCATCTGGCGGGTGGCCGCCGATGGCCTTCTTGAGAATATACGCGCCCGGGACGGACTGTTTCCGCTGCTGGATGAGCAGGGGCAGATTGATCCAAAAGGCCCATCCCCCATACCTGTCTGCGAGGAGAACGACGCGGATAGAGAAACTTACGAATACCTCGGGAAGCGCTACCGGTTGTCCCCCTATCTGGAGGCAAGCCAAAACCAAACTGACAATTCAAACCATTTAACAATCAATCAAGCGGAGGAAGTAATCTATGATCGATGAGAAACAAGAAGCATTGGACTATCTGGATGGAAAGCATATCATGGCGGATAACATGTACCGGACCTGCGTAATGCTGGCGCGCTATTATAAGGACGAGGGGTTCGGACACGCTAAGATCCGAAGCTCCATCTTTGATTGGGCAAACCGTTACCACCTGTA
Organism: Diplocloster agilis; assembly: GCF_019042275.1. Classification (GTDB taxonomy): domain Bacteria; phylum Bacillota; class Clostridia; order Lachnospirales; family Lachnospiraceae; genus Diplocloster; species Diplocloster agilis. The sequence continues at coordinate 195,642 of NZ_JAHQCW010000001.1, forward strand.
CATCCGGCATGACCTGAACGCCATCATCACCTATGTGATGAGTTCGCCGATGCCGCTGGTGGCAAATACAGTCAAAATCAACCAAAGGGACCGGGAGTTCATAAGCCGCATCACGGACAACCCCAAGACACAGTTAATCGCGCTGGCCATGCTGTGCTATGCCAAGGTTTACGCAGATAAGCAGAAGGAATTCCATATTTCCTGCGTATCCCTGGGGGCCTGGATCGGCATACACCGCTCACAGATAAAGCGGCGGTATATCCGGGAGCTGATCGATTTCGGTTACCTGGAGGAGCTTGAAAAACCCCGGAACAATTATACCTGGGCCAATCCCCAGTCTACCCGGTACCGCATTCTCGCGCCGGTCCACAATAGCGGCGATTACAAGCTGGTGCGAAATGACATCTATAAACTGTACAGGGAAGTCTTCTCCGGCTGTTTATGAATACTAGAAATGAGGGCCTGAAAAATGTGAACCTCCGATGTGCAGACCCGATGTGCGAATCTATGCACAGGCCAATGTGCGAATCCGGCCATTCCAGTATCGAACACATCTCTTAGTATCGACACATCTCTTTCACAGGCAACTCAGGATAAACCATCTCTGTTAGCAGGACCGCAGCATCAGACCGCAACATCAGACGACGCCTTACCTGATCCCGGATGCCGTGGTCCTGCTGTCTATGTATCCGGAACGGCCTTTCCCGGCTGTTTATGAATACTAGAAATGAGGGTCGGAAAAATGTGAACCTCCGATGTGCGTCTCCCGGTGTGCGTTTCCGGCGCAGCGAGGTTCGAACATATGTTCCGTCCAATTTATCAGCTGTTCCCACCAAAAAACATAATTTTATCAACGGGATCTCTTTTATCCAACAAGTCAGATACGGCTTCCGGCAGCTCTTCGGAAAATATCCGCAACGTCTCTTCACCAACCGGATCAATTACAGCGGGATGGCGGAATCCGAAGAGTTGCCGGAAGCCGTATCAAATACAAACCAGAAAGTGAGTGAAGCCATATCATACCGATTACCCAAGCCGAATGCTTTTATCTTAGAAGCCGCGGCATCTTCTGTCCGATGTCAAACAAAACGCACAAGTACAAGAAATATTACATGATCGAGAACAAGAAGAACCGGAAACTGCTGGAAGAATACCGGCAGACCCATATGCTGATTCATCAGCAGGACTATTTTCACTAAATATCCGGCGCAATACAGAGCGCCGCTGGAGGTAATTATGAAAATCAACTGGAAAGTACGATTGAAAAACAAAACATTTGTTATCGCTTTTAGCACAGCCGTCGTGGCTTTTATCTATCAGCTTCTGGCGCTCCTGGGGATCACCCCGGCCGTGGCGCAGAATGATATCATAACTATTCTTTCGCTGCTCGTTAACATGCTGGCAGGCCTGGGCATTCTCATCGATCCCACCACGAAAGGGGTTCAGGATTCCGGCCGCGCCCTTACCTATGAAGAACCAAATTAAGGAGGCATACGCCAATGGCAATTTGTATGAATTTATCCGGTCTTAAAAGAGCCGTGGTCGACGAGATCCGGAATGACCCCACTGTGACAAAAGAGTTGGGGGATACTGCGACTTCCACCGACCTGTACGGGCAGTTTTTGTTTGATCACCAGAAGAATCCGTCCGCCTGGGATAAGCCGGCTACCTATCTGACGGTACAGCTGCACATTCCCAGAGCCAGCGAGGACAGGAAATGGCTGGTTCCGACTCTGGAACTGCAGATTATTTCCCATGAACAGCATTTAACGGACTCTTTGTCTGGTTCCGAACCGGATTTCCAAAACCGGAATGACTATCTGGCGGACCTGCTGACACAGAAGTTCCACGGCCGCAATGATCTGGGCAGCTTCAGCCCGCTGCTGCTGATATCCGACACGGAAGGCGTGTTGGAAAATAACTGTCTGTACCGCAAGCTGCAGTTTGAAACCAGCTGTCTGAACAGTTTTTGTGAGGACAGGGGGTAAGCGATTTGAAACCATCAGATTCTGTCCTCGGACGGACCGATGCCGCCGTGGATGAACTTTTGCTCTACCGGGGAGCCGACTATCTCCTCTCTGATCAGATTCTCATTCACCAGCCTACGCTGGACGAAATCTGTCTGTATGGGGAAAAAGAATACTATCAAATGGTCATCACTTTGACCAGCGCCCCCGCCGACCTGAAATGGCAGCTCTGGGACATGGGGATCGACTACACCAAAATCGATGAATTTCAGCTTTTTTACAGTTTTCTGTCCAAATACTACGGACGGGAACAGACCTCGATCTTGTTCGGGGACCTGGATCTGCAAAAATTCGAGCCTTATGTAAACAAAGAAAACCAGGAAGTCGTCATGTACGACAGCGCCGGCGAACTCATGATTGACGCACAGCTCTATCGGAAGATGACGCGATATCTCCGCCAGATGCACGGCCTGGTCAAGGATGAGAAGAAACCGGCCAATGAGACCACTAAGCAGATCCTGATCGAGGATGCCCGGGACGAGTATCTTCGCTATAAAGACAAAGAATACCACAGCCATCTGAGAAATATGATCTCCGCCATGGTTAACAGCGAAGGCTTCAAATACAACCTGGATCAAGTGTGGAATATGAAGATCTACGCCTTCATGGACAGCGTCCGGCGGATCGCGAAGATCAAGAATGCCGGTCTGCTGTTGGAAAGCGGCTACTCCGGTTTTGGGATCTCCCTGAAAGAAATCAATAAAAAGGAACTGGACTGGATGGGAGATCTGGATTAGATTATATGATCGACATAAGCCGTCTGCTGCCAGCGATTGGCACAGCCGGTTTATATATATCGGATGCCAAAAGGCCATCCAAATAAAAAACAAGGAGGAATTCAATATGGAATTCAATTTTAACCCCAATGAGTTAATTCTCGAAAGGATCAGAGCGGTAGAAGCCTACAATCCCGCCACAGATGAGTTAATCGGCAGACTGACCCAGATCGAAGAACCGGTTCTGGAGACATCCGCCACAGCCCTGGACGTCGTGGACGCCATGGGAACCCCGATTCATACGTTCTACAACGCGCAGCAGGGTAAATTCAGCGGAAGCAGTTCCCTGTTCTCCCTGGATCTGGCCGCCAGTCAGTTCGGCGCTGAGAAAGTAGTCGCCACATCTGATAAGAAAATCACGATGTATGCTTCCGAAACCATCACCATCGGTTCCGATGCAACCGTAGTCCTGAAACATGTACCCGTAGGGACCGCCGGAGCGGAAATCAAATATGTCAAAGTAATCAACGACAATAATACCTTCGGCGAAACCTTCGAAGTAGCCACTGCTGCCGGCGCCGGCAAGTTCACTCTGAACGCCGCCACAAAGACCATTACGTTACCGGAAGGAACTACCGGCCGCGTATTCGTAAACTACGCTTACGAGAGCGACAACGCCGTGTCCATCACCAAGACTACCGATGCAATTCCGGAAGTCCAGAAACTGCTGATTCATGCCATCTTCCACGATCCCTGTGACGCCAACCTGGTATACGCTGGTATTATCGTCTGCCCGAGAGCCCAGTTGGATCCTACGGCTATCAGCCTGTCCCTGAAGTCTGACGGAAAGCATCCGTTCTCTTACGCGCTGAAGAAACCTTACTGCGCAGATTCCGCCAAGCTGTTCGATATCCTGGTATCCAGAGATTAATCGGAAGTATTGGCAAATTTCACGAAGCGCCGGAATGTTCGAACGTGTGTATTTCGGCACTAAGGTAAATGAATTCCGGCCATTATAGCTGCCGGTAAAGAATGAATATAAAAGATAATTTACCCTTACCTGTATGCATGTAAATACATGCGCAAGGAGGATATATGGATTATATCAACGCGCACTGCGCGATCTGCGGAGCCGGATACCATGTCTGCCAGAGCTGCCTGGAAACCAGGCAGTTCAAACCCTGGCGGACAGTAACGGATACGGTCCGGCATTATAAAATCTATTCGATTCTGCACGACTATGAAATCCGCTCCACGGACCGCCAGGCGGCCCGGGACGCATTAGCGGACTGCGACCTTTCGGATCTAAACACCTACCTGCCGGAGATTCAGGCCGGAATCGAAGAGATTCTTCATTCATAATTTCGAATGCACACAGAGACGAACATTCGATTTTCATAAATGAGTTGTGGGTAACCGCTCTATATTGAATAGTGATTTTTCCTTTGTTTCGACGTGAACTGTACGGATCGCTATTCGCTTTTCGTACAGTTCATTTTTTACGAAAATATCGGCTTTTCGTCGGGATTTATCTGCGGATGCCTGACGGGTAATTATATTTTTGATAAGGAGTGAGCAGCCATAAAAGAATATTCGGAAATGTTCCGGCGGGACTATGAGATCGAGGACACGGTCCGGATCGTGAATACGAAGCAGGCGGGGATGTATATTAAGCATAATATTCCGCTTGTGGATCTGTTCTGGTCCAGGGATACGCTCGTATTTGTATTTAACCGTGAGGATACGAAAGAGGCTTATGAGCTTTGGTGCAGGCATGAGCTGTATTGATAGATAGTAAGGAAAGAGCCGGGAGAGTTTGATGCGGAGAAAATGTACCTTGCATTCTTTCTCCGCTTGGGAGACTGGTATTACACAGATGTTACCATTTGAGGTAAAATATGTCACTGGGAAGTTTTTTAGTGATGTGTACTCTGGGCTATGGGGCAGCACACGCTCCAGAAATATTATGAGCCCGTCTCTATCGGCGGGCTTGTGTGTCATTATGTTATGTCAGCATAAAATTGGTAGAATAACATTAATACATTTGTTAGAAATCACTGCCACAATTCCTGCAATGCCACTGTTTCCCTAGATTGTGAGATCCCAAGCCAAATAAATTAGCAGTAACCATTCTCTCACCAGTAGCACCAATCTTGCGCGTATTTTTGGAATGACAATAAATCGCAGAACAAAAAACCAAGTTTTAGACATTCTCAAATCAAATTATAAGGGAGGAATTTTTAATGAACGAAAGAAAATGAAGAACATTGTCAAAACTATGGATTATAATACCGTATACTGCTATCACCAGGATTATACGTGATTTGTCCCTCAGGAACTCGTGGAAAATAAGGACGGAGTGATGTGTACGAATTATTTTGAATAACAAGGACTTCCATAGTTAAATGACAGAATAAAGCATTGTGATAGATGCTCTCCCTTTCAAAATAACTTGCTATTCTTAGAATTTAATTTTAGGATATAACTTCTTAAAAATAAGTATTACAATTACGGCAATGCCATTTTTTACCGATCATCGGGGATCCCCCATCGAACAGTTGAAATGAAACCACTTTGTCTCCAAGACTGTTTTTTTCAATATAAGTCGATTGACATTTAGGACATTTAAGCGTTTTATTTGCTGCTCTTGCATATTCAGCGAGTTGGTCATGTAAATCAGGGTCAAAGTTTGGACTATTTTTTATAAGATTAATTACATTATACTTAATAGCCTCCTGTTCAATTAAAGGAAGCATATAATAATTTTTTGTTTTACAATTATATTCACTTAAATTACTATGACAACAAGGACAGATATCTTTCCCATTTTTATTCATTGAATACCAACCACACTTTGTACAATAATAGACCATGACATTGTTCATAGTATTCTCCTTATTTATTACTAAATAATATTCTATAACTAAATTTATTATAAACAATTTTTGAAAATAAGAATAGCCTGATATTAGAAAACTTGGATCCTACAAATAGTTTCTCTTCATAATAGCTACAGCGAAGCTGAATGTATAGTAAAAACTTTAAGAATTGTATTATACTGCCATTAAGCTTGTGCAATATTTGATCATATCATGTCTCATTTCTCAAATATATAGGATATCACTTATTTGTATATAAGAACTTTCAGCCTAATTATCAACATAGTGATTAATATTTATATCTCTTACTTAATATAATAATATTTAGTCTTCATTAACTTCAATGTGGCCATATTTATTATTAAATTCTTCTAAGTACTCTAGTAATTCATCTTCTGCTTTTACATTCCACTTACCTTTTTCAGGGTTTTCTACTGTACCTATATTATTATAAACATGTGTTCCTAAATCATCGTAGGCGATTTTATGAAACTTTGTGGCTACAATTATGATATAATTTTTTGTGATTATATCAGTATAGGCCGCTCCTGGCATACTAATTCTAGCATCATATAATATATTTTCCAATTGTTTAAAATTCTTTAACTCGTGATCGATACAAACTGGCGTATATATATTAATCTCTTCATAATCTGTAAATACATGATTATTGATATAATAGTTATATGAAATCCCCACAATTATTACTATAAATGCTATCAACGTAACTAAAACTATTTTTTGTTTTCTTTTCATAAATTCCCCCCCTTATTTCGTTAATTTATTATAACATATTTCTACCAAACTACAATATATCTTGAAACACAGCTCATCCCTCCATACCCCATTTAATTATATTCATTTTAGGCATAAGGGCTTAGAAGAAGGAAATTGAAATTTGTATTAAACTTTGAAAATAATGAAACTCATGACATCCACTTAGCTCTAGTTACAGTCAACCTTTTTATCTATTCAAAATAGACAACAATCTGGCATTTCGCTTCGGCGAAACCAGTTTATATAGATTGAATGTTTCAGACATTCTCAAACCAAATTACAAGGAGGAATTTTAATGAACAAAACAGAAATGAAGAACATTGTCAAAAATACGGATTACAATACCGTATACTGCTATCATCAGGATCATGCGGGATTTGTCCCGCAGGAACTCGTGGAAAATGCGGACTTTAGTGAACATTGTATTCCGGCCATTTGATTTTGCCACGCTGGCGGCAGTGTCGGAGAAGATTGCGGAAGTCGTCGTGCCGGAGGACGGCGGATATCATCCGGAGATCCGGGATCTGCTGGTGTTGTACTATGTGTTGAGTCTCTCTGCAAATGTGAAGCTTGGAGAGTTTGATGCGGAGGAAATGTACCGGTGCAGTCTTTCTCCGATTGGAAAACTGGTTCTTACACAGATGAATACCATTGGTTTCCTGCAGCGGCTGGAGGCTCTGTGCGATCAGAAGATCGAGTATAGGAAATCAATGGCGCTGAAGGGGAAAGATGGATTTGCACAGTTGATGGAGGCGCTGGTGGACCGGGCGAAGGCTGGGGATTTCAGCTGGATGCAGCAGGTTGGCGAAGCCGGACGGATTGGCAGCGGTAATGGGGCTGGAACTATCGTGGCTGACAACGCGGCCAAGGATGACAGAAAGGATTCTGAAAAGATGAGTCCTGATGTGGCTGTCGGATCGGATTCTAATGTGATGGATCGATTGGACGGGAAAGGTGTGGTGGCATAGAATGGGCTTGACTTTTATAGTCAGGCTCCATAACAGGTATTGTGAAGGTTATTCCGGTAGTTTGGAGGAGTGCCGGAATGACGAAAGGAGTGATTATATATGAGTGAAAATACAGATAACATGGTTACTGTTGGCCTGGATACTTCCAGGATCAGAGGTGACCTGAATGAAATACAGAATTATTTGAATCGGAATCCTGTAAAATTGAGTTATACATTGGATAAGAGTTCGCTGAAAAAAACGGTGGATCAGTTATCGGCACAGATTTCTAAGAATTTGAAAATTGAAAAGATTTCTGTGGATACGGGGAAGGTGAATAGTTCTGTTGGGGGAGCGCTAAAGAGTATTAAAGATATGACTTCAAGTTCCCTGAAATCAATGGTAGCAGGAATTGGCACCGGAGGTGTTACTTCACTTACCGATGCAATCACAAGCAGTGGTAGGGCCAAAATTTGCTGTTTTGCCCTTTCTTAATTAAATATGCCACTGGGAAGTTTAGCAGTGATGTGTACGAGCTGGTTGATTTATCATATTGTAAAACAGCAAGGACTTCCGTAGTTAAATGACAGAAATGGAACATGGTTGATCCCATGTTCTCCCATTCATAATTATGGGACGGGAATATCCGGCAAACCTTGGATACTAAATCATAATGGCAACCTTATGATGGCAATAGCGAAAGCTAACGGTATAGTAAAAATTCCATTGGTTTGGACAATCCGCAGCCGACAGTTCTTTATGAGAACTAGGTTCATCGAGTATCAGGGTCAGGTGGAATACTATTTTGTATTTCATCAAGGTGTACTCAGGGCTATGGGGCAGCACACGCTCTATAAAAATTATGAGCCCGTCTCTATCAGCGGGCTTGTGTGTCGTTATGTTATGACAGCATAAAATCGGTAGAATAACATTATACATTTGTTAGAAATCACTGCCACAATTCCTGCAATGCCACTGTTTCCCTAGATTCTGTGATCCCAAGCCAAATAAATTAGCAGTAACCATTCTCTCACCTGCACCGATCTTGCGCGTATTTTTGGAATGGCAATAAGGGCATTTTACTTCTACCTTATTTCTACACATTTTCCTTATGGACTCCTCATTATATCTTTTCTCTTCCTCTAATCTCCTATTACGTAATTTAAGATCAAAATCAGGACTATTTTCAATAATTTCTTGAACATATGAAAATAATCGCTTCTGTTCTTCTTTCGGAAGATCAAAAAATTCAATCGTTTGGCAATCATATTTTTTTAATATCGATTGGCAAAATGGACAAGTATCTCTACGTGGAACAGAAAACCATCCGCATTTTGTACAATAATAAATATAGTCGTTTAATTCTATCATATTTATCACTCTCCTTTTATTAATTATATCATTAATTATATTTTTTACAACAGCGATATGAATAGCCCGATATTTAGACAACAGCAGGATCCAATTACAAAAGAATCAATTTTACAAGGAGTTCAGGTTGATTCTCTTATTAAAACTTATAAAAATTTAACGAATTCTGGAGATGTCGTAAGTTTTTCCAAATGGAAAGAAGCACTTCCGTCAGACCAATTAAAAAATATTATTTCAGACGTTCAATTAGGTAAAAAAAATATACAAGAACTATCATCATACATTGATACCTACACCTCAGCAGCTAGTAATTTAGGAACCGCTATTGATTTTACCACAGTAAAAACCACTCTGCTTAACTCAGCATTAAATGCAGGAATATATGCTGCTGTTACTGTCGCAATAAATCTACTGGTCACCGCATGGGATCAATTTAATGTAACAGTTGCAGAGGTCCAGGCAAATATTGATAATCTAAATTCCAAGCTGGGTCAGTTAACCAATTCAAGAAATGCATTAATAGAAAAGCGTAATATTTCTGGTCTATCTGCATCAGAGAGCGCACATCTTAAAGCACTTGAATCTGAAATAAAATACAACAAAGAATTATTAGAATTAGAAGAGGCAAAATACTATAAAAATTTAGTAGGAACTAATATCTCCGACAACTTTGATAGTGGCAGCATAAAAAAAGCCATCTTCGATGAAGTAACACCATCTTTGAGAAATAGAGACAATTTCATTAGTCTTAGTACAAAAGCTAACCTCGATCTTTCATCTCTGCGATCATACGAAGAAGAGATTAATTACATTAAAACTAACATGGAACATCTATCTAAAGGTTCCTATGAGTATACACAACAACAGACTCGTTTAAATTATTTATATTCTGAACAAGCGAAAACCATGAAATCTCTATCCGGTGTATACGACCAACTTAATCAGAAAAAAAATCTCTTTGTTAATTATGCCGATCAAATAAATGAAGCTATCGTAAGCGGAAAACTATCTGGATCCAGCTTGAAAGAGGCTCAGGAAAGATTAGCGCAAGTAAATGGAATGATTAAAGTTGTGGACGATCTCATGAAATCATCTGTAGATTATGTCACTGAGTCAAATGCAAGTGCCTCTACATTAGCATCCAGATTTCTCAATATTTCCGAAAATGACTTTGAAAATAATTTTTCTATTCAGGAAAGAGAGATCCTGGCCACTATTGTCATTCCAAGCAATGCAACCGAAGAAGAAGTCAAAAAAGCAATTGCTGAAGCCCAAGAAATTGCTAATGGCAATAAAATTAAGCTTAGTTTTACCGAAGAAGAAAATGGGGCTATTGATAATTATCAATCCTCTATCTCAATATTGCAAAAGGCACTCGTCAAAGTAAAGTCCAGAGATCTGAAGCCTGACGAATACATTGACCTCATTCAGCAGTTTCCATCATTACAAGAAAATACCAAAGATCTTGACGCTGCTTTGGAGGAATTAATCGATTCTCAGTTAACAACATTAAGGGATATACTTGGTGAAAATATTTCACCCGAACTAAGCGATGCCTTATCTAACATGGCCACTGATGCTAAAATTGATACAGATAATATTACCGAAAGTCTTTCTTCTTTAAAAGATGCTTATTCATACTTATCTGAAAATCCCGGGGATTTATCCTCCGAAAGTATCTCTTCTCTTGAGGATACTTTCGGAAGTTTATCTGGCTACGAAGGTTTCCTATCCGTTATATCTGATGGAACTGCTACTATTGAAGAGGTTCAAAATGCCTTTAATAGCCTCACAAATGAATATTTAAACCAACAGGGTATCTTAAATGATTTAGATTTAGCAAATGCAGACTATCTTGCTGGTAAATTAACAGAACTTGGGATCGCAAATGCCTATGAAGTTGTCTTATCTTCCCTAGGCATTTCAGAGCAGGAATACGCACAGATAAAAGCAATATGTAACCAGCAGGGTATTGATTTCAGCAACATTACATATGACGAAATACAAGCACTGTTAACTGAGGCAAATGTCTCTGATACCGCACAGCAATCCTTGTACTACTACGCATTACAAAAAGCACTTTCCAGTGAAAATCCACTGAATACTGTAGAAGATATCAATAATATTATTCAGCTAATTACTGCCTTGGGCGGGGCAACCAGCGCACTTACAGGTTATAAGGAAGCTAAAGAATCCGGTAATATCTTTGCTGAAACAATGTATATATTACCAGCTATTGTTGAGGCAAATACTGCACTTGATAAAGCCAAGAAATCTTTACCCCAAGCCCCAACTGTTCCTATGAAACTAGATTTCGATGCCGAATCCTTCAAGAAGAGTGCCACTTCTGCTAACAATACTGCTCAAAGAATCGGTGATTCAGTTAAAAATACAACTGACACTGTAAAAGACGCTGTTGCCGAAGCCAAAAAAGCTCTCGATGAATTAATGCAAAAATTTGATGAGTTGGGTAAAGGCCACGATCTTCGTCTAAGTCTTTTCACTGACCGCGATGACAAAATTCAGGATTCCATTAAATTATTAGAGTCTCAAGGCAACCTAGTTGGAAAAGCCTTCTATGAGCAATTAATAAATTCCCAAAACAAACAGATTCAGATACTAACCCAAAAGCGATCCGATCTCGAAAACTACCTGAACGAGAGCGTTTCCTCCGGTAAGATTGAAGTCGGAACCGAACAATGGTTTAAAATGACTCAAGCCGTCGAAGACACCAAAGACGAAATTATGAAATGCACCACCAACGTCGAAGATTTTCAGAATAAGATCAATGAACTACACTGGAAACAATTCGACAAATTCATAGACCGTCTGGAAGGCTTAGACAGCGAGATCAGCAATATTACGGATATCCTCTCAAAAAAAGATCTGGTAGAGGAAGATACCGGAGAATGGACAAAAGAAGGGCTCACCTCCCTTGCCATGTATGGCGAAGCCTACGAGCTGGCGATCTTCCGCGCTCAGCAGTACAGCCAGGAGATCCAAAACCTGAGTGAAGCATACCAGAGAGGCGAGTATTCCACCTTAGAGTATCAGGAAAAACTTCAGGAACTGCAGGATAAGCAATGGGATTCTATCAAGGCCTCTCAGGCAGCCAAAGAAGGGATCATTGAATTAAATAAGACGAGAGTCGATGCCATCAAAAAGGGCATCGAAAAAGAAATCAGTGCTACCGAAGAACTGATCAATAAGAAAAAAGAAGCTCTGGATATAGAAAAAGATGCTCACGATTTTCAAAATACTGTTGCAGAAAAACAGGAGGAGATATACAAACTTCAAAAACAGTTAAATGGACTTTCTGCCGATGATTCCCAGGAAGCTGCTGCTAAGAAAAAGAAGATACAGTCACAATTAACAGATAAACAAAAAGAACTCGACGAGATATATTATGATGAATCTGTTGATCAGCAGAAAGCTGCACTTGATACTGAACTTGAAAATTACAAAGCGGATCAGGAAAATAAAATTACCCTTCTTGAAGAATCTCTGACCAATGAAGAAGAACTTATTAAAACCAGTCTCCAAACTGTTCAGGACAATCATACAGCGGTATATGACACCCTTACACAGCTAGGTAATGAGTATGGTATTAAACTATCCGCCGCTATAATTAATCCATGGACAGAAAGTTCAGGTGCTCTGGCAGATTTTACAACATTATTTGATGAAAAAAAGAGCCATTTTACTACAGAATTAGGAAATCTAGGAAAAGATTTCGAAGCACTCGGTAATAAAGCGGATGAAGCTGCTCAGAAAATTCTGAATATGTTTAATCAAATAGATCAAGAATACAAGCCGATAGATACGTCACCAAGTTCTTCAGGGTCTCAAGCTGATAAATCAGATAAATCAAATAACTCTACTGGCGGGGGATCTAAAAAGAAACCGAAATATAAAGTATTTACTATATTAGGGAATGAAGTCAATACTGGAGAAAACTTTCAGACATTGGCTGAAGCCGTAGCATGGGTGACATCTGCTACTGGTAAAGATTACTACAAACAAAATAATTATTATGTAAAAAAACTAGCCAAGGGCACCCGTCACGCCTCCGCCGGCCTGGCCCTAGTCAATGAGCAAGGCACCGAAGCCATCTTCTCCAAAACCCCAACCGGCTCTTTCCATCTCATGAACGAGGGCGATCAGGTATTCACCAAGCAGCAGACCGACAATCTCTACCGTCTCTCCACCGCTGCCCCTTCTCTTCTTCTGTCCGCCATTGCTTCTCCCGCTCTACCTGGAACCGGAGCATCTCTCCAGCAGCACGCCAACTCCCCGACCAACATTGACATCAAATGTCCCGTATACATCCAGGGCAGCGTAGACAACCAGAATATTAAGAAAATTCAAAAACAGATAGACCATTCAATCCTCAAAGCAGTAGGACAAATAAATCAATCTATGTACAAATCAGGCGTCAGAAAAGTATAAAATCTAAATCCGGGACATGTCCGTTTTAATATGGACATGTCCCAAACTGTTTTGGACATGTCCCAAATCAATCTGGACATGTCCCCAAATATCCCAATATCAAAACAGCAAACAAATAAAATTTAGGAGGTGTTGCTATGCCCGTCTATGGAACAAGCTTTATATATGACGGAATCAGCTCAGATCGCTACCAATTATTGCTCGCCGGTATCGGCGACGAAACCGACGATGAAGTGGATATGGGCCTGAATGTGGAACCGCTGGTATCCGAAAGTCCGCTTCCCTTCAAACTGGATTACGGCATCCAGTATTCGAATCCCCTGTCCTTCCGGATCACGGTAACCCACAAAGACGGCTCGTATTTCAGCTATTTTCAGATCCGGGAAATTTCCGCCTGGCTCACCGGCCGGCAGCATCCCTGCTGGCTACAGATTCTCCATCCCGAATATGATGATGTATATTATTGCTGTCGGGCCACCGAGATCTATAAAAGAAAACAATATGGAAAAGTTATCGGCCTGAGTATTCTTTTTACCTGCAATTCATCCTTCGGCTTTTCCGATGAAATCATCAAAAGCTTCCAAATCGATAAACCCGACTACACATTCATCCTGTATAACGACTCTGATGAAGAGACACCTGTCCGTCCTCTCATCACCGCCCGAATGGACCCCGCATTTCCCACATTAAAGATTGAAAACCTGACCACCAATGATACCTTTCAGCTGGATCATATCCTCTCCGGCGATACGATCACCATCAATAATCAGAATCAATTCATCCTGATCAATGATCGTTATAAAAATCTGGGCTCAGACTTCAATCTTGGATGGATTCACCTGAAACGCGGTATCAATGAGATCAGGGTCAATGGAAACAGCACTCTGGAATTCCGTTACCGCTATCTTCTGAAGGGCGGTGATCTGTAATGTCATATCCCTTCCATTTATATGATATGCCTGATCCCCCCACCCTCTATCTGTGTGAAGTCGATAAGGAAATTCTTGGCGCGCTTCCCGCCATTGACATCACTCTCACCAGAAAGTTCAATGATATAGACCAAATCACCTTCCAGGTTCCCAGAGAATATACCGATCTTTACGGCACTGTAATTTTGACGCCCTTGTATGAAAAAATAGAGGCGCTCCGCTTGATCTATATTGAAAATTTCGGTTATTTTGAAATCCAGGAACCCGCTATTGAGAAAGACGCCGTCACAGAATATAAGGAATGTACGGCTTACAGTCTGCAATATGAGCTGACGAAAAAACGGCTGAAATCTTTTTATATTAATCAGTACAATGGGGAAGATATCGAAGGTGTCGAGCTTTGGAACATCGATCACTCCAAGTCTCTGCTGCACCTTTGCCTGGAGAAATTCCCCCAGTGGAATATCGGCAACGTGGACGCCGGCATCCGAAAACATATGCGATCCTTTGAAATCGATGAACAGGATGTATACAGTTTTCTTACAAAAGATGTGGCGGATACCTTCGGCTGCGTTTTTGTATTTGACACCATCACGAACACCATTGAGGTCTATGCCGAAGATAATATAGGAGAAGATACCAGTATCTATATTTCCTATGAGAATCTGGCCAATACGGTCTCCGTGAATTACAACGCGGATGATATCGTGACCTCCCTAACCATTCTCGGAGACGATGGTCTGGACGTGCGGAACCTGAACATGGGCCAGGACAGTGTACTGGACCTCTCCTACTATCACACGCCCGAGTGGATGGGGCAGGAGCTTTGCGATGCATGGAATGCTTATCTGGATAAATTCGATTCCAGGAAAAAGGAATACAGCGATCTGGCTGATCAGGTAGACACCAAATATCTGGAGGTCTACGAACTGAAGAACCGCAAACCTGCGCCTGGTGCGGAAGAAGCGGATTGGACAAAATATGGCCGCGAAGCACTATTGCGAAAAATCAAAAGTCTGGAGACCACGAATCTTTTTAAATGTGATCTGGGCTGGTCTGTTACGGATAATCCAAATTACCAGCAATATAAAGAGGAATTCGACAAGTTAAATGCGGCAAAAGAAGAGCTTGGAAAACGTATAAATGAGATCGAAGCCGTCGAGCAGGCGATCAGACAACTTCTAAAACAAATGAATGAAATTGCTTCCGAGGTCCATTGGAAAAATAATCTGACCCAGGATCAGCAGAAGAAAATCACCCGTTTTATAAGAGAAGATACCTGGCAGGATTCGAACTTTGTCGTTACCGATCACGATTCCCCGGCTGACGAGCAGAAGACCAGAAACGAGCTGTTAGTATATGGCAAAAAATATCTTTCGAAAATATCCAGGCCCCAGCTGACATTTTCTATGGATATGAGCAATATTTTTGCCCTGAAAGAATTCAAACCTTTGGCCGGCCGTTTTGATGTAGGTAACTATATTCATGTAACACTGCGGGAAGACTATTCCTTCCTGGTGCGGCTTCTGCAATACACGATCTCCTTTGACAATCCCTCCGAATTCTCCTGTGAGTTCGGAAATGCTATGCGAAGCAAAAGTGAATTCGATAACCATTCAGACTTATTGGACCAGGCCGTGACATCCGGGAAAACCGTGGCCGACTGGAAATCCTACTGGCAAAAATCTGCCGATAAAATCACGGATATCGATAAAATGATTAAGGACGGTCTCGACACGGCTATTACATCAATTCATTCCACCACTAACCGAAACGACATCACGATCGATGAAAACGGAATCCATCTTCGCATGATTGAGGAAGATGGGAGCTACAGCAAATGCGAGGCGGTCCTGACAGGTAATAAATTAATATATTCCGACAATAACATGGAAACAGCAAAGACCGGGCTGGGAGAATTCGAAGTTGACGGCCAAAAATTCTACGGTTTGATGGCTGAAGCGGTTTTATCCGGTTATGTCGGCGCATCGCATTTAGTCGCTAACGAAATCAGTAATGGAGATAAATTTACAGTCAGTACAGACGGCGATGTCACCGCCAAAAGTATTAAAATCCTGGGCGGCGAAATTACATGGGATGAAGTAAACCTGCCGGATAACATGGCCACTAAGGATGAGATTCCCAAAGTCCCCAGTTATATTAAAAGTACAAAAATCACTGCAACAACAATTGAATCGCCTACTATTATCGGCGGACATTTGCTGATTAAAAACAGTTCCGGCACGGTTTCCTCCGAGATTACATCCGATGGAAAATTAACGGCAACCGGAGCTGCGATTTCAGGGAATCTCACCGCTACCGGCGGTACGATTGGGGGATGGAATATCAGCAGTGATAGTATCAGCAGCCATGATGTATTTATCAGTTCTAATACATCCAAACACGCTTTCGCCGCGGGCGGCCACAACCCGGACGGCAGCGATGCATTGACGCGAATCGGACATAATGGGCAGCTATATACCCAGGATGCCATCATAAACGGGAATACGGAAACTGCAGCGAAATGTATCATCTATAATTCAGACCGAACATATCGTACGGATATGTTTGGTGGTGGGTTTCATATTTATAAGTCTGACGATACAGAACAGGACATTGTGACCAAGGCGAATACCGACTCTATTGTGGTAAAAAATTTTAAGAAGTCATCTCAAATGCGTTCAGATTACCTATCCGTAACAGATGGTGATGATGGTACCGAAACAATAATTAGGGCAGATGGCCCCGAGATAAAATCCGTAAGTACTATTAAATATAATATCACACCAGAGCAAAATCTGTTAAAGGATGTATTAGATACAGATATTTATTCTTTCCAATTTAAATCTAATCTAGCTAGAAATAATGCATCTGCCCATTATGGATTCGTAATTGGCGAAAATTATAATACCTCACCTAAAATCTTAAACCGTGATAGTAATAAAATCAATATGTACTCCGCCCTCGGCGTCCTCTGGGGCGGCGTCAAAGAACTAGCCGCCAAAGTAACCGCTCTGGAAGAAAAGCTGAATCAAATTACCAACTCCCAAATTCAAACACAACCCAACGAAACCCCAACCACAAACCAGGAGGTGAACTAATTTGCAAGAATTAGTAAAAATCGATATCGGCCGGTTCGAAGACCGGATTTTTGCTGAATTCCAACAGGGAGAACGCGACAGCCGCGTTCTCCTGGTGGAACCCCGGCTTCACGGGGAACCCTACATCATCCCCGACGGTGTAAAAGCAAAGATCCAGTACGACAAACCGGACCGTAAAACCATAACCAAAAATGTAGAAATCACAGACAACAAAGTAGTCATCCCCTTCACCGAGCAGATGTGTACCACCGAAGGCATCTGTGTATGCAAGATTTCCTTCTATACCGACACCCAGTTCGATTCATCAGGAAACGTCACCCAGGAAATCACCATACTAAAATCCGCCCTTTTCAAAATCAAAATCGCTGGCGGCATGATCGATGAAGCTCACATCATAAGCTCCGATGAGTTCAGCGATCTACTGGTCGCTCTTGGCCGGGCAGACAAAGTCGTCAACGACTTCGCGATCCTCAACGAAGAATTCCGGCAGATCTCCGATGACTGCATTCAGGCCACAGAAGACTGCCGCCAGTTAAATGCTGATGTAACCGCCGCCGAAGAACAGCGAATCCATCAGGAAAATGCAAGGAAATCCGCGGAAACGGCAAGAGAGAATGCAGAAGCCGCCCGCGGTTCCAATGAAGAAATCCGGCAGAACGCAGAGAATGTCAGAATCCAGTCGGAAAATTCCAGAAAAACTGCAGAATCCTCCAGAGTAACCGCTGAAACATCCCGCGAAACCGAGGAATCTGCCAGAGTAACTGCCGAGAATAACCGGAAATCTGCGGAATACTCCAGAGTAACCGCCGAAACATCCCGCAACTCCTCAGAGTCTGACCGGGCCGCAGCAGAAACCGCCAGGGCTCAGGCCGAATCTGCCAGATCCAATCAGGAAACCGCCCGAAAAAATGCGGAAACCGCCAGAGTAAACGCAGAAAAAACCCGGGTATCCCAGGAAAACAACCGAAAATCCGCCGAAGAAAACAGAGCGGACACGGAAAACACCCGCGTAACAGCAGAGAAAGCCAGGGAAACCGCCGAGTCTGCAAGGGCAACCGCCGAATCCAACCGGAAAACCGCGGAGTCAGGCCGGGTTTCAGAGGAAAACAAACGCAAAACCGCGGAGACAAATCGTGCCTCAGCAGAATCGTCCAGAGCTCAGACAGAACAAGCCAGAGTCACCGCAGAAACCGCCAGAGCCTCCGCAGAATCTGCCAGAGTAAAGGCCGAGGACACCAGGAAATCTCAGGAAACCAGCCGGGCCACAGCTGAGCAAGGACGTGTAAGCGCCGAGTCCGCCCGCGTTTCAGCGGAAATCGCCAGGAAAACAGCGGAGACTGCCAGACAGACAGCGGAAACCAAGCGTCAGACAGACACGGCAGCAGCCATTACCCGTGCCAACGAAGCCGCAAAAGCCGCAGAAAATATCGTAACCGGCGCGGATATCGTCACGAACGCTCAGTTAAACACCGTAGATAATAAAATAGGGACTCTCCAATCCTTACAGACTACGGCAAAGACAAATATCGTATCCGCCGTCAATGAGATAAAGAATACTATCCGAACGATCTCTACCATCCAGATTCCCGTCAGTCTCTGGTCTTCCAATTCCTATACCATTACAAACTCTCTGATCAAGGCTGACAGCATCTGTGATATTTACTTTGCTAACGTCTCTTTGGCGGAAGCAGCCAAATCCAAAATCACCGGCGAGACCTTTGATGGCCGTCTGGTCCTCACCGCCGGGAGAACTCCAGCAGCCCAATTAACGATTGATGTGATAAAGGTGGTGAATCCATAATGCCAGTACGATTAAATCTTGAAGGAGGGATCGACCCCTCACAGGCCAACGCCACAGAAAGCCAGGTACTGTCCGGAAGTACCTTTTACGCCGGCGCTGATTCCGACATCCGAACCGGCGCCATGACCAACCGCGGCAGTGTCACCTCTTCCTTAAATTGCGGCAGCAGCTATACGATCCCCGCCGGTTATCACAATGGAAGCGGCAAGATCACAGCCAACAGCCTGGCCAGCCAGACTTCCGCCACTGCCGGCGCCGCTCACATACTGACTGGAAAAACCGCCTGGGTAGGCGGAAGTAAGATAACCGGAAACATGCCGAACCGTGGCAATGTATCCGGCACTTTGAACTGCGGCGGTGCCTATACTGTCCCGGCAGGCTACCACGCGGGCAGTGGCCGAATCACAGCCAACAGTCTGGCCAGCCAGACCTCCGCTACTGCTTCAGCAGGTAACATCCATTCCGGATATACTGCCTGGGTCAATGGTTCCAAGATCACCGGCACCGCGGCGGTAAAATACTATTGGTCCGGGACAGGCTATATTATCAATAATAACTATTTGCAGGTCAGACCCGGCTTCAACCCGACCCTTTTATTCGGCCGTGCGCACCTGGCAGATTGGTGGTACACTGTGTCTCTGGATCCTTATGACGTAACTGTATCATGGCTCACCAAGCAAAATGACCATTGCTGGTTAAATACCGGAGTTGCGCGATATTGGGACGGCCCGGATATCCCGGGCTTCGGAGGCGATGGCCACAGCGGATCGGGAAACTATTCCGTCACCTGCAGCGCCTGACAAAATTCGATCAGGTTCCCTTTCCCGAAAATTTTTCAACTGAGAGGAGCGAACAGAACTTGTATCCAAATCAGAATTACCTCCCGGACCGCGAAACATCGGTCCGGGATATTTCCATTCGTTTTCCCTCCTTCACCATACCGGTGCAGTCTTGGGAAAATAATATATTTATCATGTACAGCCAGGAATTCCTGAACGGAATCAGCAGCGTCAATGTCATGTTTGATTCCCGTTCCCTGCCGGATGTTCAAAGATCCGGCATTCAATGCCTGGTAGAGGATGGACAGTTACTTTTTATAGCCACGAACGGAACTCCTGCTAAAAATCTCTATGTAGCGTCTGTGGAAATATGTAACCACATCTGCAATGAAAGGCTTTACGACAAATATGATTACGAAGAATTCAATCAAGGGAGGAAATCAATATGACTCAAACAAATTGTATCGTTGTTATCTACGACAACACCGGTAAAATATGGTACCAGGGCTCGGGCCTTGGAACCCCCGACGGCCTGCAGTATATGGAACTGCAGCTGGAACCCGGGGATTATGTGGAGAGCATGGACGTCACTACCACTCCGCATACTCCTATCGTCCACAAGGGAATGGTAACCATGGAAGAACTCAAGACACAGATCGAGGATCTGACACTGGCTATGGCCGAATTACTGGGGGTGTAAACAATGTCTAAATGGAAATTAAATATCTTTGTAAATGCGGTCAAAGTCCGAATGGAACGCGAAGAGCGGACTCCGGAGGAAATTATTGTAGAATACACCAAACTGACCGCCTCTGAAAAAGAAGAAATCCTGGCCCAACTGTAAGGCCAGGTACCTGAATGATAGATTTTAATACCAGAAAAACTTGATTCGAAAGGAAGTGATTCCCATTGAAGCAATAATCAGCTACCTCACCTCCCATATCGTCGAATGGCTCTTCGGTGCGGCAGCCACTCTCGCGCTGTTCGGCTATCACCGGATCAGCCGCTCCATTAAAGAACAGAAAGAAAAAAATGACGCCATCGCGGAAGGCATGCAGGCACTTTTACGGGAAAATATTATCCAGTCCTATAATCACTACAAAGAGAAAGGCTACTGTCCCATATATGCCAAGGAAAGCATCCGCAGAATGTACCAGCCCTACCACAAGCTGGATGGAAATGACGTGGCCACCAAATTAAAAGATGAACTTCTGGCCATGCAGACCGAAAAAGAAGTCCCCTCTTACGATACCAATTAACAAGCAAATAAGAAGGAGTTACACTATGTATACTGGAATCGATTTAAGTTATCACAATGGAACCGTCAATTTCTCCGGCGTAAGAGACGCCGGTTACCGATACATAATCCTGCGTGCCGGATACGGCAAAAACAATATCGATCAGGCTTTTGAACGCTATGCAGCCGCCTGCGTGAATCTGGATATCCCCTTCGGCATCTATTGGTTCAGCTACGCCCTGGACAAGGAGATGGCCCGCCAGGAGGCGCGCTTCGCGATCGAGGCGGTCCGCAAATACAGATCCAGATGCCTCATCGCCTACGACCTGGAATACGACTCCGTACGGTACGCACGCACCAACGGTGTCCACATCGATCGCGAACTGGCCACTGAAATGGCACGTGTTTTCTGTGAAGAAGTAACATCCGCCGGCTATATCCCCGTCCTGTATTCCAATAAAGATTATCTGAAAAACTACTTTGACCTGGACCGGATCGACGCTTATCTGTGGTACGCCCGATACACCTCCGGGTTAAGCGATTCGGAGAAACTCTCCTGTGCTATCTGGCAGAAATCTTCATCCGGAAAAGTTCCAGGTATCGGCGGCAAGGTCGATGTCAACGAGTTCTATATGGATTTTGAAAAGGACGACCCGTCTCAGGAAAATACTCCCGCCGCTTCCCAGCCTCCCGCCTGCAATCTTCACGTACTTCAGTTCCAGAAAGCAGCCAACGCCGACGGTTACCGGGATATGAACGGACTTCCTCTGTCCGAAGACGGCCTGGACGGGCCGAAAACCCGGTATGTACGGAAAAAGATTGCCCTGAAAGCGAAGAAATCAGGCATGAAAATATCCGTCGGCTCCAGCGGTGAGCTTGTAAAATACTGGCAGCGCCGTACGAACGAAATCCTGGGCACATCCATCAAAGAAGACGGATTATTTGGAAAGGAAACTCGCTCTAATACCGGCGCTTTGCAGGTAAAATTGAATTTAACCAAAGATTACATCGCAGGTTACAACTCACTGAGCGCGGTCTTTTATAATTAAACGAACTATCTGCGGTCTCGTATAATAATCCCGCTAACCGATGTCTTTTATAATAACTTCACTCCCGTCAGCAAAATCCCCGCCTCGATCTCAATGCCGGTAAAGCATTGGCTTTGGCGGGGATGCTCTTATTTGTGTGTGGAGAGGTTAAAGCTCGGCCTCATCCAATATGAGATTCGGAAAATGCAGCAGCTGTCTGGGCTGGGGAGTATAACTTGTAAACAAAGTAATATCAAAATGCAGATTCGACCCTTTATGACGGATACTATCTCCTATATGAAGCTGATACCAGGACAGGATCTCCTTTTCCCAATCCACGGCCATCAATCCGGCCTCCCCGCAGCTGCACGGCAGTGGAAGCTGCAGACAGACGGGCAGCTCAATAGGCTCCAGGCCGCCGCCTAACACGCGGCTGTAGCGGGCCTCCATCTCTACCTTCATTTCACAGGTCTCGCACCCTGTCAGCAGTTCGTTAAAAAAGGCTGTCAGCCTGCCCGCTATACCTGGCTTTTGTCCAAAGGAAGCCAGATCTATCTCATCCTTTATTTCCCTGCTGGCAAAATACGGGCTGTCAAACCGTACTTCTCCCGTGTCATATATGAATTCCTCCGCTATCTCCCGGCCCGGTATCAGATCCCGGTTCCGGATCACCTCCGTTCCCGCCAGGGCATTCTGGTACTTGAGAATATTCAGCCCTTGTAAAGTAACGCTTCTTTTGGTCACAGACTGTCCTTCCGTCACTGTTACCCCTTTTCCTGTCTTCTTATCCCGGTAAGTATACAGACCGGCGCAGTCCGGGCCCCATATGGCGGGATCACGCCGAACCGTCTCATAGTCTTCCCCGGTGAGACCGACCTCCGGTACCGGCAGTCCGGGAATGTGAGCCGCAAAAACACCAATGGCGAACTCGTCGCCTTCTTCCCCGTCATAGCTTCCCTCGCGGAGCATAAACGAATACGAGCCGGCGGGGTCGTTCCCCACCGCTGTTTCGGCGTCCGCTAAACCGCTTCCCCGGAATCCCGGCATATTCTTCACGGCTGCCGGGCGTTTCAGGACAACAGCCGCCTCAGTCACCCCGCGGGACAACGTACAAAAAGAGTTTATGATCTTTTTAGCCGTTTCATAATCCGCGCCTTCACTAAGACGCGCTACATAAATATCCAGGTCATTTCTCATCTGCGGGTACACTGTTGCAAAGCGGGCAAGTGCGGTAAATAGCTCCTGGAGCTCATCCTTTCTACTTTTTACTTCTGTTTGATTAAAATACACCGTGCACCATATCTCATCCTGTGGATAATGGTAAGGCAAGCTATAGGTAAAAATGTAATTCCAGAGCAGAAGCTCCTGCAGACCATTTAACTCCTGCAGATCAGCTCCCTCCTGAAGACCATCTCCCCTCCCACGGCGCTTCATACCCGGCAAATCCCACAGGTCCTGCCGGTCTTCACCGGCCTGCTCCTGCATAACCATAACCGGCATATCCGGATAACTGCGCAGGAGCATAGGAATCCGAATTCTTCCCATGCTTCTGGCCTCATCCGGCCCCGTCACATTACCCAGCCACGAGGATCCATGATAATTCGCAATATTCGGAAGGCTGTGAATTTGATGTTCAAGCCATGACGGCTGCCAGATTAATTCCCCTTCTATCTCACTTATAATACCACCCTGATCATTCCGCAGCAGCTCCGGTGCCTGAACACAGAAGGCCATCCCGGCATTCTGCGCCGTCTCCAGCGCGAACCTGGCATCCGTTATGGAAATAGATGCCGTCTGGGACAATGTAACCGATCCATACAGCCGCGGGGGTATATTTTCATTTATCATCGCCTGTACCGCCAACTTGTATTCCAACACGGCGCGTATTCCATACAAGCTGGTAAGGCGGTTCAGCAACTGCTGCCGCAGGATCTCGCGCCCCATTGCGGAGCTGCCGCCCTGATCGGCAAAAACAGGCATAAGTAGGCCGGCCAGACTGTCCGCCAGGGATCTCTTCTGATTCAGCAATTCCTCATAAGCGTCCGGATCGGCCAGGAAAATCGCGCTTAACATCCCCGGTTCCAGAAGGTCGTCAAATGCCCGGACAAATAAACGCAGCCAATCATCCAGATCAATCTGCCGGAACTCCTTTCGCATATCCGGAGATGGGGACAGGCCCTGTCCCGGCACATAAGAATAGATACCGATATCGCCGCCGCTGTCCATCAGCCTGTTGGCCGGAGGACGTACCGCACAGATTACCGGTTCCTCCCGGAATCGGTAATCCGCCGCCCTATCCCCCTGGCGGAAAATCCACAGCTGGGCGCTTTCGCTTCGGGGCTGCTTTTCCTGACACAGGACGCGCATTCCCGGGAAGGCATGTTCCAGATTCCGGGCAAACACAGACATATCCCTGGTCCGCCCCGCTTCTTCTCCCACTCTGATTCCCGCGGCATTTAGTCCTGGAACCAGTTCCAGACAAGGAGGAATCTCCGTCGATACCGTCAGGATCGCGGGATCTTCCGTCAGCTCCTCCGGTACGATCTCTTTCGTCCGATGCATATGTAAACGGCAGTAAAGACCAAAGAGCTGCTGTTCGGCGGTCTGCCTGTCATGGAACGGGAAGGCGATCTCACAGGGTTGCGGAGCGGCAGCCTCTTTCCCCTGGGCCCGCAGCTTCAGATAGGCACAGACCGAATCCTCCTGGGCGAACAGCCAGTCATTCAGAGCCTCTCTCTCCTCTTCCCCGAACAGGAAGCGGTCCTCCTTCAGAAGGGAAGTCGCTAACTCCAGGCGCACCGGATTCGGATCCGTCAGTTGGTAATAGATCTCCCCATACCGGGCAAACGCCTGTTTTGCGCTGTCTGCCGCCTCCGCCTTATCATAACGCCGCCCGTCAAAACGAAGGGTAAATACTAACACCGGAGACGCGCCGAATGGATCCATCCCATGACTAAAACTGCCTTCCTCTGCGATCCTCCAGTCATAAGTAATCCCCGGCCAGGAGTCCGGTGGAATGAGCCGGTCAACATAACCCACGGTGATATCCCCGGCCGCTTCCTTAAGTCCTCTCACATTCCGGGAGACGATCCGGTTTCCATAGAGATCCTGCCACCATCCTTCCAGTCGCAAGGTTTCCCCGATACCCACATAAGGGCTTTCTCCGTCCTGATAACAGCTCCACAGATCCGCCTTTTTATATTTCAGGAACGGCCGGTAAGGGACGGCAGCCGTAAACTGCCATAAGTTCCCCGGGGCGGGGCCAATGGGCATACTGGAAGGACTGGCCATAAAGGAATCATTTTCCAGTATTCGGTAAGACAACAAACTGTAATTATTAAGCAGATATTGCATCGCGTCGGCCTTGCACGTAATCTCTTCCACATCCGCAGGGACCTCTCTGCCGGCGCCAGCTTTCAGAACGCCGGCCGTAACCGTCGGGTTCAGCATGACCCGTCCGTCGCATGCTTTGCCCAGCGGAACCGTCCCCTCCTCCAGGCAGCAGCCGGTGACAAACAGATTCATATAGTCAAAGACCCCGCAGCTCTCCTCCGTCTTTGCATCACACCCGTTTTTTGTCCTGTCATAAAGGACGAACAGGTTGACCGAAGCGTTGCCTTTATCATCGAAGATTTCATCCGGCAGGCCGCAGTCCTTTGCCTCATTCCGGTAATAGAGGCTGTAGCCTCCACTGTTCGTAATACATCCCTCCCAGAGACATCTGAAAAATGCAGACGTATCCTCCGGCGCGGCGCCGGGAATCCGGTTCCCCGCCGGATGAGTTTCCGTGGAAAGGTTCGACCGCTGCAGCCAAAAACTCACCGCGTTTCCTTCGCTTATCATGGCGCTGGATTCCAGATCTTTCTCAAAGTATCCCAGCAAAAGACCGGATACCGGAAGTCCGCCCTCCTCTACGCTTAGGATCCGTTCCAGCTTCGCCACGTCCTTTTGCCCCATTCCGGCCAGGTCATAAGTTCTGTTCAGCATCGGATAACCCTCCCGTCCGGGCGATTTCCTGATCCGGAAGGTAATCCTGGTTCCCCATCCGTAATTGACCCCTGGGCTTTCCGCCATCTCCCCTTCCGCCTCGTCATACCTGGCATAGGACATCCGGTACATAAGCGGTTTTCCGGCTGTGGCGCCCATGACCGCTTCCTCCGGCAGTTCATAGAGGTATAAAGTAGAAACAGGGCTGCCGGCATAAGGAAGTACGACAGGATCGGCCGCCGTAAGGGTATACGGGTTGGTAAAGGAGTAAGACGCGGCCTGCCTGTCCGCCAACCCCTGCGGCTGAAGCGCGGCTCCTTTTAATTCTCCCGGATACGCCGCCGCTTCCATCAGCCATTTTACCTGCCCGGCTTTGGGGCTGCCCGGTGAAAGGATGATCTCCAGGGGAGACCCGCACTCCATCCAGGGAACAGTACTGCAGTCGAATGTAATCTTAAATTCGTTTCGGATATCCGGTAAAAGCGCGATCTGTTGGCCGGTCAGCGCATACATACCCGCCTCCTCCGGAAGGCAAAGTTTCGTTCCCTGCCGTTTTACCCACATTCCTTCGGCAGCCGGACTTATCCCGTCCGCAGGAATCCGAAGACCATGCATATGATAGCGGGACGCCATACCGGACAAATGCTGTAAATACTGGCTCCTTTGGACCCCCATAAGCACCTCGGCCAGTCTGAGCTGTTCCAGATGCGGCAGGGAAAGTTCAGCCCCCTCGCCTTCTGCCGCCGCAAACAGTCCATGGATGGTATCATTTTCCGGCTGGGAAAGCATCTGCACAGAGATCTGCTGCTCCCGGATGATCGACTGAACCGTATCCCCTTCGGACACGGTATATGCCTCCCGTCCGGCCACCGCCAGGGATATCCCGCTGCCAAGCGGATGTTCCTGATTCGCCGTCAGCAGGTCATACAGCGTGTACTCCGGGCCTCCCCGCTCCCTGATCCAGCTTATGATATCCCGGGCGGACTCCTGTCCCGTCAGGGGATATTGGTAATTACGAAGCTGTTCTCTCATAGCCTGGGCCATCTGCCGCGCCAGCAGCAGAAAATAATCCGCGAAAACCCACTCGGACATGGATAGCGGGCTGCCCGTTACCTGCTCCGACAGAACCGGATCCCGCTCCTTTTGCACCTTCACCGCTAACTCATCGAACAATTCCCTGAGGGCATACACTTTATCCCAGGATACTTCATTATAAGCGCCGAACTCATAAGAGGTGACTCTCCCTTCCCCGTCGTCGGCCCTCATGGAAAGTTCCCCGGGCACAGGGAAATATACGCCGTTCCTTACCTGTCCGTCGTCTGAGGGTCCGCCGTCTGAGGGTCCGCCGTCTGACTGTCCTTCTTTCATATCACCCGCGTCTTCCCCTGCTCCGGTTCCGATCTGCAAAAGGAACTGCCCCTCGAGGAATTCTTTCACCGCATCCGGCGGCAGCGGCATCGGATTCTCCCTGGAGGAAGCCAGTCCATAATCAATAGCCCAGTCCAGCGCCTCCTTGGTAATAACCAGTCCGTCCGCCTCCCCGGGCGAATAATCCCCCTGATCCTGCAGGGCTGCGACCAGCCAGCGGCCGATCATCTTAGTCAATCGTTCAAACGCAGTATCGGGCTGAGATCCTAAGGCTTTTCGTACCGCGGAATCCCGGTCTTTGGAAGCGGGCAGTGTAGTATCCAGAAGAAGCAGAATCACCATGCACGGCGCCACGCTCCCGCTCCCCCACTCATCCGCCGCTGCAGTCAGGGAAGCGCTTATGTACCCCGTCAAACACTGCTTTTCGCCGGACGGGCGAAGCCTGTTCCATTGGAGGTTGTACTCCCTCCGGGGCAGCCTGGACAGCCGGGTTCCGGCCGGCCCCTGCAGCCTGCCCGCCGGCATCTGCAGCCCGCCGTAAGGCGTCCGGCCCAATTCCCAGGGACCTTTGCTGTCTGAGCCCAAAGAAAAACTCTCCTTTATCTTAAGAGAAAAGCTGAAATGAATCCTGATCTTGAATATGCCCAGATTGATGGATACGCTGAGTTCTACCTCGACCCCTACCGCCACGCTTAGCACCACCGCACGGTAGGCTTCAAAGGTAAACTGGACATAGAGCGATAATGACACATTCACCTCTGCTTTAATAATCGCAAAATCAACGCTGCCGAACAACTGCCCCGAAATTCCAGCGATACCGGTCAGCTTATAATAATAATCCGTATCCAGGGAAGCCTCGTCACCAAGCACTCCAAGCTCCGCCATCGGGTAAGGATTCCATTTAGCCAGAACCCCCTCGATGATGGCCATGATTGTCAGAGAAAATCCCGCGTTTAAAATCCCGTAGTGGACTGATTTTCCGAAGCCGGCCCGGATGCCGAAGCCAAAAGTGATCACCGGCTGAAATAACCCGTCCTCCGAATGGGGGATCAGGTCACCCGCAGTCTCGTCGGAAAGGCTCCCGAAGTAGATCCCTGCCGCCCCGGTTATAGGAATGAAGGGATAGATAATGCCCTCCACCGCCAGGGATCGCCCAAAGTCCTGGTTCCACGGAAAACCAATATCCACCTGATAATCCCCGTTCGTATAGACAGCGAGGCCGAAGACCGGCAAGGTCAGGCTGTAAGCGCCGACGGTGAGATACCGCATGGTGTCCGGCAGCGTAACTTCCATCTGGAAGACGCCAATGGTATCGGAGACCTTCCGGTAGAGCACCTGGATGTCCAGTCCCTTAAATACCTTGGCTGCGGCGCCATTTAGCCGCAGGCGCAGCGCATATAAAACCGGATCGCAGAATACGATCTGGGCATCCACCATATAATCCTTTTCCCCTTTACTCTTCAGAATTCCAAAATCCGCAGCGATCAGCCAGCCGCCCTCTGAGGAATAGGCGACCGGGGGCAGCTTTTCTCCTTTTGGAGGCTCCAGGGTATTGATAGCCAACATCGCTTTTTCTACCGTATCCGCCTGTGCCAGTCCCTCAATCCCGATATGCTGTCCGGCTGCCAGAGTGCGCAGGATAAAGGAAGAAGAACCGCTCCCGTCCGGCGCCGGCGCGCTGCCGGGCTTTGCGGCGTTCCAGTTGATGGAATCCCCCTGCATCCACGCAAACGATCCGTCGATGGTGATGAAAACCCCTTTCTCCTGCATCCCCCCGCCGCTATGGTATTCTACCCGTATCCCGCTGATCTTGGCGATCCCCAGATCGATCGGATCAATATCCATCTGAAGGGCAACCTGATTCGTTTTAAAATAATATAGGATGTGAAAATTCTTTGGAGAGATGGCATCCAGCACATTCCACGGCGCTTCCAGCCCGAAGCTTTTGTTGGTAGCCCAGGAAATCATCCTGCATAGAATACTGCCCAGTGTGACTCCTTCCTGGAAGCGGATATCCGCCTTCCACCCCTCTTCCTCCGAAGATTTTTCCAGCATCGCGGTTCCGATCCCCTCGCAGGTAAGACCGAACCCGTACGTCCCCTTGGGACCCGCGTACCGGTACCAGAGGGTCAGATCGATATTCGACCAGACCACATGTGCCCACATGTAGGCATAGAGAGCGCTTTCAGATCCCGGTGAGGCTGTCTGCAGGAACTCGCTGCCTGCCCCTTTAGCAGTTGCCTGTATGACGGCTCCGTGCAGGCCGGTATGTTCCTCCGGCGCAATTGTTCCCAGGGAAACTGAAGCTTCTACAGACAGGTTTTCTATAAAGGGCACCACCCACGGCTCCTGGGACGCGGCGCTGATTCTCCACCTGCTTGTATTGCTTTCAAACAGGATTTCTATCCTGCACAGCGGGAAGTCCGGTTCTCCTTCAGATATCCCCCCGCTCTTCCCGATATATTCGGAGAGAACGGCGGATAACTGTACCTGCTGACCGTTCGTCACCTCTCCCTTAAACTTCCATCCATTTTCCGAAGTATAGCCGGCAGTCACGGACACTGCGATGGGCATCGGACCGTCCGGAAGAAAATCCACGCTTCCCGCCAGCATCGCCGCATTATTGCTCCCCCCGTGCTGCAGGCTCAAGCCCAGCCCGGTAACCGTGAAAATATCCAGCACTTCCCAGTCCATATCGATATAGCATCCGAACTGCCAGTTCTTCCGCTGAAGGTCCAGCTCCATCTGGAGAACGGATACCTCGAAGGACTCCGGCAGCTTGATATCGGGCGATAGAATCTTAAGAAGATCCGAAAGTATCAGCTTTTCGCTTCCCAGGGAGAGGCCCGCCCGGAATTCGGGGAACCGCGCCCACACTTCGAGGACCGAGGTCCGCCCTTCATTTTCCAATGTAATCTGTCCGGTTATCTCAGCGGACATGCCCCGATGCTCGAAACTGCCCGGATCCGTAACTGTAATGCAGATTCCCGGCAGTATGGATAATTCCGGTTCCTCGCAGAAAGTCCAAGCCTCACCGGCCTCCAGACGGATCATAACGGACTGCAGCCGGTGTTCCCGCGTGTCATAGGACAGGGATATCTCTTTCGCCCCGATTCCCGCCAGGTCCCGCAGCGGAGCCGGCAGGATCTCCATAAAGTCCAGATTACCCGCCAGCCGGCAGAGCACCGTTAAGGCGCTAAACGGCTTGTCCCATACGGCGGACAGAACCCATACCTGATTGATAACCGGATATTGCAGTAAAAAGCGTATGTCCGTGTCCGCGTATGTATCTATATTTGTACCTATACCGGAATCTATAAATGTACCGGGACCTATAAATGCACCGGAATCCATATCTGAATCCGTGTAGGTAGCGGTAATCCCTCCCCAGACCGGCACTGCGTTTTCCGGTATCTGAAGGTCGAACCCTATATTCGAGAGCTTTATCCAGGGCAGGAATTCCCAGTCTTCCCGGGATCTGCAGGACAGAGCTGCCGTTACATCTCCCGTTTCAAAAAAATGTTCAAATACAAGCGTTATCACCATCGGTATCCCATACAGTTCCGTGCCGGCGTCCGAAACCACCACCCTGATCAGTTCCCCGTCGTCATCATATGCAGGCGTCACCTGTAAGCCTTCTCCGCCAAGGGGGAAAGCTTCCAGGTAGGTGCGCAGATAGGAAGTCAGGTTGCTGTCC
The DNA here is from genome assembly GCF_019042275.1 of Diplocloster agilis. Classification (GTDB taxonomy): domain Bacteria; phylum Bacillota; class Clostridia; order Lachnospirales; family Lachnospiraceae; genus Diplocloster; species Diplocloster agilis. The sequence goes on from NZ_JAHQCW010000001.1 coordinate 226,735, forward strand.
GGAAGGCAGTCGTATAAGGAAAACGGCCGATGCATCGCCGCCTGCGTAAAGGACTTCAGGACTTCCTGCAACGTAAGGGGAGCGCTTGCACGGTATGTTGCCTGAACCGCCCCTTCCACCCGATCCTCCAAGTAGGCGAAGCAGGCCACCATTCCCATCATCAGCTTATCATTTTCCATCTCTCCCATGAGCTGCGCCAGGCGGTCAAAGAACTCCGTATATTGATTCCCCCGCTCATGACAATAGATAAAAAAGTGCAGAAGGTTATGGATACGTTCCAGGCCGGTGTAAAGTCTTCCCTGTGTCGGCTGACTGACCGGGATAGTGGGGTTCGTCGCAATCTCCTGCAGTTCCTCCGCAAATGCTATGTCCGCGTGGAACAGGTCATAATTATTCTGATCCCCATTATTAGAGCCGTTAAAATGCAGATACGGGCGTCCCCAGGAGATCATGAAGCTGGCCGTCCCCTGCCCTTCAAACACCGGAGGCATGTCCGCTTCTATAAACAGCCCGCGGAAGAGCGGTTCCACCACATCCCCCAGAAATAGAACATGGAGCGCAATATCCGTATCCGCAAATATATTCTGAAGAACCACCGGGGTAACCTGTTCCGCTATCTTGATCATGGACAGGTCCAGTCCCGCTGCCTGCACCTGTCGTAATAGCTCCCGCAGGGCATTCCCTTCCTTCCGCCTGCTGTCTGCATCGTAGAATAGGGAATTCATATTTCTGGTATATCCTGTGATAGCCTCCTCGTCCTGTTCCCGAAAGTCGTTCAACAAGCATGCGATTTCCGCCGCAGGCTTGGAAAATTTGCTCAGAATTACCATAAGCACCGGCTTTTGCTGGAGCGATGCATAGTATAGGGCCGCCAAGCCATAGTTCAGCAGCGCAACGGGAATAGTGCCGGTTTCCGCCAGCGTATGAAACCCATACACCGGCCACAGCAGCTGATTACCCCGCCGGCTGATCAGATCCAGCGCCATGGCCGATTGACTCTGTATATTGGGATTTGGAATGTTATGGGTGAACCAGGCTAATGCCGCGGGCTGCAGCATAAAGTCTTCCTGGTCGTAAGCATAAGCCATTTTCTGGAACAGGTCAAAACCTTCGTAATATACCCCGTAAACATTCTGTAATCGCCGGGAACAGTATTCTCCCGCATCATCCAGCCACTCAATCATGCTGGGCCGGTGCCAATTATAAGGTTCCAGGCGCAGAAAAACATCTACCGCCAGTATCTTGGGCATTTCACTAAACGGATTGTCATACCCACCCGTAAACCCAAAATCAGCTAACGGCAAAGATGCTTTGTCCGGATCAAATGGTGTAAACCAGACTTGCTGGCCCTCAAAATTAATGCTTTGAGTTCCTTTTTTTCTTTTATCGAACATTTCCACCAGGATCTCCAGCTTATCAATTAATGGTCTTTCCCCTTCGTGCCGGCGTATATCATAGAGAACGTTGACGGCGCCCCGGGGACGGAAGAGTCGCAGGAACCTGCGCAGTATATGGATCGTTGTGGCCTGATGTCCAAAATTTGGAGAGTTGTCCACGTATACGCGGATCTGAAGCTGAGGATTTCCAAAATAAAGCTGCAGCTGCAACATCACAGTTTCATAGATATCTCCGGCCTGTGGATCCGCCGACAGAACCAGCTGGATAAATTCATATATCTTCATATCATCCGATCCTCCTTTTTTTCTTCATCCCGCCGGTAGAGGGCGTACCATCCGCATTCCCGAATCACGGCTTCTTCCCCCGGTCCGAACAAATCGAACTGTACCGCCCCGGTGGGAGGGAACTTCAGAATATCGAATATTTTCAATGCCACATCCCGCATCAGCAGCATAAATGCCTCCTGTTCCCGGTCGTAACAAAGCTCTATGTTCCCAATAGACAGCTTCCAGACATTTTCAATCCCCAGAATACCTTCCCCACTGTTCACGCTGTCCCGGTTACCGCCGGTGCCGGCGCCTTTGCTGTCCGCATCCTGGCCTCCCCCCGGCAGCCGGATTCCTATAAACAGTTCCGGCTTCTCGTTTTTCGATGCCGGATTCCAGGCCAGCAGCAGCTGCGCTTCCCAGCCTTCTTTCCCAGCCAGTCCGCCGGCCGAACCCAGCGCCAATGTGAAACGCAGGCCGAACCAGGCAGAATTGGTCAGCCGGCTTAAGCGGGCGCCTGAGGCAACCGTGAGATAGCCAAGTTTTTCCGGCATCAGCGATGTGTCCCCCGCTTCCGGACCCTGGGGCGTCAGGGGCAGACAGGCACACAGGCTTCCTCTCCTTGGCCGGCTCTTCACCCTGTCCAGGCAGGCTTGATCCCACATCGGGGTAAATTCCTGCCGTCCGCCTGCCGTGGACAGATGCAGGACGGCGTTTGAGAATACCAGGCCCGCGGAATCTCCTGTTTTTTCCGTTCCATACGAGAGCAAATCCATCGGTTTTCCCTCTTCTTCCTCCAGAATCTCAAAGTCCAGAATTCCTCTGAGCGCAAACTCCGTATCCACACCGCTTCCGCCCATATTCACACCGGTCAGCACAACCCGGTTCAGGATGTTGCTGTCCATAAGGAATTCACTCTCGCCTATATTTTCCAGCACAAACATCTGAACCCCATCCCTGTCCTGAAGCCGGCCGGACAGGAGCGCGGCCTGATAGGGGTTACCTCCGTTCCCCATCTTATGGATCGGCGTACCGAACAGTTCCGTAAAGGAAATCTGCGCGTAACACTGCAAATCCGCAACCACGGAATCCCTGAACAGCACTTTCAGCATAAGAAGCCGGAAGTTGTCCCTGTCTGCCGCTTCCGGGGGAACCACTTCGACCTGCTGCCCCCTAAGAGCGGGATCCTTATAGTAAATCAGTCCGAACAGGTTTCCCTCCCGGTCCTGGCGCAATTCCCGCCCCTCCTGTTCCACCGTGCAAAAAGAAATTCCCAGATGATGCACGCACAGCAAAGAGGGATCCGACACCCCGTTCAGCAGGCCGGTCATTGATGCCGGCAGCGTGTCCGCATCCAATGGCATCCTGAGAAATAAGATCCCCTGCCAGTCAGGATCCGCGGCGATGTTGTTAAACTTTTGGAAGTAGCTCTTATCCTCCGACTCATAGGCCTGTTCGAAATAATCTACGAGCCATTGGGCCAGCAGTTGCTGCTGGGATGGTTCCCTTCTGCCGTCGATGACCGGAGAAGAGAATTCCGCCCGGTATGACCATGCGCCGGGATTCGCGATCAGGCTTTTCTTCTCGTCCCGTGACCGGTCCAGCGGGTCATATAACGCGCCCTTGCAGCCTTTTACGATCATGATCCCCCCATAGTGCCCGTAGCTTACCTTATAACCGATGGGCAGACGCATCAGCCAGTCCTGCAAATGAATCTCGTTATGGAAGGATCCCTCTATGTATTGCGGATCCACAGCTACCAGGAATAAGCTTCCCGATTGGAAAGCCTGTATGAGCATATCGTCCGGCTTTTCGAACCAGAGATGTTCCTCCCCGGCTCCGGAAGCCTTTCCACTGGCCAGATAGATCCCTTTCCATTGGTTCCCGTTAAGACCGGCCAGCAGCCCGCAGGGCGTCGTCACATAAGACATACTTTCCCCGTCGGGTATTCTGTGCAGATCAGCAGAGCTTTTTGTCCGCCCTATGGTCTGCCGTCCGATCCGCTCACACCTCTCCCGCGACAGGACGTTAGCTTCCAGAAGAATGACACGTTCTTTGTCCCCAGCGCATACACCTGCATAGGGAATCATAGGAAAAAAAAGATCCTTCTGTCCTTCCATGGAAAAGGAAGGGGTCTTATGAATCAAAAGCTGACTCTGACCCGGACCGTAGAAGGGATGCCCCTTCGGCTGGGCCACATACTCGGTCCCGACGTCCGGCAGACCCACCCAGGAGGTTCTGTGTTCAGATGACAAGCGGGGAGCATCCGGATCGTCCGCCTTGCCCACTTCCGGCTTATCTCCCGTTACCTTAGGAGCGAAAGCGGGCAGACCCGACAGAAAACGTAAGATGCCCCCAGCAGGCATTTCAAAAAACTCCGTGCCGTTCAGACCGCATAATAACGGAACCGTTATGTCCTCACCCAGGATCCTGAAATCACCCTCTGGGCACAGCCGGTGGTATCTTTCCCCAAAGCTCTCGGAAAAGGTAAAACGGGCCGGATACCCCTCCTTCGTCTCACAGCATGGCAGCAGGAAGAGCCCGGCTCCATAGATGCTTTCGAAAAAAGACGGAATCCCTTCTGAAGGATTGATATGGATCAGATTCCAGACCGTGGGACGGACCGCGTAGTCCTCCATGGTGCCGGACATCTCTCTTCTCCGGTTTCTGATATCACAGGGATCCAGACGGACCTCAAAGGAAAGGGTTTGGTGTCCGGATCCCGCCGGCGGAAAAAGCGGGGCAAAAATACTTTTCTTCATCCCGTCGTCTGTGTACAAGTATTCCATGCCCGGTTGCATCTGGTCAATAAACTCCTTCAGTGATATATTCAGGGAAAAGGAAAACCGGCCGCAGTTATCCCCGTCCAAAGACAGGAAGCAGTCAAAAATCTGATATTCCCCAGGCCGGAAATCCGGACGGAAGGCAAACGCGGGCGGCTGTCCGCCTGCAGTCTCGAACCGTACCTTCTCTTCCTCCACTTTGATCTTTGCATCGTTGACCACCTGAAAAGCTAGGCCGCCGGTCAACTGGAACGTGCACGCTCCGAACACACGATTTCCGTGGATTGAGATCCCCAGCGCCGTAACCGTGGAATCCGATATGTAGTCGGGATCGGACATCCAGAATATAGCTCTCTGGACATTCTGCATTCTCTGCAGCAGCATTGCGACCTGCCCTTTTAACCTGGCTGCTTGTCTCTCATCCGGGAATCCAACTGAGTATGGGAAGAACACGAAGCTGGCATCCGAGCCAACAGTATTAGAGAATGCCTCCTTCATTGGCAATGAATCGGGAGCCTGTTTCCCCTCCGGTATTATCAAATACGCGTTTGACTGCTCTGCGGGCCTGCCGCCGGTATAAAGTCCGGGAAATATTTTATAAAATATCAACTGAACACCCCTTTTCTCTGTTTTAACTCACACTCCATAATTTGACAATACGCCATCCTACACCCATGCCAAGACGTATGGATGTTATAAAAAAGGGGCCATCCCGCTTGAAAAATTTCAAGCCTTCGGCCCCTTTTTTTAGTATGATATTGCATCCGCTGCCCAGATTCTCGCTCAACCTACCTGGACGCTTCATGTTTAATCTATCAGGATTCGACCGTGTCAAAATATGTGGTCGCAGCGATACCTCTTCTGGACAAATTGACGACCTCCCGTGACCAACCATCCATAAAATAAGCCGCTACATAACGATGTCCGCTGATACCAGTAAAATCATCCAGCGCCACATAATCTTTGCTCATGTCACTCTCGATCTGCACATAGCTAATCGGATTATCCTTATAGATATCAGTCGTGATATCCCAGATACCGATCCAGTTATTGTAGTGATCCGGACGGTAGTTGGGCAGGGTAGTATAATCGATGATGATAGATTTTGGCAGGATCGTACGAATACTCAAATTTACACTCAGATACTCATAAGTCACGCCCTGCCCCAACTTAGGAATAAAGGCACTGGCGCAGAAATTATTGACCGGCTTAACCTCCTGATAGGCGGAAACAGAATATCCTATGATATAGCTGCCCTGCGTCAGATCCAGATGAGTCATTGTGACGCTGGAATCCTCACTGTCCGTCTGGATCTTCTTCGTTTTCGACGGTGCGCTGTCCCAAGGGATCGCAGCCCCCTTCACAGCCTCCACGGCAGGCCAGATTCCCAGATAGTTACTGTTCGTAGCGGGGAGACACCCCTGCAGCAGATGAAATTTCACCAGGGCCAGGTCACCCGTAACTTCGCTTAATTCGATCGAAACGCTTTTGCTTTCCACATTTGCAACTTTTAATGTCATCTTTGGACCTCCTGTTCGCATATAGATTTTTAGTTTCAGGAGCTTGCGGATAAACCCCATAACTTTATTATAAAGCAACCTCCCAAAAATTCTGCCGGCAGTTTACAGCAAAAACATGCAGTTTACGGCATGGCTAAACCGTTACCAGTATCCGTTACCGGTTCTTTGCAGTGGGACGGTAGCTCATGATCCACCTTAATCTATATAGCAGTAGGATCTATCTGTCCGGACAGAATCTGCAGGTATTCCTGATATTTCTTTTTGACGCTGTCCCGCAATGATCGTCCCAGCGAAATCTGCATACCGTTTTTCAGTACTACGAAATTTGACTTCAGATTTTGGATGAACCTCAGGTTCACAATATAACTCCTCTGCACCCTCACGAACAGAATCGGATCCAGCATACTGCTCAGCTCCTTCATCCGCAGGTACACCTGATAGGTCCCTCCCTGGGTATGGATCACCGCGATGCGATCGAAACTCTCTATGTACATGATGTCTCTTTGCCAAAGCTTAAGCTGGGGTCCTCCCGCCAATTTTATATAAATAGTATGACCATAATCCTCAAGCAGATTTACACATCTGTTCATTGCTTTTGAAAATCCAGTGAAAGCGATTGGTTTTAACAGATAATGAACCGCACCTATATCGTAGCTTTCATAGGCATAATCCGTACTGTCCGACACAAAAACCAGCAGGCTCATGACTTGCTTATCCCGGATCTCTACTGCCAGCTCTATTCCGTTGAGATGGGATTCCGTGAAAAAAATATTCAAAAATATAATATCATAATAATTCTGCGGCTGAGCCAATAAAAATTCTTCCGGCCCGTTATATCCATCGATTATCACGCATAATCCATGCGCTGCTGCATACCGGGACAGATAGCTTCTTAGAATAACCTCATCTTTAGATACATCTTCGCATATAGCTATTTTCATAACATTATCCTCGAATTTGTTCCTTATTTGATACTTTTATTCTAATACTGAAATAAAGATCCGTCAATTTCATGTTTTGCTTCCTGCATTTACCAAACAAAAAAAGATCCAATGGACAGCACTATACCTGTCCACTGAACCTTTTATCTGTTTTAAAATTCGCAGTCTATCCTTCCCGCTTTATACCAGGAAAATAGATTATACTAACTCCAGTACAACCTCCATCGCTGCATCGCCTTTTCTCGGGCCGATTTTCACGATTCTGGTGTAGCCGCCGTTGCGGTTCTCATACTTCGGAGCGATCTCTTTGAATAATTTCTCAGTCAGATCCACATCCTTGGTGTTTTTCTTTCTGCCTGCAGCTTTTGCAGGTACTTCTTTTACGGGATAGAGAACCTTTAACATCTGTCTTCTGGCATGAAGTCTGGACGGAGCGTCTTTGGTTACAGTCTTCTCCACTTCGTCGAACAGCTGTACCTTCTTGCCATCCTGTACTTCTTTGATTCTCTTGCCGTCTTTATCCTTACGGGGAACCTTAGCGGTTACCGTAACGGTTTCGTAATTATCTTTTTCTTTTACTGCCATGGCGATCAAGCCTTCAGCCACTTTGCGGATTTCTTTTGCTTTCGCTTCCGTGGTGATGATCTTGCCGTTATTGATCAGGCTGGTCACCTGGTTTCTGATCAAAGCTTTTCTCTGGCTTGATGTTCTGCCAAGCTTTCTATATCCTGCCATTTTACGCCTTACCTCCTACTACTATTCTTCCGTATGGTTTAACTCTAAACCAAGTTCTTTTAATTTCGCCAGTACCTCTTCCAGGGATTTGCGTCCCAGGTTACGGACCTTCATCATATCCTCGGAAGTCCGGTTACACAGCTCTTCGACCGTATTGATACCGGCTCTCTTCAGACAATTGTAGGAACGAACGGATAATTCCAGTTCATCAATGTTCATTTCCAGTACTTTTTCTTTTTCATTGTCCTCTTTTTCAATCATTACCTCTGCTGTCTTCGCATTTTCGGACAAATCTATAAATAAACTCAGATGCTCACTCAGTACCTTAGCAGCCAGACTTACTGCCTCGTCCGGAGCTAATGTTCCGTTCGTATATACATCCAGCGTCAGTTTATCAAAGTCCGTTACCTGGCCGACACGGGTATTCTCTACCGCCATGTTCACACGCTCAACCGGAGTATAGATGGAGTCCACGGCGATCACACCGATGGGAAGCTCTTCATCTTTATTCTTGTCAGCGCTTACGTAACCTCTGCCTTTGGTTATGGTCAGCTCCATATACAGCTTGCTGTCCGCTCCGCCGTTCAAGGTCGCGATTACCAGATCAGGATTCATGATTTCAATATCCGGATCAACCTGGATATCCGCCGCTGTTACAACCCCTTCACCTTCGAACTCGATATAGGCCACTTTAGGCTCATTGGTATCACTGTTGTTCTTGATGGCCAGACTCTTGATGTTCATGATGACTTCCGTCACATCTTCCTTAACACCGGGGATCGTGCTGAATTCATGCAGAACACCTTCGATCTTCACCTGGCTTACTGCTGCGCCGGGCAGAGACGAAAGCATAATTCTTCTGAGGGAATTACCAAGAGTTGTTCCATATCCTCGCTCCAAAGGCTCTACGACAAATCTGCCATACTTTTTATCTTCTGAGATTTCCGTAATATCAATTTTGGGTTTATTAAAATCGAACACTACAAAGCCCCTCCTTTTGGGTTATCATTGTTCTGAGGGTGATTATATACCACAAGCCTTTAAGGATTATTTGGAATATAATTCGACGATAAGCATCTCATCTACCGGAACATCGATGGCTTCTCTGTTCGGGAGCTCCTTAACGGTACCTTTCAGATTCTCCTGATCCACATCCAGCCATTCGGGAACCAGTCTTCCGCCTGCCGCTTCCAAGATATCTTTATATCTTTGGTATCCTTTGCATTTTTCTTTGATTTCAATAACATCCCCGGCTTTGATTAAGTAGGAAGGAATGTTCACGCACTTTCCGTTCACGGTGATGTGCTTATGATCCACTACCTGTCTTGCCTCTCTTCTCGTTCTGGCAAATCCCATACGGTAGATTACGCTGTCCAGACGTCTCTCTAATAAGATCATCAGGTTTTCACCGGTCATGCCGCGCATTTTATCTGCTTTCGCATAGTAGTTACGGAAAGGTTTTTCCAATACTCCGTAAATAAATTTCGCTTTCTGTTTCTCACGAAGCTGCAAACCGTACTCACTCATTTTCCGGTTTGATCTTTTTAATTCTCTTCTGGATTTTTTATCATATCCTAAATAGATCGGATCCAGTCCAAGGGATCTGCATCTTTTCAGGACGGGTACTCTATTAACTGCCATGTCAACTACACCTCCTATTAGACTCTTCTACGTTTTGGCGGACGACATCCGTTATGAGGAACCGGAGTGCAATCCCTGATACTGGTTACTTCCAAACCACAGGCCTGAAGCGCGCGGATCGCTGCTTCTCTTCCTGATCCGGGACCCTTTACCATAACGTCTACAGTCTTAAGGCCGTGAACTAATGCTGCCTTCGTTGCAGTCTCTGCTGCCATCTGTGCTGCATAAGGAGTGGACTTTCTGGAACCGCGGAATCCTAATCCTCCCGCACTTGCCCAGGAAATTGCATTACCTTCCGTATCCGTCAAGGTTACAATTGTATTGTTAAAAGAAGACTGGATATGCGCTTGTCCGCGCTCAATGTTCTTCTTTACACGCTTTTTTGTCACTTTTTTGGTAACTTTTTTAGCCATTTTAAACTATTTTCCTTTCCTTAAATTTGTCTGTCTTTCAAGACATAAAGGTATACCCGAAGGGTGTTTCCTTAAATTTGTCTGCCTTTTAAGACAAATAATAGTTTTTATCAAGATCTACAGCAGAAGATTATTTCTTCTTATTTGCTACTGTTCTCTTCGGACCTTTTCTGGTTCTTGCGTTTGTCTTAGTCTTCTGACCGCGAACCGGGAGTCCTTTTCTATGACGGATACCACGATAGCAGCCGATTTCCTGTAATCTCTTGATATTCATGGCAATTTCACGTCTCAAATCACCTTCAACCATCTGGGTTGCATCGATGACGTCACGGATTCTACCAACTTCTTCATCCGTCAAATCCCGGACACGGGTGTCGGGGTTTACTTTCGCTTCTGCCAAAATACGGTTGGAACTCGTTCTTCCAATTCCGTAGATGTAAGTCAAGCCAATCTCTACACGTTTTTCTCTCGGTAAGTCTACACCAGCGATACGAGCCATGTGCGCATTACACCTCCATTAGTTAATCATTGCAATAATTTCCTTGTTCATGTCTGTCTTTTAAAGACATATAGGTATACTGTAAGTATTTCCTTGTTCATGTCTGTCTTTTAAAGACATATTACGTTTCAAAAGTCAATTCTGTTTTCCCTCGGTATTGAAAAACGGAATCTATTGAATTATTTAAACCAGTATGAACAACGCAGCCTCGTGGTTCATACTGCAGCCGCACGAATAAAATGGAACCTGACAAGACAAATCAGCCCTGTCTCTGTTTGTGTTTCGGATTTTCACAGATAACTCTGATACTTCCTTTTCTTTTAATAACTTTGCACTTTTCGCAAATAGGTTTTACAGATGATCTTACCTTCACGGAAAACCCTCCTTTCTTGCCATAAGGCGATTCCTTAAATTTGCCCATTTTTGCCGGACATCTCGGTATGCCCGCGGGCTTTTCTTATCTATTTTCAGGGCATAACTACAAAAGGGCCCCAAAAAACGTCCGTTTTATATTATAACATCAACCATATTATAATGCAAGACAAATCTTCCATAAATTCTCTGAATTTTATGGGTATATCTCACTGTTTTTGTCTGGTTATTTATCTCTCCAGATAATTCTGCCCTTGGATAAATCGTAGGGAGACAGTTCAATCGTTACCTTATCGCCCGGCAGAATACGGATAAAATTCATACGCAGCTTTCCGCTGATATGAGCCAGCACCTTGTGGCCGTTTTCCAATTCCACCTGAAACATAGCATTCGGCAGCTTCTCTACAACTGTTCCTTCGATCTCGATAACATCGGCTTTTGACATAGTTTAGACCTCCTTACTCACCATTGTCGCCTGATAGGCTTTCAATATATATTTGATTTCTTCGTCTATGATTTTACTTCCGTTTTCAAATTTCGTCTGCAGCTCACCGGATGCCCGCTTGATGATCTGGACATGTCTCCGGTTTTTCTTTTTGGGCCGGTCCAGCGTCCTTTTTTTACCGTCCGCCAGATATACATATTCCGGTTCTACTTTTATTATGACATATAACTGGTCTTTATCATGACCTGCCTTTGCCTTCGCCAGCATTCCCGCTTTCCAATCTTCCATAGCCAAACCTCTACTTCGAAAGAGTGAAAATTTCCGGATCCCCATCTGTGATCAGAACCGTATTTTCGTAATGGGCGGACAAAGAACCGTCATCTGTTACTACTGTCCAGTCATCGTCAAGCCAAGCCACATCATAACGGCCTGCATTGATCATAGGCTCAATAGCAAGTGTCATTCCGGGTTGCAGGAGTATTCCTCTTCTCTTCTGTCGGAAGTTTGGTATCTGAGGATCCTCGTGCATTTCCTTCCCTATGCCGTGGCCTACCAGATCCCGAACTACGCCGTAACCAAAGCTCTCGGCATAATCGGCGATCGCAGCGGATATCTCATGGAGATGATGTCCTGCTCTGGCATACTTGATTCCTTCAAAGAAACTCTGTTTTGTCACGTCAATGAGCTGTCTGGCCTCCTGGCTGATCTCCCCGACCGCATGCGTTCTCGCCGCGTCGGATTGATATCCTTTGTAAATGACTCCCGCGTCCAGGCTCACGATATCGCCTTCCTGGATGATGTGATGCTTATCGGGAATTCCATGCACCACCTCGTCATTTACGGAAACACAGATAGAAGCCGGATACCCGTTATATCCCAGAAAGGACGGGATACAACCAAAGCTTCGGATCAGCTCTTCGCCCAAGAGATCGATATCTTTTGTTGAGATACCCGGACGAACCGCTTTCTCCATTTCCTCGTGTACTTTTTCAAGTATCCTGCCAGCTTCTCTCATCAGCTCAATTTCTCTGGCAGATTTTATTGTCACAGCCATATTTTTACGCTCCCAAAACCTTTACGATGTCACCGAATACTACTGCCATATCCCTTGTTCCGTCTACCTCTACCAATATTTTCTTCTCAGTATAGTATTCAATCAGGGGCTGGGTCTGGTCGTGATACACATCCAGACGTTTCTTTACAGTTTCCGGCTTATCATCTTCTCTTAATACGAGTTCACTTCCGCACTTATCGCAGATGCCTTCTTCCTTTGGAGGAATTGTAACTACATGATATGTAGCTCCGCAGTTTAAGCAGGCTCTTCTGCCGGCCATACGATTGATGATATTTTCGTCTGCTACTTCTACGTTTACGGCGTAGTCGATTTTCTCACCGTTTGCAGATAACGCGGCATCCAATGCCTCTGCCTGAGGGATCGTTCTGGGAAATCCGTCCAGGATATAACCCTTTTTACAGTCGTCCTGCTGTACACGGTCCACGACCAGATCTACAACCAGTTCGTCAGGAACCAGAAGTCCCTGATCCATATAGGTCTTCGCTTTCTTTCCTAATTCCGTACCATTTTTGATATTCGCTCTGAAAATGTCTCCGGTGGAGATGTGGGGAATCTGATATTTCTCTGCAATCTTTTCCGCCTGTGTTCCTTTCCCGGCGCCGGGTGCTCCAAGCATAATTATTTTCATAGTGATTCCTCCTCCATTATGAAGTATTACCAATAATTACCATATTTATGCCATGTATTCAATGGCATACAGGTATACCCGCAGGGTATTACCATAGTTATGCCCTAAAAGGGCGAACCAATCAAAGTCCGCCCCTTGTCGGGTCAATCGCATTAGTCATTCAGGAAACCTTTGTAGGAGCGAACCAGCATCTGTGATTCGATTTGCTTTAATGTTTCCAGGATAACACCCACGATAATGATCAGTGAAGTTCCTCCAAAGGAAACATGAGCTCCGAATACGCCGCTGAAGATGATCGGGATAACCGATACAATGGTCAGGCCGACAGCTCCGATAAAGATAATATAGTTCAGAATTCTTGTTAAATACTCCGTAGTAGGTTTTCCGGGACGGATACCAGGTACGAATCCGCCCTGTTTTTTCATATTGTTCGCGATTTCCATCGGATTAAAAGTAATGGAAGTATAGAAGTATGCAAAGAATACGATTAATATAATGTATACCAGTAAGCCCACGGAGTAGGCCGGTTTTTGAGGATTACACCAATTTCCGGAGTTCAATACCGCCAAAATCGTACTATCCTGCCCTTTCCCGATGAATGTTGCGATAACAATCGGAAACTGCATCAGTGACGATGCGAAGATAACCGGAATAACTCCGGCCGTATTTACCCGCAGCGGGATATGTGTAGACTGGCCGCCTACCATTTTGCGCCCCTGCATCTTCTTGGCATACTGCACCGGTATTCTGCGCTCTCCATCCTGCAGCACGATAACAAATACTACTGTAAACAGGATAACTGCCAGGATAATGACTATCGCTAAGCCGGCTTTCGCAACACTTTTCCCCTGAACAAACCGCTGGAATAAAGTACCGATATCCTGAGGAAGCCGGGAAATAATGTTGATCAGCAATACGATAGAGATACCATTTCCAACACCGTTTTCCGTAATACGTTCACCAATCCACATAAGGAATGCACTACCTGCCGTCATCGTAACAACTGTCATTGCCACGCTTACGAAGTTGTAGTCCAGTAATAATCCCTGACGACCAAAGCCAACCGCCATTGCGATGGATTCGATCAGCGCAAGGGCAACCGTTACATAACGGGTGATGGCTACGATTTTCTTTCTGCCGTCCTCTTCCTTGTGCATCTCTTCCAGTTTTGGAATTGCGATGGTCAGCAACTGCATAATAATGGAAGATGTGATGTACGGGGTAATGCTAAGGGCGAAGATCGACATCGAAGTAAAAGATCCGCCGGTAAATGCATCAAAGAAATTGAAGGCATCTCCGGAATGCTGCTGGAACCACTGCTGGAAGTACAACCGGTTCACTCCCGGAATCGGGAGCTGTGAACCGATACGTACGACTACCAACATGGCAAATGTGAATAAGAGCTTATTTCTTATGTCTTTTATTCTAAATGCATTACGAAGTGTTTCGAGCAATTAGATCACCTCTGCTTTTCCACCAAGAGCTTCGATTTTAGCTGCAGCATTTGCACTGAAAGCATTTGCCTGTACGGTAAGCTTCTTAGTTAATTCTCCATTTCCAAGAATTTTAACACCATCTCTGGGGTTTTTGATTATACCTTTTTCTAACAAAGCCTCAACGGAAACTACTGCGTCATTGTCAAACACTTCAAGAGCGTCCAGATTTATTGCTACGATTTCTTTTGAATTTCTGCAGGTGAATCCTCTCTTCGGGATACGTCTGTACAAAGGCATCTGTCCGCCTTCGAATCCGGCTCTGGGAGCTCCGGAACGGGCTTTCTGACCCTTATGTCCTTTACCTGCAGTTTTACCGTTACCAGATGCATGGCCGCGGCCTCTTCTGAAGTTATCGCTGTGTTTGGATCCTTCTGCTGGTCTTAACGTCGATAAGTCCATCATTACACCTCCTTAACTGCTGTTTCTATTAGATTTCTTCTACTTTCACTAAGTGTCTCACCTGCTGGATCATACCACGAACCGCAGCATTATCCGGCATTTCCACAGTTTTGTTTAATTTGCGAAGGCCAAGGGCCTCAACTGTCTTTTTATGCTTCGGAACTGCTCCGATGGTGGATTTCACCAATGTGATTTTTAATTTCTCTGCCATTTTCTTACCTCCTAAGCCAGAATTTCTTCGACGGCTTTGCCGCGATTCTTAGCTACTTCTTCCGGAGTTTTCAACTGTCTCAAGCCTTCGATGGTAGCGATTACCACGTTCTGCTTGTTGTTGGAGCCCAGGGATTTCGTACGGATATTTTTGATGCCTGCAAGCTCCAGCACGCTACGGGCCGGGCCGCCTGCGATGATACCAGTACCATCAGGAGCTCTCTTTAACAGCACGGAAGCACTTCCGAATTTTCCAATGAAATCATGGGTAATACTGTTATTTTCATCCATTGCCACGGTGATCAGTTTCTTGGCAGCATCTTCTTTCCCTTTGCGGATCGCTTCCGGGATTTCAGTTGCTTTTCCAAGGCCTGCACCCACATGGCCATTGCCATCGCCTACTACTACTAAAGCTGTGAAGCGGAAGTTACGACCACCTTTAACAACCTTAGTTACACGCTTAATGGAAACTACTTTTTCGGTTAATTCTAACTGACTAGCGTCAACGATTGTACGTTTCATGTGTTCTTCTCCTTCCTGCCTAGAATTTTAATCCGGCTTCTCTGGCTGCATCAGCCAGTGCCTGGATCTTTCCTTGATATATGAAGCCGCCTCTGTCGAAGACTACCTCATCAATTCCCTTTTCCAGGGCTTTCTTTGCGATAACCGTACCAAGATATGCAGCCGCCTCAACGTCGTTGGTTTTCTTAAGCTCTGCTTTTACATCCTTCTGAAGGGTTGATGCAGAAACTAAAGTGTTTCCCACGGTATCGTCGATGATCTGCGCATACATATGATTGTTGCTCCGAAACACAGCCAGACGCGGACGAGCAGCTGTGCCACTGAAACGGTTGCGCATTCTTCTATGTTTATTCTGCCGAACTTCGGCTCTTGATTTCTTACTAACCATTTCTCTAACCCTCCTTTATTATTTCTTACCAGTCTTACCAACTTTACGTCTGATAACTTCGTCAGCATATTTGATACCTTTGCCCTTGTAAGGTTCCGGTCTTCTCTTATCTCTGATCTCAGCAGCGTATTGGCCAACTTTTTCTTTATCAATACCGGAGACAGTAATCTTGTTACCATCTACCTTGGATTCCAGTCCTTCCGGATCTTCCATCTCAACCGGATGAGAATATCCCAAAGAGAGGGTTAATTTCTTACCGGATTTTGCGGCACGGTAACCAACACCATTGATTTCCAGTACCTTTTCATATCCATTGGTTACACCAACAACCATGTTGTTGATTAACGTTCTGGTCAGACCATGCAGGGATTTCATCTTCTTCAGGTCGTTGGGTCTGGTAACAACTACCTGACCATCTTCCATCTTGATTTCCATCTCAGCCGGCAATACTCTCTCAAGAGTACCTTTCGGCCCTTTTACAGTCACTTTATTATTTTCTGCAATATCCACAGTTACGCCTGCGGGTACCGCGATTGGCATTCTTCCTATACGTGACATGCCCGTACCTCCTTACCATACAAACGCTAATACTTCACCACCAACCTGAAGTTTACGCGCTTCTTTATCAGTTACAACACCATTATTCGTGGAAATAATTGCGATTCCAAGTCCTCCTAAAACCTTCGGTAATTCATCTTTTCCTGCGTATACACGAAGTCCGGGTTTGGAAATCCTCTTAAGTCCGGTTATGATTTTCTCATTTTTATCTTTACCGTATTTCAGGGTAATACGGATCGTTTTAAAGCTGCCGTCTTCTACAAGATCATATTTTGCGATATATCCTTCGTTTACCAGGATATTAGCAATCGCGAGTTTCATCTTGGAAGCGGGTACATCTACGGTATCATGTTTTGCAGTATTTGCGTTACGGATTCTTGTAAGCATATCTGCAATCGGATCGCTCATTGTCATTTGGGTTTTACCTCCTTTTTTTGAAATCTGCGGGGCTAATTAGCGGGACTGATACTTCTTTGTGAGTCTTGGAACGGCGGTGGTCTCACTAGGACTTGGGGTGAGCGAGACTGCACGGATGGTAGGTGTGCAGCGAAGACTGTTACGCTCGACTAGCGCTCGATCGCAAAGGACGCGCTCTCGCTGAGTCTCGGTAACGGCGTTCTCACTAAGCTCTTCGTCACAAGCTCCTCATCGCTAAGTGTTCACAGCCTCACCAGCTAGCCTTTTTAACGCCCGGTATCTGACCTTTATAAGCTAATTCACGGAAACAGATTCTGCAAATTCCGTATTTTCTCAAATAAGCATGCGGACGGCCACAGATTCTGCAACGGTTATATTCTCTGGTAGAGAATTTTGCCGGACGCTGCTGCTTAATTTTCATTGATGTCTTAGCCATGAAATTTTCCCTCCTAATTATTTGGTAAACGGCATATTGAACTGTGTCAATAATTCACGGGCTTCTTCGTCGGTTTTCGCGGTTGTAACGAAAATGACATCCATGCCTCGTACTTTGTCAACCTTATCATATTCGATTTCCGGGAAAATCAACTGTTCTTTAATACCCAGCGCGTAGTTTCCTCTTCCGTCAAATGCGTTCGGGTTCACACCTCTGAAGTCACGCACACGGGGAAGTGCCAGGTTGATGAGGCGGTCTACGAAATCATACATTCTTTCGCCCCGAAGTGTTACTTTACATCCGATCGGCATTCCTTCTCTGATCTTGAAGTTAGCGATGGAATTTTTCGCTCTGGTGATCACAGCCTTCTGGCCGGTGATTGTTTCCATATCCTTGACAGCCGCTTCCAAAAGCTTTGCGTTTTCTTTGGCTTCACCAACACCCATGTTGATAACTACCTTGTCAAGTTTCGGTACTTCCATTACGTTTTTATATCCAAACTTTTTTGTCATCGCTTCCACGATTTCACTTTTGTAAATCTCTTTTAATCTACTCAACTTTCCGGACCTCCTTCCTTAGAATTAATCAATTACATCGCCGGTAGCTTTTGCTACACGAACTTTTTTGTCTCCATCCATTTTGTAACCGATTCTGGTTACTTTACCTTTGTGCAGGTACATAACGTTGGAAACATCGATCGGTCCTTCTTTATGCATAATACCGCCGTTCTGGTTTGCTGCGGAGGGCTTCGCATGTTTGGTTACCATGTTCACGCCTTCTACCAGGACTCTGCCGTTTTTCTGATCTACGGAAAGGACTTTTCCTTCTTTGTCTTTATCTTTACCGGCAATCACTTTTACCGTGTCGCCTTTTTTAATTTTGATCGCTGACATCTTCTTAGAACACCTCCTTATAATACTTCCGGAGCCAAGGATACGATCTTCATAAACTGTTTCTCACGAAGCTCTCTGGCTACCGGCCCAAAAATACGTGTTCCCCTGGGAGTCTTGTCATCTTTGATGATGACTGCTGCATTTTCATCAAATTTTATATAAGAGCCGTCTTTACGACGAGCGCCTTTTACGGTACGTACCACAACAGCTTTTACAACATCGCCTTTTTTAACAACACCGCCTGGCGTTGCATCTTTGACCGTAGCTGTAATGATGTCACCGATATTGGCATATCTTCTGGTGGAACCACCCATAACTCTGATACAAAGTAATTCTTTGGCACCGGTATTGTCGGCAACTTTAAGCCTTGTTTCTTGTTGTATCATGCCTTTAACCTCCTTAAAATTTAACCCGAAGAAATTATTTCACTTTTTCTACGACTTCCACAAGTCTCCATCTCTTATCTTTGGAAATGGGTCTTGTTTCCATAACTTTTACGGTATCGCCGATATTGCACACATTGTTCTCATCATGAGCTTTTAATTTATAAGTTCTCTTTACGATCTTTTTGTAAAGAGGATGTCTTACATGGTCTTCTACGGCAACAACGATGGTTTTATCCATTTTATTGCTGACAACTTTGCCCGTACGGGTTTTTCTCAGATTTCTTTCCATCTGTGTAGCTCCTCTCTATTACTCAGCAGCTTTCGCAGCTTCAGTCAGAACGGTCTGGATTCTGGCAATGTTTTTGCGAACTTCTTTGATTCTGCTTGTGTTATCCAACTGATTTGTTGCATTCTGGAACCTTAAGTTAAAAAGCTCTTTTTTCGCAGCTACTAACTCTTCCTTTAATTCCATAACAGATTTCGATTTTAATTCTTCTACAAATTTATTCGTTTTCACTGTTTATCACCGCCTTCTAAGTCTGCGCGAGAAACGACTTTACATTTCACAGGCAACTTATGGGTTGCAAGACGCAGTGCCTCTTTCGCCGTTTCCTCCGGTACACCTGAGATCTCGAACATTACACGGCCGGGTTTTACTACGGCTACCCAGTACTCTAAGGATCCTTTACCGGAACCCATACGTGTTTCAGCCGGTTTCGTGGTTACTGGTTTATCGGGGAATATTTTAATCCAAACCTGACCGCCACGCTTGATATAACGGGTCATAGCAACACGGGCTGCCTCGATCTGGTTCGATTTGATCCATCCGGGTTCCATGGCAATGATACCATACTCACCATTGCTGATTGTATTGCCCCTTAAAGCTTTCCCTTTCATGGAGCCACGGAACTGTTTCCGACGTTTTACTCTTTTCGGCATTAACATTATTTATCGCTCCCTTCCTTGTCAGCTTTCGTTGGAAGTATTTCGCCTTTGTAGATCCACACCTTAACTCCGACTTTGCCGTAGGTGGTATCTGCCTCAGCGAATCCATAATCAATATCAGCACGAAGTGTCTGCAGCGGAATCGTACCTTCGCTGTAGAACTCGGTACGGGCCATATCTGCACCACCCAAACGGCCGGATACGGAAGTTTTGATTCCAAGAGCGCCGGATTTTAAGCTTCTGCCCATGGAAGACTTCATCGCACGGCGGAAGGAAATACGGTTCACTAACTGCTGCGCAATATTCTCAGCCACTAACTGTGCATCTTTATCAGGTCTTTTCACTTCTTTGATATCTACCACTAATTTCTTGTCGGTAAATTTCTGAAGCTCTGCTTTTACTTTCTCGATTTCAGATCCGCCTTTACCGATTACTACGCCAGGTTTTGCGGTGTAGATCACGATTTTTACACGATCTGCAGTACGTTCGATTTCGATTTTGGAAATCCCGGCACTGAATAATTTATTTTTCAGGAATTTTCTGATTTTGTAATCTTCTACCAGATAATCAGCAAATTCATCTTCTGCATACCACTTAGAGTCCCAATCTTTGATGATACCGACTCTTAAGCCATGCGGATTAACTTTTTGTCCCATGATTGCCCTCCTTATCTTTCATCCAACACAATGGTAATATGACTGATTCTTTTCTCGATCCGGTAAGCTCTTCCCTGAGCTCTCGGTCTGATTCTCTTCATTGTAGGCCCTTTGTTTGCATAGCACTCTGCAATGTAAAGATTCTCCGGATTCATCCCATTATTGTTTTCTGCGTTTGCAATAGCGGATTTCAATAATTTTTCGATCACGCCGGAAGCATATCTGGGGTTATAAGCTAAAATACCAAGAGCCGCAGTCACGTCTTTCCCTCTGATGGCATCTAATACGAAGCATGCCTTCTGGACAGACATTCTGGCATAAGATAACTTTGCGGAAGGTCTGGTATCTTTGTTGGCATTTCTCTCTCTTTTTATCTGGCTTCTATGTCCTTTTGCCATGGTTTAGAATACCTCCTATCTTACTTTCGATTTCTTCTCATCTTTGCCATGTCCACGATAGGTTCTGGTGGCTACAAACTCACCCAGCTTGTGGCCAACCATGTCTTCCGTTACATATACCGGAACATGTTTTCTTCCATCATGAACTGCAATTGTATGTCCGACCATCTGCGGGAAAATCGTAGAACGGCGGGACCAGGTCTTGATGACCGATTTATCACCGGATGCGTTCATGGAGTCGATCTTTTTTAATAAACTCTCATCTGCGAACGGTCCTTTTTTTAATGAACGAGCCATAGGTTCTAACCTCCTTATTTCATAGCCTTTCCGTCTCTTCTTCTTACAATCAGCTTATTGGACTGTTTGTTCTTCTTTCTGGTCTTCAGACCCAGAGCAGGCTTGCCCCAAGGGGTGCAAGGACCGGGACGTCCAATACCAGTTTTACCTTCACCACCACCGTGCGGATGGTCGTTGGGGTTCATGACGGAACCACGTACGGTCGGGCGGATACCCATGTGACGTTTCCGTCCTGCCTTACCTACGTTGATCAGGTTGTGCTCGCCGTTTCCTACCACACCTACGGAAGCACGGCAGATGATGGGAACCATTCTCATTTCACCGGAGGGAAGACGTAAGGTTGCGTATTTTCCTTCTTTTGCCATCAGCTGTGCACTGGTTCCTGCGGAACGGACCATCTGGCCGCCGCGGCCGGGATACAGCTCGATGTTGTGTACCTGGGTACCTACCGGGATATCAGATAACGGCAGGCAGTTTCCGATTCTCACTTCGGCTTCCGGTCCGTTCATGATCTTCATGCCGTCCTTTAAGCCTTCCGGAGCCAGGATATATGCTTTCTCGCCGTCTGCGTAGCAAATCAATGCGATATTGGCGCTTCTGTTCGGATCGTACTCGATACCGATTACTTTTGCCGGGATTCCGTCTTTCTTTCTCTTGAAATCCACGATTCTGTATTTTCTTCTGGAACCGCCTCCGCGGTGTCTAACTGTGATCTTTCCCTGATTATTACGGCCGGAGTTTTTGCTCAGAGATACTACCAGGGATTTTTCCGGGGTAGTCTTTGTGATTTCGGAGAAATCAGAACCGGTCATATGTCTTCTGGAAGGTGTATATGGGTTATAGGTTTTAATACCCATTTTTTTCACTCCTTTCAAGCTTCTGGTTATTATTTGTTACTTTACTGTATGTTACGCTCGACTAGCGCTCGATCGCAAAGAACGCGCTCTCGCTGAGTCTCGGTAACGGCGTTCTCACTAGGCTCTTCGTCGCAAGCTCCTCATCGCCAAGTGTTCACAGCCTCACAGTCCTTCGAAAATTTCGATTTCTGCGCTGTCCTCGGTCAGCTTCACGATGGCCTTCTTGGTCTTTGCAGTTTTTCCGTAAGTCATTCCGCGTCTCTTGGTCTTGCCTTCCAGATTCATGGTATTGACACTGGCTACTTTTGTTCCGGAGAACATTTTTTCAACCGCTTCCTTGATCATCGATTTGTTTGCTTCCGGATGGACTAAGAATGTGTATTTCTTCTCGCTCATCGCGTTCATACTTTTTTCAGTGATAATCGGTTTTAAGATTACATCATAGTATTGAATGCTTGCCATTATGCATACACCTCCTCGATGGTTGCAACAGCTGCCTTCGTTGTGATGACTGTGTTGTATTTTAAGATGTCGTATACATTGATGGTGTTGGTAAGAACCGTCCGGACTTCCGGAATATTTCTTGCGGATAATACCACTTTCTCATCATTGTCATTCAGTACAACCAAAGCTTTGTTCACTTTTAAGTTGTTCAGAACTTCCTGGAACTTCTTCGTTTTGATCTCATCGAATTTCAGATCATCCAAAACGATGAATTTACTTTCATTTACTCTGGAAGTCAAAGCAGAACGAAGAGCCGCTCTCTTTTCCTTTTTATTCATCTTAAAGGAGTAGTCTCTCGGTACCGGTGCGAATACAACTCCGCCGCCCGTCCACTGAGGAGCTCTGATCGAACCCTGTCTTGCGTGACCGGTTCCTTTCTGTCTCCAGGGTTTCTTTCCGCCGCCGGATACTTCAGATCGGGTTTTCGCTTTTTGAGTTCCCTGACGTTTATTTGCAAGCTGGTTTACGACTGCCATGTGTACCAGGTGCTCGTTTACTTCCACACCGAATACGGCATCGTTTAATTCCATCGTACCAACTTCTTTGCCTTCCATATTATAAACAGATACGTTTGCCATCTGTAAGTTCCTCCTTTCTCAAAGCCTCTTATTTCGCCGTCTTCACGGTTTCTTTGATAATAACCAATGCTTTTCTGGGTCCGGGTACTGCGCCCTTAACCAGCAGCAGATTCTTCTCTGCGTCTGCGCGGACAACTTCCAGGTTCTGTACCGTAACTTTCTTCGCTCCCATGTGTCCGGGCATCTTCTTGCCTTTGAATACTTTACTGGGATCAGATGCGGAACCATTGGATCCGGCATGGCGATGATATTTGGAACCGTGGGTCATAGGTCCTCTGTGCTGGCCATGTCTCTTAATCGCGCCCTGGAATCCTTTTCCTTTGGAAATAGCAGTCACATCAACTTTCTCGCCGTTTTCAAAGACATCTGCTTTGATTTCCTGTGCCAGCTGATATTCGCTTGCATTTTCAAATTTGAATTCTTTTACGAATCTCTTGCAGGATACGCCTGCTTTGTCGAACTGGCCCTTCATAGGCTTGTTCACCAAATTCTCACGTTTGTCCATGAAACCGACCTGTACGGCGTCATATCCGTCGTTCTCAGTGGTTTTCACCTGAGTAACCACGCAGGGACCAGCCTGTAATACGGTTACCGGAACTAACGTGCCATCTTCGTTGAAGATCTGGGTCATTCCAACCTTTGTAGCTAAGATCGCTTTTTTCATTCTTTCCTTTACCTCCTAAATCTACAGCGGAACGCGGCCATGCTTATTTAACTGCGTTCATACTAGTTCGGGAAAACAAGTTTCCTTAACGACACGGGATCTCCGCATCGATTGCTGTTTATTTTTGTTTCATTTTGATGTCGATGTACACACCTGCAGGCATTTCCAGTCTGGACAATGCATCTACCGTCTTAGGGGTAGGTGTGATAATGTCGATCAGTCTTTTATGAGTTCTCTGCTCGAACTGCTCTCTGGAGTCTTTGTACTTGTGTACCGCTCTCAGAATGGTTACTACCTCTTTCTTCGTGGGCAGCGGCACCGGTCCGCTCACCTGAGCACCATTCTTCTTCACAGTTTCGATGATTTTTTTCGCAGATGCATCCACCAATTGATGATCATACGCTTTCAATGTGATTCTCATTACTTGACTTGCCATAAAAAAAGTCGCCTCCTTTTCGTACTTTTCATACCAGTACGACAAGCGGTGACTGTACACTCTTCCGTGTGTGTCGCGTTTGCTACATTCTTACACGGTGTGTTCTTCCCGGTCCGTTGACCGTTCAGATACTCGATCCTGCTGATCCGGATCTTATTCGGTACAGTGACTTGTCGCCAGTTTCCTAACTTGACATTCGCTCCACGGAAAACCTGCCACATTCGGGGCAGCAACCTCACGCTTCAACGCTATCAATGTCACAGCACGTTTAAGTATATAGGAAAGAACTCAGGATTGCAAGTATTTTTTTAAATTTTTTTGGTAAATTTTCGGAAACCTAAATTTTCGGAAAGTTTTCGGAATTAGTCGGAATATGAAGTACGGATCATTTACTTTTCTTAAAGCAGGCTATTTCCATGTTTCATTGAGATCTTCTATTTCCCCATTCTCCAATCAGATCTGCCGGAATATTCGTCATAGATGCAATCTCTTCTATAGATATACCAGTTCGGAGCATATTCAGAACCAGCTCTTGTTTTCCCTGTTCGATGCCCTGTTTTAACCCTTGTTCTATTCCTTGTTCTAACCCTTGTTCTATTCCTTGCTCCATCCCCTCCTCATAAGCATCCTTCATTTCCGCCTTCCGATCCATGATTGCCATCTCCCTGCGAAAAGCCCGGTAACGTTCCTCGTCATCCAGTGAGAAATCTTCAAACGCATCTACCGTTTCCTTCATATACTCATCTCCTTTGGCCAGCGCCTTCATCTCCTGAGTACGCCCAGCAGATATAAGCCTGCCCCAGCGATATACAACCGTTCCTTACTCGGTTTCAAATATCCAAGGTACCCTGTGCCCAATGCACAAGCAACATGGGTACCTTTTCGGAATTATCTGAGAAGTGAAGCTATTATTATTCGTTTTATTTGGTATTAGGATTGATCTGCCATTTTGTCCCATTCACGAATCAGGTCTACAGAAAGATTTGCCATAGATGCAATCTTTTCTATAGATATACCTGCTCGGAGCATATTCAGAACCAGCTCTTGTTTTCCTTGTTCTATTCCTTGTTCCATCCCATCCTCATAAGCATCCTTCATTTCCGCCTTACGATCCATGATTGCCATCTCTCTGCGAAAAGCCCGGTAACGTTCCTCGTCATCCAGCGAAAAATCTTCAAACGTATCTACCGTTTCCTTCATATACTCATCTCCTTTGGCCAGCGTCTTCATCTCCTGAATACTCCCGGCGGAAATAAGCCTGGCCCAGCGATATACATCGGTCTCCTTCTCCGTTTCCGAAGCCTGCTTTAATTTACTTAATTCTACCACATGAAACGCCAGCTTGTCACTATAGATACGTCCGGTCTTTATATTCGTAATCTTATGTATAGAGTAGAATTCCTTCTGATCCGGAAACAGGGTAAAGTCCAGTATCCCAATATGGATACAGGCCTTCGCGTTCCGGTAGTCCTCCCCTTTTCGCACACTGCTTACAAATAACTTACTATTATAGAAAAGTGACCGGTCCTCCCAATAATTTACATGATACATCTGCATCTCAATATGGAATAAATGGCGAGACGCCAGATAGATAAGACAGAGAATTCTGCCTGATGAATTTAATATAGCACAGCTTCATAGAAAGCACAAGGCGCCTCCTGATTGGAAAAACACATTACATCCGCTTGCTTTCAAAGGTAACTCAAAATATAATAGGTACATGCGGAGGTGGATAATGATTGAAATTTATTATATTGAGGATGACCGGAATATTGCGGCTGTAGTCCGGGATTATCTGGAACAGAAAGGGTTCGGCGTTTCTGTGTATGCAACGATAGCAAGTGCTAAGGAAGCGTTCCAAAAACGCGTGCCCGGACTTGTCCTGGTGGATTGGAATATGCCGGACGGCCAGGGGGATGCCTTCTGCCGTTTTATCCGTTCTCATTGGAATGATCTGCCCTTAATCTTTCTTACAGTCCGGGATGATTCCCGGGACGTTATATCCGGTTTTCAAAACGGCGCGGATGATTATGTGGTGAAACCTTTCGAACTGGATGTTTTGTATTCCCGTATCTGTGCACTGCTGCGCAGAGCGGGAAATGTATCGGAGCAGTATCTCTCCTGCGATTTAATTTCCCTGGATCAGAGCCGGATGATGGTGTTCTGTGAAGGGGAAGAAATCAGTCTGAGCCAGATGGAATATCAGCTTCTCTTACTTCTGTTAAAGAACAAGGGAAAAACCGTTACAAGGGACCGGCTGCTGCAGTCGGTCTGGGATATGAACGGCAGCTTTGTAAATGATAACACGCTGACTGTCACCATGAAACGTCTGCGTGAAAAGCTGAAATCCCCGTCCTGCCTGAAGACGGTACGCAGCTTTGGATATCGTATGGAGGAGAGCGAATGCATAAAGGAAAAGAACTGAGCTTAAATATCCGGTTCTGTATTTTGTCTGTACTGGCTGTCAGTTTGATTTCGGTAACCATTACGGCTTTGCTGCTGACCAGGTATTACGGGCAGAAACAATATCAGACAATCGGAAATATCTGTAACGGAATCATAGAGGCCCGGCCGGACTCCAGGCTCTTGTTGGCTGAAGTGTTAAAGGAACACAAGGAAGCTCCGGACATGGCGGCTGAGAATAATATTCTTCCGGCCTTCGGATACCAACCGGCTGATTTTTGGGATCCATCCTATATAAGCCTCTTTTCCGGTATCGGTTTTGCCGCCGGAGCTCTGTTGTTTATACTCGCTCTTTGGTACCGGCATAAAAAAGAGCTGTCCCGGATTAAGGCCCTGACCCATTATCTGGGAAAGGTTAATACCGGCGCCCAAGGGCTGCTCTTAGAAACGGCGGACGATGAGTATTCACGGCTGCAGGATGAAATCTATAAAACCGTAACCTCGCTTTATCAGACCCGTGATGAGGCGCTGAAAGCAAAGAACAATTTTGCGGATAACCTTTTTAATATTGCGCATCAATTAAAAACACCCATCACAGCCATTTCCCTTTCCAATCAGATGATGCTGGAGCATCCCTCCGGTATTTATCCGAAACAAATCAAACAGCAGCTGCACCGGCTGACCCGCTTTGAAGAGACGCTTCTGCTGCTGTCCCGCATAGACGCGGGCACGCTGGTCCTGGAACGAAAGGAAGTGGATCTGTTCACCGTTCTTACGCTGGCAGCCGATCATCTCCAGGAGCTTTTCAGGCAGGCAAAGGTTTCCATTGACATTCCGGAAATGGGAGCCGTATCGGTCATGGCGGATTTGGAATGGACCATGGAAGCGGTTATCAACCTGTTCAAAAACTGTATGGAACACACCCCGAAGTTAAAAACCGTACACGGTACTTATGAACAAAATCCTTTGTATGCACAGATTCTGATCTGGGATGAGGGACCGGGATTCGATAAGGAAGATATTCCGCATCTTTTTGAACGGTTTTACCGCGGCAAAAATGCGAAGGAAGGCGGAATCGGCATCGGCCTTCCGCTGGCCAAGGCTATCATAGAAATGCAAAACGGCGTGATCAGCGCCGGAAACACTGCCGAACATCACGCCTGTTTTGAGATTCGCATCTACAGTCACTGAGATGTCACTTTGCTTTGCTATAATGGTGGAACAAACCATAGGAATACAGGAGGTTCACCATGGAGATATTGAAATGTACAGATGTGGAAAAAGTATTTGGAAAAGGGGCCAATCAGGTAGCGGCCTTAAATGGCATCGACCTGTCTGTTGAAAAAGGGGAATTTGTAGCCATTGTCGGCGCATCCGGCTCGGGGAAATCAACCCTTCTTCATATTTTAGGCAGTGTGGATAAGCCCACAAAGGGCAGCGTGCTGGTAGACGGGGTAGATATCGGACAGCTAAACGCCGCTAATGCCGCTGTTTTCAGAAGACGGAAAGTCGGACTGGTCTATCAGTTTTATAATCTGATCCCCACTTTGACTGTGCGGAAAAATATACTTATGCCGATGCTTCTCGATAAGGCAAAGCCGGATAAGGATTACTTTGATCATATTATCCATATTCTGGGGCTGGAAGACAAATTGGAGGCTTTGCCGAACCAGCTCTCCGGCGGACAGCAGCAGCGGGTTGCGATTGCCCGCTCCCTGATCTACCGTCCGGCTATTCTGCTGGCAGATGAACCTACCGGTAACCTGGATCACAAAAACTCAAAGGAGATCGTCGATCTCCTGAAGCTGTCCAACCGGAACCTTAATCAGACGATTCTGCTCATCACCCATGATGAAAAGATCGCTTTGGAAACAGACCGCATTGTAACGATCGAAGACGGCCGGATCCTGAGTGATCAGATACGGGGGTGAGGGATATGTGGAAAGATTATTCCGTCAGTTATATAAAAAACAATCGTGCGTCCAGTATCTCGATCATGGTGGCGGCCTTAATCTCGGCTCTTTGTCTTTCTTTCCTGTGCAGCCTTTTCTTTAATCTCTGGGTGTCGGAAAC
The DNA here is from genome assembly GCF_019042275.1 of Diplocloster agilis. Lineage (GTDB taxonomy): Bacteria > Bacillota > Clostridia > Lachnospirales > Lachnospiraceae > Diplocloster > Diplocloster agilis. Next base: position 254,967 of record NZ_JAHQCW010000001.1, read on the forward strand.
CAACGGTATCATTCAGGATGAGGGAAATTGGCAGGGACGCATTACCGGAACGCTTTCAGATGCGGATATCACGGTCATACGAAGTTTTAGCAATGTAAAGAGCGTGGAATGGAATGAAGAATTGTCTGATGAAAATGCGGCGGTTGTGGATATTACGTTCCATCATATGAGGACAATCTTTCAGGACATGCCTTTGATTACGGCGGAATTAGGTCTGGAAGAATCCGCGGCGGAATATCATCTGCTGCTTTTGTCCAAATATTTTGTTCATGACCCGCAGGATAAGGAGCCTCCGCTATTGATGGCATTTTATCTGGCTGTTTTTCTTCTGGTATCTTTTTCCCTTATTTTGATCATTCATAACTCCTTTGCCGTATCCATGAACGCCAGAATACACCAGTTTGGTATTTTCTCCAGCATAGGCGCCACACCCGGACAAATCCGGATTTGTCTGATGCAGGAAGCTATGGTCCTCTGCGCGGCGCCCATTTTGCTTGGCACCTTATTCGGTATAGCGCTCAGTTATGTGATTATGCAGGCCGTCAATCAGATCGCAGTGAACATTCCCGGCGGCTTTGCGTCGGATTGGGTGTATCATCCGGCCGTATTTGCGATTACCGTCCTGTCTTCTGCGCTGACGGTTCTTTTCTCAGCATGGATTCCGGCCGGAAAATTGAGCCGGCTGACCCCGCTTGAAGCAATTCGTAACACCGGCACATTGAAACTGAAAAAGAAAAAACGCTCCCGTATTCTGTCATTCCTCTTTGGCATGGAGGGTGAACTGGCGGGGAATGCTCTGAAGGCGCAGAAAAAAGCGCAGCGCACATCTACGATATCCCTCTCCCTCTCATTTTTAAGCTTTACACTGATCCTGTGTTATTTCACCCTGGCCGGCCTCAGTACAAAATATACGTATTTCGACCGGTACCAGGATGTATGGGATGTAATGGTGACCGTTAAGGATACCGGAATCGGGGATTTTGACCAGACTCAGGATTTACAGAGCATGGAAGGGGTACGGGACTGTATCGTGTATCAAAAGGCGGAGGCGGTAACCCTCCTCCCAGATGAATGGCAGAGCGGGGAACTGACCGCATTGGGCGGTTTAGGCGCCCTTTCTGAAACCCCCAAAACACCGGAGGGAGATTACGAGGTTAAGGCTCCTATTATAATACTGGATGATGAAAGCTTTTTAAAATATTGTGAATCGGTCCATATCGCTCCCTCTTTAGATGGTTCTATTCTATTAAACCGGATCTGGGACAGTGTAAACAGCAATTTCCGTTACAAAGAATACATCCCCTTTGTAGTGGAAAACAAAGATACTATATTCCTTAAGAATACCGTGCAGAATGAAACCACAGAACTGCCTGTGCTGGCCTATACCCAGGACGTTCCCGTATTGAGGGAAGAATATGCCAACTACGCGCTGGTACAGTTCATTCCTGTGTCTATGTGGGAAAAAATATCCGGGATGACCGGCAGCGCGGAAGCTGATACTTATATCCGGGTTCTTGGAAATGAGGGGCTCGACCTGGCCGGCGCGGAAGCATTGGAAGACCGCATCACGAAGTCTGTGAGCAGGAATTACAAAATCGAAAGCGAGAACCGCATCGGGGAAAAGATCACCAATGACTACATGATCTCCGGTTATCTTCTGATCTTAGGCGGATTCTGCGTTCTGCTGGCTGTGATCGGCATCGCCAATGTATTCTCAAATACGCTGGGTTTTCTCACCCAGAGGAAACGGGAATTCGCCCAATATATGTCCGTGGGCATGACGCCCGCCGGCATCCGCAAGATGTTCTTTGTTGAGGCACTGGTCATCGCAGGCCGTCCCCTGCTGATCACATTGCCTTTAACCGTAGCTTTTGTGCAATTCGCGGCGGCAGCAAGCCATCTAAACCCGTCCGAGTTCTGGGCCGAAGCACCTATAATTCCCATTTTGATCTTTTGCCTGGCGATCTTTGTCTTCGTGGCGCTTGCTTACTATATCGGCGGGAAACGTCTGCTGCGCTGTAACCTAAGTGAAGCATTGCGCAATGACACGATCACCTGAGGTTATTTCCTGTCACAGGCAAGGGCGTTTGATCTGCCGACAAAATATCTGCAGATCAAACGCCCTATTCTATCCACAGGCATCCATATCAGGATGGCGCTGTTTCCTCTTCCCGGTCACCTATTCCTTGTTACCTATATCTTCTTCATTTCCGGCTGTCTCCTCTTCGCTGTTAAAGGCTTCCGTGAATCCGTCCAGAATCTCTTTAAAGGTATGAAGGTGCTCCTCCGGTATCCGGTCCGCCAGTTCAAACATTCTTTGGAACCACAGCCGATAGATATACTCGGAATATTCCTGATAGGCCTGTTTTCCTTTTGCGGTTACAGTCACAAAAACGTCCTTTTTATTATCCGGATTATAGCTTTTCTGCAAGTACCCTTTTTCTACCAGTTTCTTTACATTATTGGAAAAGGTGCCCCTTGTTATTCCCATTCTCGACGCGATTTCCGACATCTTCTGACTGCCGTCGGCCTCCAGAATATACTCCAGCGTTTGGATCTGCGCCGAGGATGTCTCCACATTCGTATGATCCAAATGAGACACCATTGTGTACCGCCTTGCATATACGTTAAAGAGCCTTATAAACTTTTCTACCAGCTCTCTATGTCTTCCCATCCAGTCCGTTTCCATCTTATCCTCCGTTTTGAAAGCCAACTCTGCCAGCCTTCATCCATTTCAAAAATTATAAGCGATAAGACTCAAAAAATCAAGGAAACCGGCCGAGGGCCGTTTAATTTTCATTTGTTTATTTTATTATAGAGGCCATAAACATCGTATTCGCGCTGGTCATGACCGAGTAGAACAGTCCAAATACCAAAGATCCGGTATAGATGTTGCCGGTCTCTTTAAAGTATTGGCGGGATATCAGCGTCGCCGCCGGTATCAATACCAGAAGCGGGAAAAGATTTACGATACGCATGGAATTAAATACCGTACTGCCGTTTGTAACGAGGGAGACATACTGGATGGCGATTAAGACAACCAAGCCTAAAATATTGCTGACACAGCTCAGCAGCAGTATTTTCCACTCCTTCCATCCCTCCACCCGGTTGTTACCGTTCACCGCAATGGAATTTACCAGATAGAAAACGGCAAAGGCCGTGAGATAGGCCAGGGCATATAATAGTTTATCCGGGCCGAATGTTTTCATGGCCAGTACCCAGAAACGGTAGTCTGTTCCGAAGAAATAATTTGTGATAAAAAGGATCCCGTACGCAGCGCCTACGGTCAGGCATGCAAGCAATAGCGCTTTGAAAAACCGGCGCGGTGAGATTTGAATTCCCCAGCTGCTAAGATCCGCCCCCTTTTTTCTGCCATAGATACGGTATACAAAGAACAGGACGGCCAGTATACACAGTCCGGCGGCCAGGGACCAGCCGGCCAGCTCGTTTGTATTTCCTTCACCGAATAGTTTGTTATATACCGCAGGTACAAAGGTTTCCTTACCGATCAGATGATACCCAACCGGCATCAGGATCAGGGCCGGCAATGCCGTATTCACCAATACGGTCAGCCAGAAAACGCTTTTTTGCCCCATCGTCCGCAGGGCCGGCGCGGCGGGAGCTGCCTTCGGCGACCGGATCTCCCCAAAGAAGTTGGTCGATAACAGTATTTTTGAAAACGGAAACAGGAACAAAAAGATGCCGATAAGACCTAACAGATTGAATAATTCTTTGTATAACCAAATCTGGCTGCCGCTTGCTATTTTTTCAAATCCGGACGGCACTCCGAATACGTCATAGAAAAAATCGATCATGGCCGCAGCGCTGTTCTTGGAAAAATGGTTCATCGGATGTATCTCCGTAACCTGATACATGACCCGTTTATAGCTTTCTCCCTCTATGGCGCCTTCATAAATCCGGCCGTTTTCTACCGTACCGGTTACCTGAGCCCCTACCTGATTTACAAAGGCTTTGGCATTTTCACTTTCCAGAAGCCGCGCCGGATTATTGTCCACGTCCGGCTGCCGGAAAAACCATTCATCATATTTGGCGGCAATGACACCGTAATCCACTGTGACCGGTACCGGCTCCTCCATGTTTTCCCTTTCATAAAAGGTGTAGGGCGGGTCACAGCCGACGCTCAGTACGGCGGATATCTTATTGGTTCCCTCTCCCTTTGCCTCCCGTTCGATGTAATACCGGGCTGTGTTATTGGCCTGGTCCGCACCCATGGAATGGCCGGTAACGGCTATTTTATCTTTATCTATGTAATTTAGGGATGCGTACAGCGTTTCCACCGTATCTACCATGCTGGTGTATTCACTCATATCCTCCGAATGGATCGAGGATTTTCCATGCCGGTAAGAATCCGGAGCGAATACCACAAATCCCCTTCTGGACAGTTCGATCAGATTCTGATCCTGCATCTCTTTATTATTGTAGCTTCCGTGACCGGTGATAATTAACGGCAGCGGATTTTCCCGGGTGGCCGCAACCGGTTTGTACAACCAGCCGCTGATACTGGCGCCGTCTGATCCGGGAATCTTAAGTTCCGTCACCTCCACATTCCCTCCATCTGTCTGCAATAGATGGGCGCCGGCTGAACTGACGATGCACAGCAGCAAAGCAATTACCAAAAACATACGCGTTTTCTTCATAGGGTTCCCTCCTCCTTTTTTGTTTTACCCCAATACATTTTTACATCTTTATTGTATCACGGCAAAACAAAATTTGCAATAAGATTTCCCTTTTTCTTATGCGCGTAAAAGGAGCCGCGCATGATAAAAATGCGGCAGCTCCTGTTCTTACCATCTTCTGTTTTCCTGTCAAATTCTGATAAATAATATTCCAAGAAACTTCAAACTTCTAAGAATTTCCTAAGGAATATTACTCGTAAATACGGATTAATGGCAGCAGAAGCTGGCGCATTCCGTCTGTTCGCAGTGACATGCGTTAGAACCGGCGATTCCGATGTGTCTCGCATCACAGATGCAATCCTTGTTGTAAATGCAGTCGGTTGCCTTGCACTCTACATTAATGGTCTGGGTAGGATGTTCGGTAGCGCTTAAAAAAGAATCCCCACGTTTTTCTTCAAAACTGCGGCAGCAGGTGTCTTCCGAACTTTTGGCTTCTCTTCCATCTACACAGATCTCACCACGACAGCAGCATTCTCTTTTATTATAGACACAGCTATCAACAGAACAATCTAATTGCGGCATTTTAATTTCCTCCTTTTAAATAGATTCCAGTGATATTATGTGCCTTTTCTCCTATTTTTATCCTGACTGCCAGGTAATCAAAATTAAATTGATAATCTTAAAATTCTGTTTAACTTTCCAGCAAGATAACCTATAACGGCTTATTCGCTTTCTTTTGCGGCAAAACTTGTTTTTCCGAACAAGGAAAATACCTCTAAAGTAACAGATTTTTATATTTTATCTGTCTGCTTTAGAGGTATCCTATCAATTACGGGCGCTCAGTTCTTAATACTATTCAAATATTTTTATGCGTTATCTAAAAATTAATTTTTTATTTCGGAACTGCCGTTTTCTTTGTGCGAACTTCCTCCTGAACGGTCTGAATAAATGCTTCCAGCGCCTGGGGGCCTTCGTCTCCATTAGCCCTGCTTCTTACCGCAACCGTCTTGCTGTCGGCCTCTTTTTCTCCGACTACCAGCATATAAGGTATTTTATGCGTCTGAGCCTCCCGGATCTTATAACCGATTTTCTCAGCCCGGGTATCCAGCTCCGCGCGTATGCCGGCATCTTTTAATTTTTGAAGAACTTCCGTTCCGTAGTCAATGAACTTATCCGATATCGGCAGAACCTTAACCTGAACAGGAGCAAGCCAGGTAGGGAACGCGCCGGCGAAATGTTCGATCAGGATTCCGATGAAACGTTCCACGGAACCAAAGGCTACCCGGTGTATCATGATCGGTCTGTGCCGTTCTCCATCCGCACCGATATATTCCAGGTCAAACCGCAGCGGCATTTGGAAATCCAGCTGAATCGTTCCGCACTGCCAGGTTCTGCCCAGAGAGTCTTCCAGATGGAAGTCGATCTTCGGACCATAGAAAGCGCCGTCCCCTTCATTGATTACATACGGGAGGTTCAACTCTTCCAGGGCTGCTTTCAGGGAATCCGTAGCCAGCGCCCAGTCCTCGGCGCTTCCCATGCTGTCCTCGGGCTGCGTCGACAGTTCCACATGATATTTAAATCCAAACAGGCTGTATACCTCGTCAATCAGCTGTACAACGCCTTTGATCTCATCTTTGATCTGTTCCGGCATCATGAAAATATGCGCGTCATCCTGATTAAAGCAGCGGACACGCATCAGGCCGTGAAGCGCGCCTGATTTTTCATGGCGGTGCACCAGGCCGATTTCTCCCATTCGGATCGGCAGGTCGCGGTAGGAATGAGGTTCTGATTTGTATACCAGAATACCGCCGGGGCAGTTCATAGGTTTAATGGCGAAGTCTTCCTCGTCAATCACTGTGGTATACATATTTTCCGCGTAGTGATCCCAGTGTCCGGACGTCTCCCAGAGTTTCCGGCTCAGCATGATCGGCGTGGAAATCTCTACATAGCCTGCTTTGGTGTGTATCTGCCGCCAATAATCCAGCAGAGTATTTTTTAAAACCATGCCCTTTGGCAGAAAGAACGGGAATCCCGGTCCTTCGTCCATCATGGTAAATAAGCCCAGTTCTTTTCCCAGTTTCCTGTGGTCACGTTTCTTCGCTTCCTCAATCCGGTCCAGATATTCCTGCAGATCAGCGCTCTTGGTAAAAGAAGTGCCATAGATTCTGGTCAGCATTTTATTCTTCTCACTGCCCCGCCAGTAAGCCCCTGCCAGGGAGGTCAGCTTAAACGCCTTCACCGGTTTTGTGCTCATCAGATGAGGGCCGGCGCACAAATCCACGAACTCTCCCTGCTGATAGAAGCTGATGGTCTCCCCCTCGGGCAGATCTTCGATCAGTTCAACTTTATAGGGTTCTTCCTTATCCTTCATAAACTGAATCGCTTCTTCCCTGGGGAGTGTGAACTGCTCGATCTTCAGATCCTCTTTCACAATCTTCTTCATTTCCGCTTCGATCTTCTCTAACTCTTCCGCTGTAAACGGCTCTTCCCGGTCCATGTCATAGTAAAATCCGTCCGCAATCGAAGGCCCGATCGCCAGCTTAGTACTGGGATACAATCTCTTCACCGCCTGGGCCATGATATGGGATGTCGTGTGATGGAATGCAGCGCGTCCGCCCTCATCGTTGAAGGTCAGGATGTTCAGGTTACAATCCTTATCGATTACTGTGCGCAGGTCCACTACTTCCCCGTTTACCTCTCCTGCACAGGCCATTCTGGCCAGTCCCTCACTGATATCTTTGGCAATATCGATGACAGACATGGCATTATCAAATTCTTTTTTTGATCCGTCTTTTAAAGTTACTATCATGTTAGTATCTCCCTTCTTTACGCTCCTGCATACGCTTAAGCGCATTAAAAAACCGCCTCTTTCCACACTGTACCAGCACGGAAAGGGACGGACATCTTCATTTATGATCCGCGGTTCCACCCTTCTTGTTTCTTGCAAAACCACTTCATTTGGACCGATAACGGGGTCACCGTGCCGTATTAAGGCCGCTCCGGGATGGTCTTCAGATATCTTTCCCATAAGGTGCTTCCAGCTGATTAACACCTCTCTCTGGATGGTTCTCATATCCTACTGTTCTCTTCTGCGCTTTGGCGATTATGTTCTGTGTATACAACTAGGATCATTATAAGCACCTGCCCGCTTTTTGTCAAGGGTTAAAGAACGCTAAAAGGGGACATGTCCATTCTAATTTGGGACATGTCCAAATCGTTAAAAAGTTAAAAGAGACATGTCCCAAACTGAAATGGACATGTCCCCTTTTGATTTTTAGATACTATTTGCGATTTACTATCTTCTTTCTTGTAAATATTGTAGCTATACCGAATAGCCCTGCTAAGCTTAACATCATCAGCAGGCCGATCGGAGTCTGATCCCCTGTCTGCGCAGCCGAAACCTGACTGTCGGAACTGCTGCTCTGGGAATCATTGTTATGTTTGGTATCCGGCACATCATGCTTTTCGATCGGGGTGTAGATAATCGCATAAGTGGAATACCGGTCGGAACTAAATCTAAGTGTGTCTCCGATCTGGGTTGTCTGCAATACCTCCGCAACTCCGTCGTGATAGCGAACCACGGCATAATCCTTGCCGCCCCGCATTCCTTCCGGAATCGTGATGGTAAATACAATCTCTCTCGGAACATTGCTGACCGGTAAGCTTTCCTGGCTTCCGTCCTGCCAGGTTACATTTTTGATCAGGCTGATATCGAAATAGGTGCCTACCGTTCTTTTGCCCGCTGCCTGCTGGATCTGCTGCTTTTCATCTGCGTCAGCCGTTTTGCTTGTTACTGTAACGACTAATTGAATGGATTTGCTGTTCTTCAGTTCGTCTGCGCTGACTACTAAGCCGATCAGGTCTTCGGGATTCTCCTGAAGGGAAACCTGGGTTCCCGCTGTTTTTATATCTAATTTTACCTCTAATGCGGAAGCCTTCCGGATCAACTGATCCAGTTTCCGAATCAGCTCATCTTCAACCTGACTTTGTTTTCCGCCCAGCGCATCGAAAAGTTCCTTTGCTTGTGCAATCTGGCTCTTAATGGCGCTGATCTGGTCCTCGTTTCCGGTGTTGGGATCGATCAGGGCACGGATTTCATCTTCCACAGCCTTTACCTGCGCATCCTTCTCTACATGCAGTTCCCCGGTCAGGTCTGTTTTACCGCCGTTTATGGTTACCTGCATACTGTGTTCCGGATATTTGGGGTGTGTTATGGTGACCGTTATGGTTCCGTCCGGCAGATTTTCTAAATGGTACCGGCCACTATCATCGGTCACGTCCTTATCCAAAGTCGTCCCTTTGTCGTCTTTCGCCGTGATCTGAGCGCCGCTGACGGGCTCCTTTTGATCATTCGTCAAGGTTCCGCTTATCTCAGCGCCAAGGTTTGTGTTAATGTCAGGATTCTCACCCTTTTGTCCGTTTACCTCAGTAACTTTCTCACCTTCTACTTTCAAATCGGAAGTATTGGCTTTTCCATCCTTTTCCACAGTCAGAGAATGCTCCCCGTCCGGAATATTGGGTATTTCGTAATGGCCGTTCTGGTTGGTTTTATCTTTTCCCAGCTCTGTGCCTTTGTCATCCTTTATGGTGACCTGGGCATCAACGATCGGTTTTCCGTCCTTGTCCGTAACGGTCCCTTCCACGCTGGCTCCGCCTGCCTGTATCTGAGCGTTCTTGTCTCCTTCTACCTTCTGGCCTCCTTCGGTGATATCCACCGAACCGGTCTCGGTCTTACCGTCTTTTTCGACGGTAATGTTATGGCTGCCATCCGGTACATTGGGGATCAGATAATCGCCGTTGGCGTCTGTCGTATCTTTGCCCAATTCTTTTCCGTCCTGATCCTTGATCACTACTTCGGCTCCCTCGACCGGCTTTCCGTTAACATCCGTAATTTTTCCGTCTACATCAGCTCCGCCTACCGGCAGCTGCACATCATCGGTCCCGGATACATTCTGGCCGTTTCCGGTAATCTCTACTTTGCCGGTCTCTGTTTTACCGTCTTTTTCAATGGTCACATCATGGGTTCCATCCGGTACATTGGGGATCGTGTAATCTCCGTTACTGTCTGTCGTATCTCGGCCTAATTCTTTTCCGGTTTCATCTTTTACCACGACCTCGGCGCCTTCTACCGGCTTACCGTTCACATCCGTGATGTTTCCATTTAAATCAGCTCCGCCTACCGGCAGCTGCACATCTCCGGTTCCGCTTACATCCTTGCCATTGTCCTTGATCTCTACCTTTCCGTTCTCGGTCTTTCCATCCTTTTCGATGGTGATATCATGACTTCCATCCGGTACATTGGGGATCGTATAGTCCCCGTTACTATCTGTCGTGTCCCGGCCCAGCTCGTTTCCTTCGCTGTCCTTGATCACAACTTCCGCTTCTTCTACCGGCTGCTTGTTCACATCTGTGATCGTTCCTGTTACATTGGCTCCGCCAAACGAGATCTGAATGTTGCCGCCACCGGTTACTGTCTGTCCATTTTGGCTGATTTCTACGGTTTCCGTTTCGGTTGTACCATCTTTAACCACAGTAATGGTATGGGTTCCGTCCGGTACATTGGGAATCGTGTAGCTTCCGTTTCCGTCTGTCATATCACGGCCAATTTCGTTGCCGGAGCCATCATTTAAGATTACCTCCGCTCCAACGACTGCGTTATTGTTCACATCTGTGATTTTCCCGCTTAATTCGGCCCCGCCGATCGGAAGCTGTACATCTTTCATACCGGTTACCGTATGACCATTTGCGCTGACCACTACTTCAAACTGATCCGATGTCCCATTGATCCCAATTGTGATCTCATAGGTCCCGTCAGGTACATTGGCAAATGTATAGGCTCCCTGGGCATTCGTCGAATCACGTCCAGCCTCGGTGCCTGGTTTCACTTTTAAAATCACTTCTGCGCCTGGCACTGCCTGGTTGTTCACATCCGCAACCTTTCCGGTTAAGTCCGCGCCTCCTACCGACAGCTGCATGTCAGTATCTCCGATCACACTCTGGCCATTTCCGCTGATCGTAACGTTTCCCATGCCGGTAATACCGTCTTTTTCAAATGTAATCCTATACGCTGCATCCGGGACATTGGTGATCGTGTAGATACCTTGATCGTCTGTCGTACTGCGTCCGATCTCATTTTCGAGCCTGTCTGTAATCACGACCAGCGCTCCTTTAACCGGCTGGGCATTCACATCCGTAACTTTTCCGGTTAATATGCCTCCGCCTAAGGGCAGCTGCACCGTTTTCATTCCGGTTACCGTCTGGCCGTTTCCGCTGATCCCTACTTCAAACTGATCCGCTGCACCGTTCTTCCCAACCGTGATCTCATAGGACCCATCGGCTATATTAGGGAATGTATAATCTCCCTGAGCATCGGTAGTAAAACGCCCAATCTCCAAGCCGGATTTAGCTTTTAAGATAACTTCCGCTCCCGGAACCGCCTGGTTGTTCACATCCACTACTTTTCCAGACAGGTCCGCGCCTCCGTACGGCAGCTGCACATTTCCAGTTCCGCTCACATTCTGGCCGTTTGCGCTGACCGTCACATCTGCGGTACCGGTTTTACCGTCTTTTTCTGCGGTAATAACATAGTCACCATCGGGCAGATTCGTAAGCGTATAACTGCCATTTTGATCCGTCGTAAAGCGGCCTGCTTCGACATCAGGCTTCATGCTGACGTCCACTGCTGCTCCTTCAACGGGCAGGTTATTGACATCCGTAACTTTTCCGGTTAAATCAGCCCCGCCCACCTGCAGCTGCACATCTTTCATACCGGCTGTCTGGCCGTTATTGCTGATTATTACTTCAAACGTATCCGTTATTCCATTTTTCGAAACGGTAATCTCATAGGTACCATCAGGGACATTTACGAATGTATATTTTCCCTGACCGTCTGTGGCAGAGCGTCCAACTTCAGTATCCGGAGCTGTTTTTAAAATAACATCCGCCTCCGGCACCGCCTGGCTGTTCACATCCGTAACCGTTCCGCTTAAGTCCGCACCGCCCACCGGCAGCTTAAAATTGCGGTCACCGTTCACATTTACCCCGTCATTGCTGATATCAATGGAGCTAGTTTTGATAATCGTATCTTTTTGTACGGTAAGTGTGTAGCTTCCATCGGGTATATTGGAGATTTTGTACTCTCCGTTTGTATCCGTTGCAGTGCTGCCGAACGTTTGATCGTTACCGTCCTTTAACGTTACCTGGACTCCATTCAGCGGCAGGCCATTGACATCCGTTACCTTACCGGTGATCTCCCCATGGTTCGGCTGAATATCCACGGATATCTGAACCGTGGCAGTCGTTCCGTTGGCATCTGCTGCCTGCACCGTCACAGTACCCGTTCCGGTTTCTGTGGGCGTACCGGTGATCTGGTTATTTTCCAGTCTAAGCCCCGCCGGCAGCGTACCTTCTGATATACTGAGTTCTGCTTTTCCGCTTCCTCCGGCCACCTGAAGCTCCACCGGGGTGATTGCTTTTTGGACTTTTCCTGATATAGTGTTCGGGGTAGCAGTCAGCTGTACCGGTATCAATTGTCCGGACGCGGTAATCGTGACCGAATTCGTAACGGAAGTGACTGATACCGCACCGCTCGTCTTATCATAGGTGTATCCGTTTCCTGCCTCCAGCTCTGTTCCCATCACCACCGTAATCGAATCCGGCAGTTCATAGCCTGCTTCCGGTGTCAATGTCGTGCTGTAAGTTTCCCCGGAATTAACATAGCAAGGGCCGTTATGCGTAATACCGGACAGATTCGCCGTTACATCCAGCACATGTTCCACTACTCCCGTTCCGTCTTTTCCGGTCAGGGTCGTATCCGGGCTGGTGTTAAGCGTACCGCCTTCCACTACGATTACCGTATCGCCTTCGGGATTCTGAATAACGATATCGCCCAGATTCAGGGTTCCGCCCGGTTTCACAACCACCACAGGTTCCCCGCTGCCCGTATCAATGATCACTTTTGAATCGTCGCCATAGACATCTGACGGTAATTCCCACGTCTGATCGTCGTCAACTATGATCGGATCCGTTACGATAATGGTTCCGTTATGATCCAGATAATCTTTGGCTTTGTCAAAGCTTTGTACCGGGTTATCTTTTGTTCCGTCTCCCGTGCTGTCGTTTCCGTTCTGGCCATCCACATATACCTGATCTTTTTTGTAATCCGGTTTATTTTGGGTGATTTTAATGGATGTGCCGTCCAGGTATGTATACCACACAGAAGTAGCCGTACCAGATGTCACTACCGGTACCGTAATTTTCTGGATCGACTGGCTGAGGATATTGTTGATGGTCGCCTCATCTGTAATCGTATCCGAAACTTTGGCGATTACTTTGCCTTCCGCATAATTTAATGGCTTGATCGTAATCGTATAATTCAAAGGGCCATCCAGATAGGCAAACTTATCCGCGGTGCCGCTATTATAATCAAGATAAATCTCTGCGTTTACCTGTGCGTTTCCTGAAATATGGAATTCCGCACTGGCCTCGTTCTGTGCACTGTGGAATACACCGCTCCCCTTTGTAGCGGTATTGGAACTTTCGATGATGCCGCCGGTCATAACAAATGTTTTCGCGTATGAGGTATTATAAATTCCACCACCCCATCCAGCCGCATGATTATCACTGACGCGCCCGCTTTCCAGATATAAACTTCCAAGATTATAAATGCCGGCTCCTGAAAAATTGTTACTTTCGTCAGTTGTACGGTTTCCTGAAACAACTCCGCCCTGCATGTGGAAAGTCCCATTTTTTTTAATGAGAATACCGGCCCCCTGGGCTGCGGATGTATTATTCACAATACTTCCGTCTTTCATAACACATGCAGCATTCCCCGTATCCGTACCATCGCCGATATATAGAGCAGAGCCGCCACTTCGGGATGACATCTGGTTCTGAATAAACGTCCCATTATCAATGGCTAAATTTCCGCCTGGAAATACCTGAATCAGGTTTAATGAAGAAGTTAGCTTCTTCCCATCAATTATTATCCCATCCAGAGTCACGTCGCCATAAATACTAATCTTGCCGCTGTCCGAGCTTCTGTAGATCGTTCCGCCGGTCAGCGTCAGATTCTTGCTGATGCTCAGCTCTGTGGAAAGAGGGATTTCCCCTTGGATCGTGATGGTATCCCCGCTATTTGCCGCTAAGATCGCATTGGTCAGTTCGCTATAGCTCGTAACCGGACCTGAAGCATTCAGCGTAGATACCCCCAGGTACTCGGAAAAATGGGTGGTCTGGAAAATATATTTTCCATCCTTGACCCGGCCTTCCATTTTGGTCAGTGTTCCATCTGCCGCCAGATGATATACGGCAAAATTTTTCTCCGCCATACCTTCGGGGATCTCCATGGACACCTCCACCTGACCTTCGGGCTGAACCTGTTCCCCGTCCATCTCAAGGGAAATATCCAGGTTCTGATAGACCATATTGTCATAGCTGATATTTTCTTCTTTTTCGGCCAGTTCCTGCAGGACCTCATCCGCCACCTGACTCTTTTCCACGTTTAAGCTGGTATCGGGGTCAACGATCTCCTCGTTATCCGCCGTTACGGTTACGCCCAGGTCCGATTCCAGAACCACCGGTCCCGCGCTTACTACCCGCACCACCGCTGTAGGGAAAAGTACACCCTCCTTCAGTGACAGGTTCTGTTCTGCCAGGACATGCTCAACAGGGCTTGCCTGAAAGACATAGTCTCCCAGCACTGTGCCGTCATAAGTATCACAGATCCACTGAACCGGAACTTTTATCGGGTTCGCCTGCGCGTTTTCTATCCCTGTCTGTCCCGCATCTGTATCTTCCGGCACGGAAGTTGCCAAAGCTTCCAAAAATTCTGGTAAACCAAGATCCGATACCGGTGTTTTAAATTTTACTTTGCAAATAGTATCCGGATTCCAATTACAAAATTCCGTAATGGTCAAATGTGCGTTCGCATCTGGGGTATCCAAAGATGGCGACGCCGACGGCTCTTGTGTATCTGTAGGAACCGGCATTTCAACAGCTTCCGGGATCTTCTCCGGAGCCGGTGATCCGGTGACTTCCGAGATCTTCTCCGGAACCGGTGATTCGGTGGCTTCCGGGGTCTTCTCAGGAGCCGGTGATCCGGTGGCTTCCGCAGAGTTCTCGGGAACCGGTGTCTCGGTGGCTTCCGGACCGTTCTCAGAAGCCGGCGTTTCATCCGCCTGCGGCTCTTCTCCCGGCTGCGCCGTTACCTGCGCATCCGGTCCGGCCGCATCGCCTGATGCCGTCTGTATACCATCCCGGGATTCCTGCGGCATTTGCTCCTGCCCGCTTATGTCTCCTCCTTCCGTCTTATTCACATTTTCTCCTGCATAGGCAACCTGCACATTTGTTAATAACGTACTGCTTATCATGGCACAGGCTACTAATACAGTAAAGGTGCGTTTGAGCAAGCATCGGCACATTTCTCTTCCATGTTTTCTAAGACATTTGGAATCCGCATCCTTCATATAAATCCTCCTTTCCCACTATTTCATAAATGTGTTTTTTGTATTTCAAAGTCATTTCATGAAATACTATGTCCATTATAGAAAAAATGGGAAAGGAATTGGGCTATTTTGAATGTTGTTGTTATTTATTGTTATTTCAGGCAAAAGAACCTTGGATCAGACTGTATGAAATTTGTAGATAGTGCTGGTCTCGTACGCCGTACCCGCTTTTACGAAACTGGCGGGAAATGCGGGCTTATTGGGCGTGTCCGGGAAATACTGCGTCTCAAAGCAGATACCGGCCCATTTTTCATACCGGCAGCCGCCTTTCCCGTTCTCCCCATTCAGATAATTACCGGTATATACCTGTACCCCCGGCAGGTCGGTATACATTTCCATGGAAATCCCGCTTTCCTCACAGGACAATATGGCAAACGGATTCTCATACCCCGGATCATTCAGCACAAAGTTCTGGTTGTAGCCGCCTCCCCACTGTAATTCCGGCTCATCACTGCCGATATCCCGTCCAATCCGCTTAGGCGTTCTAAAATCCATCGGCGTCCCCCAAACAGAGCGGATCTCCCCGGTGGGGATACAAGCCTGATCCGCCGGTGTATAGGCATCCGCATCCATCCAAAGCACCTGATCTTCCACCGTCCCTGACCCGTGGCCACGCAGATTAAAATAACTGTGATTGGTCATATTGAATATCGTATCCTGATCAGAAACCGCCCGATAAGAGATCTTTACTTCGTTTTCTTTTGTCAGTGTATAAGTGACTTGAATATCGGCCTGTCCCGGAAACCCCTGATCGCCATCGGGGCTGTGCAGCCGAAAGGAGACCGCCGGCTCCTCTTTTGTTCCCCCTGCCGCCGCCTTCCACATCCGTTCAAAGTATCTGTCGAATCCGCTGTGCAGATTGTTTTCGCCCTCATTTTTATCCAAATAAAATGTCCGGCCGTTTTGCGTAAAGGCGGCATGGCTGATTCGATTGACATTTCTGCCGATCACCGCTCCCAATCCGGGATCATTGTTCCGGTAACTGTTCAGGTCTTCATATCCCAGCACTACGTCCCGTGTTTTTCCGAACCGGTCCGGCACCGACAGACTGTATAGGACTGCCCCCAAATCACAGACCGTCAGTTCCATTTGGTTCTCATTCACCAAAGTAAACAAAGTTACCTGTGAATCCGGTAAATATGTTGCTGCAACCCCCATTTTCTTATCCCTTCCGTTTCCAATATATTCATCCTGATATTTCATTATTTTTTACAAGGCGGACCGCTCCCGCCGTCCATTCTTCCATCTTCTTCACGATCACCCGTTCTTCCTCCACGCGGAAAATATCTCTTCCATACCTGTCCGCCGGTTCAAATCCTTTCCCGATCGGAATACTGAATTCATCCTCCGTCTCCTCAAAACCGTGGCAGACGATCAGTATCTCCTGGTCATTGGCTCTGACTACCGCCTGTGTACCCTTCGGATGCCGGATATATGCGCTGCGCTTTCCGAAGATCTTTGAAACGCCGTTTTTCAGGATATGTTCCAGTCCCTGATAGAACCGGATACCGTCGGATATGGTTTCCCACTGTTCTTGCGACAGCTGTTCGATGTCTCCCGACAGACACAGTCTTCCCAGGAATCCCGCGGCCAGGCCGTACTCCAGCCGTTCCTTCGTGTGATCTTTTCGGACAACGGCCCAGATCTGATTCTGCCTTGGCAATACCAGATTCTGCAGATTCGCGGCAATGTAAGGGATTTCTCTGGCCTCATGGGCGTCTGAGAATGAAGTCATGGCCGTGACGGCCAGCATGGACGGTTCCGTCCGGTTTCCTCCCGACGCGCAGTTTTCAATGATAATATCCGGTATCTCTTTTTTTATCCGGATAAAGAAATCAAGCACCCCCTGCATCTGTCTGCGCAGACCCTCTCCCAGACTCTCGCCGCAGTCACATCCCAAGCCGATATTCCCGTTGTAATCCACCTTCAGATATCCGAAATCATATTCCTTCAGCATACCGATCACATGCTTCTGCAGATAGCCGACCACTTCCGGATTCGTAAAATCCCAGTAGGTCCGATAGGGACCGTTATGTATCACCACGCCGTTTCTCTTCAGATGCATAGAGTCGTAATCTCTTTCATACACCCGGGATCCCATCGTCGTCACTTCGAATTCCAGCCAGATACCAGGAATAAATCCGTCCGCCCGAAGCTTCCGGTTCATCTCCTTCATATCGGGAAACCGGTTGGTGTCCACCAGCCATTCCCCATTGCCCAGCTGTTCGTTACTGTCCTTACTCCATCCGGCATCTATGACCAGATAGCGAATCCCTTTCCCTTTTATGGTCCGGGCGAACTGGAGCACTTTCTCCTGGGTAGGATTCCCCCAGGAGGCGCAGTACTCATTGAAAATCACCGGAAGCCCCTCCTCCGCATAGGCATCCGCGGCAATATTCTCAAGGCGGGTCAGGCTCTGGCAGGCGTCATAGATATCCCCTTTCACGACAGTCACATAAGCCCTGGGCGCGCAAAAACGTTCCCCCGGCTGCACCGTCTTTGACCAGGCGCCCTTTTCCTCATCGGCAATGCCCCCGCTGAACGACAGCGTATCTCCGTCCCTGGAAAGTTCCATCTGCCAGGAAGCGTTATATTCAAGAGCCGCGGCCCAAAACAGATGATGATCCCGGTCTTCCACCGCAGCCGTTGGAAAATAGGTCTGGGTCGTCCAGCTTCCGACCGAGCCGAACTTCTCGCTTTTCGGAAATGGAGAACACCAGGCCTTCTGAAGTCCCAGTTCTTCGATACTCTGAGCCGTGTGCATTCCCTCCAAAGCCCAGCTTCCCCGGAATCTGTGAAGCGCCAGTTTATCCGTCTGATCCGAATCTTTCTGGCAAGGACTTAAATTCTCCAGACAAAAGCTGCTCAGCATCTCAAGAACCATAGCCCCGTCACTTTCATTCACAAATTCAGTCTCACTAAACACCGCCGTCTGCCCCTGCATCCAGGTCAGCGTATGTATCACTTTATAATTCTCCGGTGAAGCCAGAACCGTAACGATCCTGGTCTGTGACTCCTTCTTTTCTTCCCATTGTTTTTCAAACCGGAGCCGGTCGGTACTTTCTGAATACTTCATGGTAGACCCATTTCCCAGGCTCCGCTTGTGATGTCTAAGATGCAGCTGTACCAGGGAGCCCGACTTCCACTCTTTGTTATATTCGTTCGCCGCATCCGCCGCTGCCGACGCAGACTCCCAGTTAACCGCCAGCTTACCGGCCTGTCCTGCCGGAAGCATAACAAAGGAAGTCCTCCCTTCATCCGTCACCAGATACGTAATCTGTGTTTCACCCAACGTGTAATCATAAGTTTGCATAGGTACACTCCTTCTATAAAATAAATACGAATGATTCCGTCCCTAATATCAATGATCAATCTAACTATTGAAACCAATACCGGATATTCCACTTCAGGCTAAGCGCGAAATCCGTTATCCAATAAATTTTTTATCCACCACCTTTCCCTTATAAAACGGCAGTTTCTCCCCGTCACATAATGAAATCCTAAAAGATCCCCTTTCCGTCTTCAGAAATCTGTCGGATCTTCTCCAGAATCTCATTTATTTTTCTTTCTGTCAATACACTACGAATGAATTTATCTGATCAATTTACCTTAATATTTCACTAAATCCTGGCACTTTAAATTTATTTAAATTGACCAAATTATTCGGAATCCCGATTGAAGCATTACTCAAAGAAGTGGAATAAATTTCAATATTGACATTCCTGTATAATATTTCTCTGGCAGGAGTTCCCTTTTCGAGAGGGCGGGATAACCGGTCCACCGTGTTCATTTTTTTAGCAATTTCAGGAAGCTGGTCAGCAACACCTATGAGAAGACAAGTGCTAGATGCAAGCATGCGTAAGTCATGTCAGCAGCAAACTTCTTTTTGGGTATGGATAGCCTCCTGGAAATTTGATTTGTAAAAATTTTTCGTTTAAAATATAGGTATTTAATGTAAAATTAATCATAAGGATTCTCTTTCTTTTTTGTTTAATGGATTATTTTGCAGTGATTTATTTTATCATCAAAAAGGAAGAAAATTCCCTATATTTTGGGCATTTTTTAAAGTTGTTTATTATGAAGCGGATAAAATCAGGGAACTGCGGATAAAGCTGCGGAAACTCAAGGTTTGATTGTATTGTCAAAGACTTAACACTCATGGTAAAATGTTATATAATTTTCATATAGACAGAAAAACACAAGAATCTCCACATCAAAATGCGGCCGAGTCACAAAGGTAGGAAAAATATATGACGAAAATATCAAACATTTATCATAATCTGAACACACATTTCCGTGATATGCATCTATATAACAAATTTGTTGTCGTTATTGCGCCCTTGTTGCTGTTGACTGTATTTGCTATCCTGATTATTTCTGATCTTATATTTGCCAGACATAATTTAGTGCAGGAGAAGCAGAGTGTCCTTGACGAAATGCAGATCCTGCAAAACCAGATAATGCAAATCCATAATGACATGATCACCTGTTCCAATCTGGCTGCTAAGGATGTTGATGATATCTATAGCCAGTATTTCCCTCCGGACGATGATAATGTTTCCTTTATTTCCGTTCGGAATTCGCTATCTTCAGTCCTGAATTATAACCGAAATTGTTTTCCAAATATTGCTTCGGCAGTATTTATGGATATTGATGGGAATACGGTCAGCAGCGGACTTAAGAATATACCGGACGCCCGGGATTTACAAGCCACATTTACAGATTTCCTCACACTTACAGGTCCCCCGTCCAGTCTGTTTCTCCCTATCCGGTCACGCTCCGTGTTCGACAGCGTGAATCAGGAGCCGGTATTCACTTTGATCAAACGAATTATATCGAGCGAGCATGGGGATACCCTGGGATATCTGTTTCTGAATGTGGAGGAGCCATCTTTCTCCTCCCTTTTTCCAAAATCTGAGGATAAAGTCTATATGATTGCCGACATGGAGAATCAGATTGTATCATCCAATGATAAAAGTCTTCTGTTCCAATATGCAGAACAGAGCTTTCCAACTCTGGATTTTACCCAGGAGAACGCAGTTATTCAGGATGACAGCACTCTATATTTTATGAGCAGCCGTTCCTCAGCAAATATCCAATGGAAATTAATTAGCTGTGTTTCTTTAAAATACATAAAAAAAAGTATATGGTTAAATACCGGGCTTGTAATCTGTATCGGTCTGGCAGCCGTGGCAGTCGCGATTTATTTCTTATATCGCATCTCCCGGCTGGTTACGCAGCCGATCAAAAACCTAACAGACACGGTATGCCAAATCCAGACCGGTGATCTTAATGTTACCTGTCCGATTGATTCCAGATCAGAGACAGGAATTCTGGCACAGGGATTCAATCAGATGATAGGCACAGTAAAGGATCTGCTGGTACGTGTTGAGCAGGAACAGTGCCGGAAGAGGGAATACGAATTTGCGCTTATGCAGGCACAGATCAAGCCACATTTCCTTTACAATGCGCTGGACCTTATCTACGTCTTATGTTGTACCGGTGAAAATACAGAGGCAGGCATCACCACCAAAGCACTGGCAGATTATTATCGTCTGAGTCTAAGCGGCGGCGATGAAGTAATTCCATTAAAAGATGAGTTATCTCATGTAGAAAATTATCTGTTGATCCAAAAAGCACGTTACTGTGATATTCTAGATTACTATATAAATGTTCCAGACGAATTGACCTCTTTTCAGATACCAAAGATGACGCTTCAGCCTCTGGTGGAGAATGCCATCTATCATGGTTTAAAAGAAAAAGCAGACGGTGGAATGGTGTGTATCACTGGCCGTATGCAGATGGACGCCATTTTTCTTGAAGTGATGGATGATGGAATTGGCATTGAAGGCCAACGGCTTTTGAATATACTGGCGGAAGAATCCAAAGGGCATTATGGTCTTTATAATGTAAATAAACGAATCAAGCTTTATTTTGGTGAGGAATATGGTGTGGACATAAGCAGTGAACCTGGCCTTGGGACCCGGGTCTGTTTAAGACTGCCAAAGGCGCTCTCCAATTTGTTTTGAAGGAGCATAGACTATGATACAAGTTTTAATCGCTGACGACGAGCCCAGGTTCCGCAGATTCATAGAAACTCTCGTTCCATGGGAAACTTATGGATTCCGCATCGCCGGAATTGCAAAAAACGGGGTAGAGGCGCTGGATAAAATGAAAACCATTCAATCCGATATCGTATTCCTGGATATTAATATGCCTCGCATGGATGGACTTAGGCTTACAGAACACCTGAAACTGATGTATCCTGACACGATTATCGTATTAGTGACCGGATATTCAGAATTTGAGTATGCCCGACGTGCAATTCAGCTGGGTGTAGAAGAATATCTGTTAAAGCCTTTTTCTGCGGAGGAATTGACGGCTCTTCTCTTTAAACTGAAAACCAAAATTCTGCACCGGCTGGAGCATGAGCAAAAAGAAAAGTCGCATTTGGCTGTTGTTCGCTCTGAATTATGGAAACAATTTCTTGAGGGAGAGGATCCTCCCTCAGAAGATACGCTGCATCACCTTGAGGAAACCGGTATCGTACTCGACGGTCATACCTTCTGGGTAGCTATTCTGGAACTCTCTCTCGATAATCTGGGCTTTGATGAGGGGGATGCCGAGCTGTTAATATACATCGTATCCAATATCCTTGATGAAATGTCTGCACTCTACGGCAAACATTTTCTGATTCCAACTTATGGCAATCGTATGATCTCAATCGTTAACATAACAAAAACGACTTCCCCTCCTGCTGTATCTGCATTTTATGAAAAAATAGATAAAATATTCCAAAGGTATAAAAAACAGCAGCTAACCGTCGGAATCAGTCGTCCGGTAAAAAACCCTCTGGATCTTCCGCAAGCCTATCAGGAAGCAATGGTCGCTCTTCAATCCAAATTTTTGGGAAGCGACAATAGAATTATCTGTTATGATACCTTGATCTCCAACGGTGACACTGCTGGATTTTATCGGATGGAATTAAATGATCAGCTTTTGGATGCACTGCGCCGGGGAGACATGAAAAGAATCAATAATATACTGTCCGCCACCCAGCAGGAAATCGTGTCAAAGAAACTATCTGTGGATTTTGCTTATACCATGATCCTTGGAATTCTGTCTCTGTGCCTGTCATATCTGGCCGAGTTAGGAGAAGATATCACACGGGTCCTTGGCCGATCTCCTTCGCCCTATCAGATGGTCTATTCCCTATCCTCAGTTGAGGAGTGCTTTGCCTACCTTAACGATGTATTCCAAAAAACAGAGTCTGCTCGGAAAAATCAGAGTTCCCGTTCTTTTGAAATTGTGGATCAATCTTTGTGCTACATAAGAGAACATCTGTCGGATCCGAATCTGTCTGCTGAGGAAGTAGCCGGTTACCTGCATCTGGATCTAAGCTATGTCCGCAAAGTATTCAGCCGAAGAATGAATTGTTCCGTTATAAGATGCATCACCATGGAACGGATGAAAAAAGCTGTTTATCTGCTTGAACAGGGGGAATTGTCCATAGGGGAGATTGCAGAACAGATTGGATACTTCGATTCCGGATATTTCAGCAAATGTTTCAAAAAAGAATTTGGTATTTCCCCCTCGGCCTATTTAAGACAATTGATAGTTAATTAAAAGATTCCTATGGTATCAATGCCAATATATTAAGCCCCTTTAGACCTCAATCGTTCTCCGATTTATAAAAGAGCTGTTTAATCTGTGTAAGGGGTATGAGTGTTATAATATTTTTGCTCATGTGTTGGAAAAGGCGGGAAAAGAAGTAAAAGCCATCCGGACTTATACCGTTGCCTTACAAATAAATCCCTTTGAAATTTTTCCGGCAGAAGAAATAAAAAAGCCCCTCCGCCCGTAATGGAAGCTCTCATCCAAAAGAATGTTCTTCCTGTCAAAGAAGGGCGAAATGCTCCAAGAAAAGTCCGACGAACTTAGCAGTGAGCTTTCTATGAATAGCATAAAAAGACTGAAAATAGAATGCAAAATGGACCGATTTCATATTGGTCTATTAGGTCTAATAAAAACTTCCAAAATTTATAAAATCTGTTTTTGGATGTTTCGGATTTGGAATCATCCGTTGATATTTGCCTTAACTGATTGACGTTGTCTGTGGTATGGGGCCTTATTTTTCCATTTTAATGCCGGATCCTTCCATTTTATCAAAGTCCGGGTAATGTTATAATCAATGCAGTTTGGAAGATATCACAAGATCTTTCATAACTCTGATATCGATATCGGTCGGGAATTCCTTATATTTACGAACCAGCTATTTTATATTTAAAAGCCAACAGGCTCAAAATCAGGAGGAAAATCATGCGAAAAAGAAGCTTTTTATGCGTAGCCCTTACAACAGTCTTTCTGTTTTGTTTGACAGCATGCTCCGGCAGCGTTCAGAACGTGGATACAGCAAAAGTATCAGAATCTGCGCAGCCAGAAACCGCAAAGGATTCCGGGAGCGATGAATATATTGTGCTGAAACTATATACCCATTATGATTCCGGCGATACCAACAAGCGTGTGGAATATTGTACTGAAAAAGTACAAGAAAAATATCCAAATGTCAGTTTTGAAATCGATCCTTACCAGCAGGACGGCGGCCAGTCAATCAAAGCTCGTGCCGCTACCGGTGATCTACCGGACATCCTGTTTTTAAATGATGGCTCCATTCTGCCATTGGCAAAGAGTGGAAGTATCCTGACCCTGGATGACTACATAGAAAAAAATGATTATACCTCTGGACTAAGCCAGTCCGCCATTGATAACTGCCTCTATTCATCGGACGGCCATATCTACCAGTTTCCCGTAAACGGCGTACAGCCGTACCTCTGGTATTACAATAAGGATTTGTTTGATCAATATAATGTGAAAGTCCCTGAAAACTTCGATGAACTGCTGACTGCGATCCAGACGTTCCGTGATAATGATATTATCCCGATGGCTTTGTTTGCGAAAGAGCCCTGGGTTTCCGGCACTTTTTTTGATGCATTTGCCATGAAGGAAGCACCAGGCGGTCTAAAAGCTTTATCTGAGGGAACCGCAAAGGCATCCGATGAAGGTTATAAGAAAGCAATTCACAAGATGAAACAGGCAATTGATGCCGGGATCTTCCAGCAGGGAGTGACCAACGCGGATTTTGATACGGCATTCGCCCTATTCAGCAGCGGAAAAGCCGCCATGTTCCAGAATGGAGGCTGGTGTATCACCGATATCAACAAACAAATGGACGATAATGTGGATTATTTCGATAGCTACCCCACTAATGACGCAGATTACACGGACAACAACGGTTGCTTTGCCGGAGGCGGAAATGCGGAGGGATATGGAGTAGCGGCCAATACAGCAGATCCTGAACTGGCAATGGACGTGGCAGCTCTCTTCGCTAAAGCTCAGGCAGAATATGATTATGTAAAAAATGGACTGGTAAACGCGCCCTTCAATACTGAAAATCTGATTCCGGAAGTGGAACTGCCGGACATGAGTAAAAAAATGGGGAAGCAGCTTTCAGAGATGAAGTTTACCAGCAAAAATGTAGAGATGATTTCTAATCGGGAATTCGGCACAGCCTTTCCAGAAGAGCTGCAAAAATTTATTGTTGGAGAATCGGAAGAAGATTTTATAAAAGCGGTCGACGCATTGGTAGAAAAGGCAGGAGGGCAGTAAGTATTAATCCCTTTGGGGTACTGTGGACGCATTTTCCTTTATCCGGTACGTAATGCTCTTACAGTACCCTGTTATGTCTATAATCCACCAGGAGGTTAACCAGATGAATAAAATGTTAGGCAATAAAAAAGCTATTGCAGCCTTTACGCTGCCGGTGTTATTCGTATTTAGCCTGATTGTATTTTTTCCAATTATCCAGACGATTCAGAAGAGTTTTTATGACTGGGACGGATTGACGAAGCCCATTTTCAGTGGATTTAAAAACTATGCTGAGCTTCTGCGAGACCCACTTTTTTACCAGGCATCCAAAAATGGAGTTCTGTTCGCTATCGTTCTTGTTATATTCCAGATCGGTATCTCCACACTGCTGGCTTTGGCTCTAATGAATCCAGCCATCCCTTTCCGCCGTTTTTTTCGAAATGCTTACTTTATCCCGGCAGTCCTGTCCGTTACCGTTGCCTGTCAACTTTTTAGTTCCATCTATAATCCTGAATTCGGAATGATTAACAAATTATTCGAGACCTTTGGTCTTGATTGGCAACAGGATTGGCTTTCCGATACACGCTGTTCATTGCTTGCTGTGGCTTTTGTAAGTGTTTGGCATGGTATGGGCTATCAGTTTTCTATCATATTCGCAGGGCTGAAATCGGTTCCCGATCAATATCAGGAGGCTGCCATGATCGATGGTGCAAACCGTTTTCAAATCAATACAAAGGTACTTATTCCCCTGATTAAAGATACTTACCGAATATGTCTGATTATGGCTATTACTGGAGGCATTAATGCATATTCATACATGCAGATACTGACCAAGGGAGGTCCAGGTACATCCAGCCATACACTCACCTATATGACCTTTCGCTCAGCATTTACTATCGGTGAGTACGGATATGGCTGTGCGGTTGCAGCTATGCTGATCTTACAATGTCTGACCGCTACATTTCTAATTAACAAATTTATGAGATCCGAGTCTATAACTTACTAATCAGGGGGAAGCATCTGTGAAAAAACTGTTTATATTTCGAAGGAAAAAAAATTATTTTACTATTGTACTTCTCATCTTATTTAGTGTGATATCAATCTACCCACTTTTATATCTGCTCTTTTATTCACTCAAGACAAATGATGAAATATTCTATACGAATCCTTTTGGCATTCCACTTGCCCCCCAATTTGACAATTACCGTCGGGCAGTACAACTATTTGATATCGTAGGTTTTTTTAAAAACAGTATGGTTATCACCCTTTTCTCTGTAATGGCCATTCTCATTTTGGCTCTTCCCTTCTCCTACGCAATATCAAGAATGCACTGGAAACTAAAAAATACTGTTTCTTTTTACCTGTCTCTGGGATTATTTATCCCCATACAGGTTATTATCGTTCCCCTGTCTATACTGGTAAAGAATATGCACATATCCAACACGTATCTGGCACTGATCATACCATATATAGCCTTCAATCTGGCCTTTGCCTGCATGGTCTTAAGCAGTTCTTTTTCCTCATTGCCTCAAGAACTGGAAGAATCTGCTTTTATCGATGGTTCCGGTGTGTTCCGTACATTCCTGGAGATCATGATTCCGTTGGTAAAACCTGCAATCTCTACTGCTATAATCTTTGCCACTATGAGTATCTGGAATGAATATACACTGGCATCTATTCTGGCCACAGATCAGAAACTCAAAACCCTGCCCGTGGGACTTACCTCTTTTGTCGGTGAACACAGTACGGATTGGGGCGCCATGGGGGCCTGTCTGGTTATCGCAAGTATTCCCACGGTAATTCTGTATTTATGTTGCAGCGAACAAGTAGAAAAAGCTTTGACTGTAAGCGGTGCTGTTAAAGGATAAGTGCGCCTAGAAAAAGGATGGATAGCTTAACGGATGGAACACCCGCATGGCAAGGCGTAGCGAGACACCATTCGCGAGTCTTGATGTGACTTCGGCGGATTCCAAAGGCCAATCATGTTTCACTAGGGCTACCCAATCAACTAGGTAGAGCCTGTGGTATCTTGCGAGGTATGATTTTACTAAACGAAGGAGAACTGTAATGAAACAAACATTAACTGTAAATCAAAGAAATTTAGAATGGGCTATACGCCAGGCTGTACAGCCTATGCAGACATTTTTTGATCCTGCAAAGGAAATGCTCCCATTCTTCCACAATCTGATGATTGGTGAAGCAAAGATCGGCAACGGGCATCATGAAAGTTTCAGCATGTCCCATGTACCTGGACGTTGGCTAAACGCACTTCTTCACGCAGAAGATGCTGTCGGCATTCATTTGGAAGAAGATAAAATAGAAATTTTGCAAATGTGGGTTTACCGTTCAGTCAGTGATAAAAGCATCTTTCCTCTTTGTTTATCACTGGATACTATGAACCCAAAACCATACGTGGACCTGCACAATTTGCGTGAAGTCATGCATGCCCTTACCGCACTGTACCGGTTCCGTAACGACTCTAAAGCTTACCGTCTTGCCTGCCGACTCATTAACGGGGTGGACCTCTATTTTGATTTTGAACATTTTTGTTTTCTCACTGAAAAATACAAAACACAGACCGGATTTACGCCAATCTGTTGCGCCAGTACAAAAGGGGAACCTCCTTTGGCTTTTCCGTTGACCTTCGGCCGATATATTGGCCCACTGGTAAAATTCTATGAGGCAACGGGCTATCCGAAGGCCTTAGACCAGGCCATTCGACTCAAGGATGCCTGTTTAAAACATCTCTTTTGCACGAAGACAGGATATCAAAGTACCACATTTGGATGTCATACTCACTCTACCACCTCCATGTTTTCATCGTTGGCTCAACTGGCAAGGGTTACAGGAGACACAGATCTGCTTCTTATAATTCAAGATAACATGATTAACAGCCTCCCTTCAATCTCATCGGATTTTGGATGGTGTGTTGAGAATGACCGGCGTTCGGATCTGATCGGCGAAAGTAACAACACTGCGGATCTGCTGGAAATCTGCCTGATCCTTGGTCAGGCAGGATTTCCAGATTACTACCGACGGTCTGAACGGATTCTTATGAATCACCTGCTGCCCTCCCAACTCATGGATCTCTCCTTTTTAGCCCCGGAAAATAATGAGTGCTGGCGGCAAAGTGGATTATCCAAAGAAGATTACTGTGATCTGGTCACCCGAATAAAAGGAGCCTTTGGCTTTCCGCTTCCATTTGGATACCCAAATGATCATGTAGGTTTTAACTGGGATGTTGTGGGAGGTGTTACCAGCGCCCTTTGTGAGGCCTGGAGACACCGTGTGCTGAAAGAAGATCGACTCACAAGTATCCAGCTCCTATATAATTACCGAGGGGATGATTTTCAACTGGAGGATCCCTATGGGAACGGTGGAATTGCAACGATCATCTATCACAGGCCAGTTAATATCCGCCTTCTGCTTCCCGAGCATATAGACCGGTGTCAGATCCAGGTACGCGGAGCTGATTATTATATGGACAAACATTGGCTTTATATTATAGGAGACACTCTTGAGAAAGTAAACATCCACTTACCGTTCACAGAAACAATCTTGACGGAAAATTTTCACGGCACCAGGCTATCCTACAAAATGCAGGGTGATAAAGTGATCGCTGCACAAACCGGAGGCGCCAAATTAAGCTTTTTCCCTGAAAATAAGTAAATGTAATCTCATTAACCTCTGAATCATAAAATAATTAACCTGATCATCACAATGAGTTTCGATGGTACAATGTAAAAAAATCAGCTTCAACTGTTCAACTCCCCTGCCCTCAATCTAGGCAGGGGTTGTCTGCTGTCTCTTTTTCCTGCATAATTCTCTTATGCACATCCTGCAAAAGATTATCCGCTTGACTTTCTTTTTCTGGCTGCTCCAGTGTTATTCTCAGGCACTTCCACGAAATCAATAAAAGCAAAACTTCACGTCCGACGGGCAAGAGCCTCTGAATCACCAGGCTTTTCAATTCTACTTAGCGGCAGCCAAGAGCATACTATTTAATACACCAACTTCCTTCTGGATTCTGATTTTTCAATCCGAAGAATCTCAAGCGGTATGGTATGTATTTCCTCCCAGGCCTCCTCCTGGTAGCGGATATCTAACGGAAACCCCGCTTCTTCCTCCACCGTCTCCACCGTAATCGCCGGTTTGCCGATATATTCGGAATAATAATGAACCGTGTTGCCGCCGCTTAAACTGGTCAGCATCTCCTCTTCCTTTTTGCCCATGGAATACTTCGATATATGGGACAGCCGTTTCGCGATCCGGCGCTGTCTCTGGTTATACAGCCCCGACATTGCTCCCCGGTAATAATAGATGATCTTCCCCCTGGAATGAAAATCCAGGTAGCCAATCGACGGAGCCGTCTGAAATACGGTCACCAGCAAACGGCTTTCCGCCTCACTGAGCGGCATCTCGTTCGGACGCTGCTGCACGTAATAGCGGGAAGGAAAGTTCCGGTTGATATCCACTCCCCGGGCGTTATATTTCCAATCCTCATGGGGAATATTCATCATCTTTGCCGCCTGCCTGAGAATTGGATTGCGTATCTGTTCAAAACCGCGCAGCGCGATCTCATAGCCATCCGGGTTCAGCAATGGAATAAAACTGATTTCATAACCGTTCAGCAGGTCAAACACGTCGTATTCCCCGATCTTCATCCGTTTTTCATATGCTTCACAGTATTCTTCAATCATCTTAACCATCAGAACCGGGTTAATGGTCTCTCTGCCATGAACCCCGGCAGTGCAGATCAGCGTCTTCTCTCCATTGCCAAGCCGGATCATCGGAATTTTTCGTTCATCATGGCTATGTCCGATCACCTGGATCTGAATCAGCGACCGGTAATTCCTGCCCAGATCATTCAGCCGTTCCATCATTTCTTCATAAGTATAAGTTTTATTCAACTGTACCAAATAAGAACCCTCCCGAACATATCGTTTGTTTTGTAAGGCTTGGCCTTCAAAACATTATATGTGGGAGGATTCCAACTTATGCTTAAATAATTAACCTGTGTTAAAATAAAACCTTATTCCCGGATCTGTCCGTCACCGTATATAATAAACTTCGTGGTGGTCAGCGCCTGTAAGCCCATCGGCCCTCTGGCGTGCAGTTTCTGGGTGCTGATCCCGATCTCCGCTCCGTAACCGAACTCAAATCCGTCGGTAAACCGGGTAGATGCGTTGACATAGACAGCCGCCGCGTCGATCTCATTTAAAAATTTCTGGGCATTGTGGTAATCTCTCGTGATAATCGCCTCGGAATGCTTCGTATTATACTTGTTGATGTGAGCAATCGCCTCATCGATTCCGGCAACGGTCTTCACACTGATGATATAGTCCAGATATTCTGTCCCGTAGTCCTCCTCGGACGCACAGGCCAGACCAGGCTCGGCTTGGCGCGCCCTCTCATCCGCACGTATCTCCACGTTCTTTTCAGACAATTTCTTTTTTAACATCGGCATGAAAGAATCCACCACAGCCTCATGCACCACCAGAGATTCACATGCATTGCAGACACCGATCCGCTGGGTTTTCGCATTGTTAATGATATTTACCGCCATCTCAAGATCGGCAGATTCATCCACATAGATATGACAGTTTCCCGTACCGGTCTGGATCACGGGAATCGTGCTCTGCTCCACGACAGTCCGGATCAGCCCCGCGCCGCCTCTGGGGATCAGCACATCCACATACTGATTCAGTTTCATAAAGGCTGCCGCTGTCTCCCTGCTGGTGTCCCCGATCAGCTGGATCGCATCCCCCGGCACGCCTTTGTCCTCCAACGCCTCCCGGATGCAGGCAACGATGGCCGTATTGGAATGGATCGCGTCGCTACCTCCCCTCAAAATCACCACATTTCCGGTCTTAAAGCACAGACCGAACGCATCGGCGGTCACATTGGGTCTGGATTCGTAGATAATGCCGATTACCCCCAGCGGAACCCGTTTCTGCCCGATTAACAGCCCGTTGGGCCGCTGTTTCATGGAAATCACTTCTCCGATGGGGTCCTCCAGGTTCACCAGCTGCAAAAGGCCCTCCGCCATTCCCGCGATCCGGTCTTTTGTAAGCTGCAGACGATCCACAAGCCCGGCCTTCATGCCGGCCGCTTTTGCCTGTTCCACATCCGCTTCATTGGCCTCCAAAATCTTCTGCTGCTGCGCGGTCAATGCCGCCGCCACCGCCTGAAGCACCTGGTTTTTCTGATCGATCGACAGGGTGCGTAAGACCGGTTCCGCGGCTCTGGCCCTTTGCCCGATTTCCTTTAAACTCATATGGATTCCTCCTTTTTCTACATGAATGAACTGCCGCAATGTATCGACCTGGCTTCGGTGATCAGCCAATCCGGCTTCTTATCATAAGGTCCCGCCGGTATCTGTGGGACGATCTGACATTCAAAGCCGACCGCCGCCGTCAAAAGCCCGGGATGTAACGCCAGATAACGGTCATATAATCCCTTCCCATACCCGATCCGGCTGCCATAGGGATCAAAAGCCACCCCGGGCATAACCATAAACACATTTTCCACCGGAAATGCCGTATTTCCTGTCAAAGCCGCATTTTCTGCCGAAGCCCCTTTTTCTTCCGAAGCCCTATTCTCCGTCAGTACAGCCGTGCCTTCCACCGGCTCCAGGATACCCTGAAAGCCCGGCTTCAGTTCCCGGAAATCCCGTATCTCATAAAACTCCATGCGTCCATCCCCCAGAACCTTGGGCGCCGCCGTGGATTTTCCCTTCCGCCACGCATCCCGGAACAGGGGCGCCATATCCACTTCCCTGCCAAAGTTTACGTACAGCAGCAGACAGTCCGCCTGCTTATAAGGTTCTAATTCCATCACCGACTTGCAGATGCGGTCGCTGAACCGGCGCCAATCCTCCGCCGGCATCTGTTCCCTTCTCTTTAAGACCGCATGTCTAATTTCCTTTTTTTCTGCCATACTTCTCACCCAGATTCGTGATCGAGCCGTCCTTTTCCTGGATCGAAATATTATTCAGCTGCCCCCGCAGGTTACCGCGGACCGCTTCCAGATATTCCTGGCGAAGCGCCGCCTGCTCCTTTAACTCCTTCTGGGTAAGCCCTTCCGCCTTTGACTTTCGGTAAAGCTCGTTAATTCTGGTTATCTTTGCCTCATCCATATTATCATCACCTAGTAACCGGCCTCCACATAGTCCGCGATCGTAAATTCCTCTTTTCTGTGGGCTACGAACAACGTGCCGAATTGCTTTCCTTCCATAATTCTATGTATTACGTGGACATCCTTGCCGTTGGCAATCACCATATCCGCTCCGGACTCCGTCGCGATCCTGGCCGCGGTCAGCTTGGTGGCCATACCGCCGGTTCCCACATTCGTGCCGGTGGACGCCTTGCCCATCTGCATCAGCCGTTCATCCATATGATCCACCAGATCGATAAAGGTAGCCTTGCTGGTCTTATGGGGATCGTCCGTAAAGAGGCCGTCGATATCGGAAAGCAGGATTAAGAGATCCGCCTCCACCAGAGCAGCCACGATGGCTGAAAGCGTATCGTTATCGCCAAACTGCATCTCATAGGTAGAAACCGTGTCATTTTCATTGACGATCGGTATCACGCCCATGCTCAGCAATTCCTGGAACGTATTGTGGGCGTTCACCCGGGTAGCTTCCTCCAGCATCGTATTCTTTGTCATCAGGATCTGCGCGGCGATCTGATTATACTCGCCGAACAGCTTTTGATAAGTCATCATCAGCCGGCACTGCCCGATAGCCGCGCAGGCCTGCTTCTGTGCGATCCGGTCCGGCCGCTCCTTTAAGCCCGCCGCTTTCTTTCCCACCGCGATGGCTCCGGAAGAGACCAGTATAATATCCTTGCCCTGATTTCTAAGATCCACCAGTTCCCGGATCAGTTTTTCCAGTTTGATCAGATTCAGATTGCCGGTCGTGGGATGGGTTAAGGAAGAAGTCCCTATTTTAATTACGATCCGTTGTCTGTCCTTTAATTGTTCTCTGTAGTTCACCGTTATATCCCTCATATCTTTTTAGTCACTGCTGACTTTTTCTGTATTTTTCATCATAACCTTAAAAACCCGATCCTGCAAGCCCTGAGAAGATTTTTTTAACAGATGCTTAACTCCCGGAGCATTCCGATCTACGGTTATCTGCGTCCCCTATTATCCTTTTCTATAGAACCCGCTCTCAGGCGTCACCGGCATGTCCTCCTGCCAGATCCGCTCGGGCTGGATCCAGGTGGTGCCCCGGCTGACTGCCAGCAGGAATTTCTCGATATCTTCCGGCTCTCCCTGGATTTCCAGTTCCACCATTCCGTTGTCCAGGTTTTGTACATAGCCGCTCAGGTGAAAGGCGGCGGCCTGCCGCTGGGCGAAGAAACGAAACCCCACTCCCTGTACCCTTCCCATCACATATAGATGCTTTCGTATCATCGGCACGCGCCTCCTTTTTTCTTGCCGTATACTTATGATTCTTCCGGTCGCCGGTCTAACTCCAGGTAATCCCGGTCTTTTAAGGCCGCCATGTTGATGCAGAATCCTATGATTCCCGTGATCAGGAAGATAAGCGCGATACCGGAACCTTTCCCGCTGCCCACCAAAAGCGCCGTCAGAGATTGCATCGGGGAAGCAACCGCCATCCACGGTTCGAATATATAATCCGCCAGAATTCCCCCCAGCAGATAGCCTGCCGGTATCGTGAAAAACTGGAAGGTCGCCTGTGTGGAAAATATCCGGCCCTGCATGTCCACCGGTATCTGTTCCCGCATTACGCTTGACATGCCGGCGTTCAGCAAGGGCAGCGGGAAATTTCCCAAAAAGGCCGCAAACGCCCATATGGTTTGGGTTCTGCCGACCGCCCACAGCACGTCGCACGCAAAGAAGGAAAGTCCGCAGGACAAAAAGATCGTTTTTCTCCTGCTGCCCCGCAGCTTTGCAAAGGTAGCCAGAAGACCGCCGCACAGTGTACCGAAACCAAGGCAGGCCGATACGGTCCCCAGGATTTTGGTATTGTTCGAGGTTCTGGATAGGATTAAGGCCGGCATCAGGGCATTTCCTCCCATGGAAGCCAGCAGATTGACCAGGGCGAAGAACAGAATCATTTTCCAGATCCCCCGGCGCTGCCTTAAATAACGGATGCCCTCCATACTGTTCTGCCAGAATCCCTCTTTCTCTGCTTTTGCCGCCGTGCGGATCTCCGGTATGGGGATCAGGAAGGCCAGTGTTAAAAATGCCGCGGCAAATGAAATCAGATCCACCGCCAGAACCGCCCGAAGCCCGCCAAAGGCCATCACTGCCGTTGCCAAAGCCGGCTGCAGGATGGAGACGCAGGATGCGGACAGCGCCTGCATGCCGCTTACATTGGAATAGTATTTTTTCGGTGTCAGCAGTGTCACCGCTACCATGGAAGCCGGCTGCTGAAACGCATTCATGCATCCGATCAGCAGATTGATCAGATACAGATGCCACAGCTGCAGGCTGCCGGTACACAGCAGCAGGAGAATCGTGCCGCTTCCCGCGGCCGCTATGGTGTCGCAGACCAGCATGATGTTTTTTTTCTTCCATCTGTCCGCCAGCGTGCCCGCGGCGAAGCTGATCAGCACGTAGGGCAGATACGAAAAGAACGCCATGGAAGCCGTGCTCATAGCGGTTCCTTTCTGCTGGTAAGCCCACAGTACCAGCGCATAGCTGGTCATGGCGCTGCCCAGCTCCGAGATGCTCTGACTGATCCATAATATAATAAAGTTGGTTAATCCTGTTTCCTGTTTATTTGATTTTTGTCCTTTCATGGCTATTGCTCCTTAATTTTTTATAGTAACTTCATTAAGAATGCAAAGCCTGCCCGGACGTTATTTATATCGCTCCATGCAATATTGCCCGGTTAAGCCCTGCATGGAGCTTTTACAATTACCAGTTTCATCTTTTCTTTTCCCTCCTGTTTCGCATTTTTTCTGCGTTATTCCCATTATTGCGTTATTCCCATTATAGTATATAAATCAGGAACTTGCGGCTCCTTCCAGCAGCAGGATGCTTCTGGGTTCCAATAAAACGGACTGCCCGGCCACAACTGTCCTGAACGATGGTTTTTCTATAAAGTCCTCACCCGGACCCTTTGCCGTATCCGCAACCACTCTAAAGGACAGACCGTCCGGCAGCTGCGGAAGTTTTACTTCATGCGCTTCCCAGTGCATATTCATTCCCAGATACAGGATGTCATCCTTCCTATCCTGCTCATCCCGTCCGGCGAACAGGACGCCGAGCACCCGCTCCTCTTCGGAATTATTCAGATCCCAGGGGGAAGTCCCGTGAAAGCTGGTCGGCGGGAAGCCGCAGGCAGCCGGCCCGCTCTGATCTCTGAGGATCGGATGCGCCTTGCGAAAAGCGATCATATTCGAGAAATACCGGTAGATGTCCGTATGTTTCTCAAGATCTGTCCAGTCCAGCCAGGATATGGCATTGTCCTGACAGTAGGCGTTATTATTGCCCTGCTGGCTGTTGCCAAATTCATCTCCGGAGAGAAGCATCGGCGTTCCCATGCTGCACAGTAAAACCGTGGCCGCATTTTTGATGAGCTTTCTTCGAAGCGCCAGCACCGCGCTGTCATCGGTATCCCCCTCTACCCCGCAGTTCCAGCTGTTGCCGTTGTTATCCCCGTCCGTATTGTTCCAGCCGTTGGCCTCGTTGTGCTTCTGATTATAAGAATACAGATCCGCCAGCGTAAATCCATCGTGGCAGGTCAAAAAGTTCACGGATGCGTCATCGCCTCGGTAAACCGGATCGTACAGATCCGGGGAACCGATGATCCGCTGGGCCACCGCGTCCCGAAGCCCTGCGTCGCCCTTCAGGAACCGCCGCAGGTCATCCCTGTATTTTCCGTTCCATTCCGACCACCGGCCCCAGGAAGGGAAGCTGCCCACCTGATAGAGCCCGCCTGCATCCCACGCCTCCGCGATCAGCTTGACGCTCCCTAAGATCGGATCATAGGCCAGCCGCTCCAGAAGCGGCGGCTTGCTCATGGGGGAACCGTCCTCATTTCTGCCAAGGATAGACGCCAGGTCAAAGCGGAAGCCGTCGATCCGGTAAGCGGTCACCCAGTAGCGCAGGCATTGGATGATCAGGTCGTTCACGATCGGATTATTGCAGTTCAGGGTATTGCCGCAGCCGCTGAAATTATAATAATACCCTTCGGGGGTCAGAAGATAATAAATATTGTTATCCAGCCCCTTGAACGAGATATAAGGGCCGTTTTCATTGCCCTCCGCCGTATGGTTAAATACCACGTCCAGGATCACTTCTATTCCATTCTCGTGCAGCTCCCGGATCAGGGTTTTGAGCTCATCGTCCACGCCGTTATAATTCTTCGCGCAGGCATAGCTGGAGTTGGGAGCGAAATAACAGACCGTGTTATATCCCCAGTAATCCAGCAGCCTTTCTCCATTTACCATACGGTCGTCCCGGCATTCGTCAAACTCAAAGATCGGCATCAGCTCCACCGCGTTGATCCCCAGCTCCTTGAAATATCCGATCTTCTCCCGGATTCCTTCAAATGTGCCGGGATTTTTTACTCCCGACGACGGATGTTTCGTAAAACCGCGGACATGAAGCTCATAGATGACCAAATCTTTAAAATCCAGATTGGGCTGGTCATTTTCCCCCCAGTCAAAAGAATTGTGGACAATTTTCCCGCGGAAAGCCTTCCGCTGATCGTAAGGCTCCCACCTGCCCCAGATATGCTGTCCCGCCACCAGTCTGGCGTAAGGGTCCAGAATCAGCTTGGTTTTATCAAAAAGCAGCCCCTTTTCCGGCTGATACGGACCGTCCAGACGGTAGGCGTATTCCGTCTGATCCGGATCGATGCCGTAGACGATCATGGAATACACATTCCCGATCCGGAAGCATTCCGGATACGGGATAACCGCATAGGGTTCCTCTTCCTCCGGGTGAAACAAAACCAGCTCGCAGGAGACCGCCCCGCGGGAATGGATCGTAAAGCAGACGCCTCCTAAAGTAACGGTTGCTCCGTTGGTCAGATACATGCCCGGCCGCACCCGGTATCCGTTCACCATAATGGCGGATGTGTCCTCCGCCTGGCTCCGGCTCTTATTCATCAGTTCCTCCGCACACTCCATACGCTATACCTGCCTTTCTGCCTGGTATTCCCGGACCTTCCTCCAGGTGAAATCAGATCTTATGTCCAGGCCCGGCCATCATGGCCAGAAACTCCGCAACCGATCCTTTTTTTCTTCTGCAGGCCTTACCGTCCAGGTAAAGCTGCCGAATCTGCACATTTCCTATTGTATGACGGTCCAGCTCCAGAAGATTCTGGTCTGATACCAGAAAATTAGCTCTTTTCCCAACCTCCAGCGTCCCAAGATCCCGCTCTTCCCCCAGCATGGCCGCCGGGTTCTTCGTATAGGTGCAAAGCGCCTGATACATGGTTAAGGATTCCTCCGGCCGGTAAAAATCGATCATTCCCAGCATCTGATCAAAAGGATTGATCTCCTGCACCGGCGAATCGCTGGAGCCGCATACGCATACGCCGTGCTCCATCAGCGTGCGAAGCGGCACCTGCTGTTCAATCAACGCATCCGGCAGGAATTGTTCATAACTTTTTAGATAGTGCCGGTCAATCCAGGAAAATCCGGGCTGCACGGTCACCGCCAGATTATTTTCGGCGCAGATTCTCTTCACCGCCTCCGGCGTGGGGAATTCAAAATGATCGATGCGGTGCATCCGCCGCGGCTGAAACCCCGCATATCCATCCAGCACCCGGTCGATAGCCGCCTCCCCGATGGCATGGCTGCTGATCTGGTATCCTGCCTCATCCGCTTTTCGCAGCATATCATCCACCTGTTCCTGTGTATAATAACATGCTCCCTTGGTTCCTGTATCCCGGTAGGGCGAATAAAACGCCGCGCTGTGGGAACCCACGGACCCGTCCATTTCCCATACGCCGCAGCCGCCGACCCGGGGCGTGCTCTGGTATCTGCGGTATTGCTCCGCCTGGGTAAGATCCGTGAACTGCAGATACAGCCTCACGTCTATATCCATATGAGAGGCGATCTTAGCCAGCATCCTGGTCAGCTTATCCTCCGGCACATCCCCGCTGCCGTCCAGCGCGCATACGCCGCCGATCCCGTATTGGATGCAGAGATTGGTAAAGTTCGCCACCCCTCTGGCCAGCACCTTCGGCGTCACCGCTTTGCCGATCGACTCCATTACTTTTCCCTGGATAAATTCATGATCCTTACCGGTCAGTATCCCGTCGCACCCTTCCTGATAGATTCCCAGCTCTTTCATAAGCGCGGTGGACATACTGCTGCTGTGGCCGTCGATATTATAAAGTACGATCTTCCTGCCCTCCGTCCACTGATCCAGCTCCTGCCGGTTCGGCATCCTCCCCTCCCGTATTCCCGAGACAATATACTGATTCGCCACGATAATCCCTTTGCTCCGGTTGGTTTTGCACACTTCCTCTATCTTTTGGCGGACCCCGTCCAGAGTATCCGGTACGACCCTGCCGTCCCGGATCTCACAGATCACACAGCTGCCGGCCTGGAGCACCATCGTGTACAGCAGGTGCAGATGGCTGTCGATCAGCGCCGGGAACACATGCCTTTCCTCCAGGGAACATTCGTGGAAATACCCTCCCGGCCGGGTATCGCCCAGATAGCTGATCCTGCCGTCTGTCACTCCCATATAGCGGTAACACTCGTCCTCCGTATCCATCGTGTGAAAATATCCGTCTTTAAACAGGCAATGCTGCATCATAATCGTATTCATACGCTCACCACATTTCCGACCGCCATAAGAATATAGGCGATCATAATCAAAATCTGCATCCCGGTCGTGCCGAACCGTCCCAGCATGGACTCCCCTTCTTCCCCGGACGCCTTCCGGTAAGCCGGAACCACCAGGATTGCCACCAAAATAGCGATCAGGCCGCCGGCCAGCCGCATGAATTCCATAAAACCGGCGATGGGCAAGAAGGTTAACAATAGCGAGGGAACCGTCGCTGCCACCCAGCAGGCTTTTCTCCCCCACTTCATCTGTTCCTGCACGATATCTCCCAGC
Source organism: Diplocloster agilis (assembly GCF_019042275.1). Lineage (GTDB taxonomy): Bacteria > Bacillota > Clostridia > Lachnospirales > Lachnospiraceae > Diplocloster > Diplocloster agilis. The sequence continues at coordinate 293,812 of NZ_JAHQCW010000001.1, forward strand.
GCCAGGGAGATCGACCAGTAGGTCGTCAGCATGGCCAGAACCATGAAGACCGATCCAACCACCTGGGCCCAGGCCCCGATGCCTTTGCTCCAGCCGATCATAGCCATCTTAGTCACTTCCCCGGAGGAAATCAGGGAACACAGGGTAATTACGATGATCAGCACCAGATTATTCATCAGGCCGAGAAATACGGCTTTCCTGATTTTCTTCGTATCTCTGTTCAGTCCGGTTACCGCCTGGGGTATGGAAAAGAACGCGGAAAAGGCAAACATAGCCATCCCGAAATATGCCAGTCCCTGATTCCAGGTGCCGGGCGTCATCGGCAAGCCCCGCTGCGGCCGCAGCAGGGACGCTGCAGCCAGGATTCCGATCATCACAAAGATCACTGCCACCGCGGCTTTCTCGCTGACGCCTACCGCTTTTAGCCCGAACAGCACCACCACAGCCGCCGCCGCGTAGAAACACAGCCGGGATGCAGCCATCGGAATTCCTAACGCCGAATGGATGATCTCCGCCGCTCCCGCTATGTAGACCGCCAGATTTGTAAATAAAACCAGGGCCATGATTACAAAGAAGGCTATGGTCAGCGCCTTCTGGAACCGTCCCTGAAAAAGGAATCGGGAAAACACCTGGATTAACTGGGGGTTATCCCCGCTTTTGACCGCCATCTCCGCGATCATCATATGCAGGATATAGCTGGCCGCAAATGCAACGGCCAGGATCAGCAGGCTTATGGGTATCCCGTTTTTAGCCGCCAGGTAAGGCATCGCCATGACTCCGCCGCCGATTCCGTAGCCGGTGATAATGCAGGCGCTTTCCCAGGTAGTAAGCTGTTTTTTCATTATATTAGTTTCCTCCAGTGGCGCAGTTGCTGCGCTTTTATTCCATATTATAACGGTTCTCGCCCGGACAGTAAAGCCGCAATCTTTGGAAGGGGAGAATACGGCCATTTGAGAGGGGACTGGCACATTCCGTCAGAAAAATAAGCCTGCCAAGCTACAAATGGCGGAAGGGGCCTGTCCCCGGATGTCGGCTCAATTCGAGTCAACTTCCGGGGACAGGCCCCTTCCGCCATTTGTAGCTTGGCAGGCTTATTCTTCTGACGGAATGTGCCAGTCCCCTCTCAGATAGCGGTATAACATGAGAATGGAGGCGACGGCCAGGCCGGCCAGAGCGGCCATCAGCAGATAGGAGGCGCGCACTCCGAATAACTGAAGCGACCATCCCATGAGCACCGGAAACAATGCGCCTCCGGCTCCGCAGGCCGAGGCCATAAGGCCGGTAACCGCTCCGGTCCTCCCGGGGTATTCCTCCGCAGCGATTCCCATAAGGGCCGGCCACACCGGCCCATAGAAAATCCCCATCAGGAAGAACATAAGCGTTACCACAGACAGATCCGAGACAAAATATAAGCCGGCCAGAAGCATCATCGATCCGATATAACAGATCAAAAGCAACTTGCGTTTCAGCCGGTACAGGATTCCTGAAACGATTCTGGAAAGAATCATTGCCGACCAGAACGCCGCTATCACTCCGGACGCTTTCCCGGTAATCTGTAAATCCAATTCTAAAAAGGTATCGGCAAAATAGCCGGTCCCATTTTCGATTCCCACATAAATGACCATCGCAAATATGAGACAGCCCATGACCAGATCCGGCCGAAACCGGCGTTCCTTATTTTCATTTTTCCCGGCCGGTACGGCCTCACGCCGCAGAGGCCGCACCTTCGTACAAAGCAGCGGTATCAGCATACAGGCGTACAGCCCTGCCGGCATCAAAAACGTCAGTCTCCAGTCCATTCCAAACCTGCGGATGCCATAGTCCACCAGCAGCGGACCGGCTACCGCCCCCAGGCTGAAGCAGCTCTGGGTAAGGCTGATGTATCCTCCGGCCTTTTGGGCAAATTGATCCGTCAGGACCGCCGTCGCCGTACTCTCGCAGACACTGTACCCGGACCCCAGTACAAAGATGCCGGTAAGCACCGCCCCATAACCCGGAGCCGCTATAATCAGCAGGCAGCCGGCCAGGAATACCAGCATGGCTCCCAGAATGACATATTTCTTTCCCCACCGGTCCGAACATTTTCCAAAGATCAGCGGCATCAGCATAATCGCTCCGTATTGGGCGCCGATCATAAGGCCCATGGACGACGTTGATATCCGGAATTCTTTTGCCATTTGGAGTACCGACAGCTGAAATCCTCCGGTCTCCACACCCAGGCCCAGCAATAATACGCAGACCACCGGAAATAACATTTTTTCTTTGTTTTTCATTTTTCCTACAGAATCTCTATCACTTCCCTGCGGTAGTCAGAGAAGGATTCGGCGCCGTCCTTTGTGACCAGGAAGCCGTCCTCGATCCGCATACCGATCTGCCTTTCGTCATCTCCCAGGTATACGCAGGTACAAAAGGTCATTCCCTCTTCCAGCAGATAGTCGGAGTTGGACTCGATCCACGGATACTCCCCTTCCATCAGGCCGGTACCATGGCAGGGGCCATAGAGTATATGTCCGTCATAGCCCAGCTCTTTTAACGTCCGGTAGTGGGCGTCGCTCACCGCTCCCGCGTTGACGCCGGCCCTGACGGTCTCAAGGATCGCCCGCTGGGCGGCTAAGCCTGCTTCGATCAGGCCTCTTTGTACTTCATTCGCTTTCCCGATCACGACCGGACGGCCCATCGTGGAGGCGTAGCCTTCATAGCGGGTCCCGATCTGAATATGAACCAGATCGCCCGGCTCTATCACTTTATTCCGGCACCTGCTGATAGCCTGGTTGGAACCTTTGCCGGTCAGGATCCAGAACGGATAGGCCTCGCCCTCTCCGCCTTCCTCATATATTACAGACATGGCGATACCCTTCACCTGATTTTCCGTCATACCCGCATGGATCTGCTCCACTACTTTTTTCATGGCCAGCTGCGTGATCCGATAGGCTTCCCGCATGCAGGCGATCTCCGCCGGCGACTTATGCGCCCGGATCTTTGATACCATCAGGTCGGCTTTCACAAGCTCCGGATTTCCCACCTCCGGGAGAGCATCGGTCAATGCCTGATAGATCACCTGTGTAATCAGGCAGGAACCCGCTATGCCCATTTTATGTAACTGCTTGCCGCCTGCTGCTTCCCGGATCACCGATACGAAGTCGTCCAGTTTCGCTCCGGGATATTCCGGCTCGGAAGATTCCCGGAAACAGAGAAGCTTGCGGATCTTTGGTATTCTGGACACATCTCCGGCGAAAGTACCGCTCTCCGGCCCTATAATCAGCAAAGGCTCTCCCTCGGCCGCCATCAGCACGCCCGCCGATTCAAAAGACGGCCAGTAATCGGAATAATACCTCACATACTGGGGTTCCGCTTCGTTTCCATAGGCCAAGAGCAAATCCAAGCCTTCCTGTTTCATCATTTCCTGCGTTTTTCGGATTCTCTCTTGGAATTCCTGATCTTCAATTCTGATTCTCATAGTTTAGCTCCTCACTTTTTACAAAGGCCGCCGTACCTGGATCGGACGGCGGCCTTCTCTTTTTTATAAAATGTTTTTAGAAATCAAATTCATCCACATTTTCCGTCGTAATGTCCAGTAATTCCGTCATGATAATCTGGTCGTCTTTTACTTCCACCACTCCGACTTCCGGCACATCCTGTCCATCTTCGATTTTTCCGCCGTCTAACAGGGTCTTTGCCGTGTATACCGCCAGATATCCAAGCTTACCGGGATGCCAGATATTGGCTTCCTGCATGGACCCGTCCTCCAGATACGATTTTGCCGCAGACGCTTCCACCACGCCGGTTACGATGACTTCGCCGTTCTTTCCCGCTTCTCCCACTGCCTGTGCGGCTGCCGGAGGCGCAGGTGTGGTCACGCCGAGCACGCCCTTTAATTCCGGATATGCGGTCATCAGGTTCTGGGTGATCGAGTAGGCTTTGGACTGGTCATCATCACAGGGTTCGTAAGCTACCCGGTTCATGTCCGGATAATTGGCTTCCTGATACTCCGTGGCGTACTTCGCCCATGCGGAACAGTTCTGCGCGGTCAGCACGCTTGTAATGATCGCATAGTCCCCTTTGCCGCCCATATAGTTGGCGAACCGCTCCATCAGATGCTCTCCCAATACCTGTTCCGAACAGCAGTTGACATAGACTTCCCGCAGATCGGTATTATTCACATCCGAATCCCAGGTAACCACCAGAATACCGGCTTCCTTAGCCTGCTCCAGAACCGGTTCAATAGCGCTGGCATCTAACGGGGAGATCGCGATACAGTCAACCCCCTTGGTGATCATATCCTGTACGATATTCGCCTGGCTGGCCGCGTCCCCGGTCGTGGGGCCGGTATAAATCACTTCACAGCCCAGATCTTCCGCTGCTTTTTGTCCCCAGGTTCCAGACGTCTCAAAGTAGGGTATTCCCACCTGCTGGGGAATCAGCGCTATGGTATAACCGCCGGAATCTTTCGCCGCCCCGGAATCATTTCCCTGGTTTTCACTCACCTGCGCATCCGTATTTGCCGCAGCCTCATTAGACGAATCCCCTTTACCGCACCCGCTTAGCAGTCCCGCGCACATCCCCATAACCAGTAACCATACAATCCCTTTTCTCATAGTAAAGCCTCCTTCATGTTTTATATGTAGTTTGTTTCTACCTTTAGTTTTGCTGTTTCCCAGCTCTTCCTTTATGCTACAGAGTCATAAGCATCCCTGATTTTATTCGCTTGCCGCTTTTTTCCCAGCCATTTTCTTCAGATGCAGCTTGCTGTTCTCCGTGATCTTATTAAATACCACCACCAGAACCAGGATGCTTCCGGTTGCCAGCTGCTGCCAGAAGGATGAGATCCCCGCCAGATTCATGATATTGCTGATCATGGCGAAGATCAGCACGCCGACCACGGTCCCTCCGACTCCGCCGATTCCTCCGTCTATGCTGGTTCCGCCCAGAACTACGGCGGAGATGCAGGGCATCAGGAAAGAGTAGCCCATATCCGCTCTGGCCGTAGCCACCCGGGACACCTGTATATTTCCTGCGATGCAGCACAGAACGGAACAGGTAATATAGGCCAGGAACAATACTTTTACCGTACGGATACCGGAATAGGCGCTGGCTTTGATATTATTTCCGATCGCAAACAGATGCTTACCGAACACTTTTTTCTTCAGAATAACCGCCAGCACAATGGTCAGCAGGATCAGGATAACCGCCTGTAACGGCAGTCCCGCCAGTTTGTCCTGTCCCAGGAAGTAAAACTCCCTCGGTATATTGGAAATGGAATTTCCCTTACTTAAGACCAGCGCAGCTCCGTAGAAGAACATCTGGGTTCCCAGGGTGGCGATCATGGGAGGTATCCCGATCAACGCTACCAGGGAGGCATTCAGACAGCCGCAGGCCACAGCTGCCGCCAGGCTGATTAACAATGCCAGCGGAATCGGCATGCCTGAAGTCAGGCACAGGCCCGAGACTACCGCGCAAAGCCCCATGGTGGTACCCGACGCCAAATCATTGCCGCCGGTGATAATCACGATGGTCAGCCCTAACGCCATGATCCCCATTTCCGACATCTGCTGGAAGATCGACAGGATGTTTTTCATTGTCAGGAAGTTTTCATTGACCACGGTGCCGATGAGGACTATCCCCAGAAATGCCGCCGTCAACACGATCCCGTTCAGCGAAAACCTGAATTTTTTAATCTTTTCCATTTGAACTTCCTCCTAATCTATCTCTATCATCTGCTTCCTGGAATCCGCTTTTTTCTTACGCAGCACGTCTATGGTTACCGTTACGATAATAATCAGTCCGTACACCAGCTTTTGCCAGTAAGTGGGAACATGGGCGACTACCAGGCCATTTTCAATTACGCCCATCATCAGTACGCCGATCACCGTCCCGCCGATGGTCCCATAACCGCCCAGGATGTTCGTTCCGCCGATGACGGCCGCCGCGATGACATTCATCTCCCAGCCGTTGGACCCGGAGGGCTGGCAGTTGCCCAGGATGCTGTCCAGCACCAGGCCCGCCGCGCCGCACAGAACACCGGTGTACGTGTAAGTCAGGAATACTGTCTTTTTAAGATTCACACCCGCGTACCGGGCCGCCTCCCGGTTACCGCCCATGGCATAGATGGAACGGCCGAAATACGTATGTTTGAGTATGTAAGCTGAGATCAGGAAGATCAGCAGCGCGTACACTACCGGAAGCGGAATCCCAAACACCGTACTGGAAAATCCGGTGAACCACTTGGGCAGGTTCATTAACCACCGGCCGTTGGTAAAAACCAGGATAATTCCCCGGTAGATACTGTTGGTACCAAGCGTGATGATAATCGGGTGGATGTCAAATTTGGAAATCAGCGCCCCGTTAACCGCTCCGGTAACCAGCCCGATCAGAAGCGCAGCCAGAACGATGGTCACCGGGTTCCCCAAAGGCGTTTCCGCCAGCAGCGCAAGCCATGTAGCGGAAAACATCATCTGGCTCGCCACGGAGACATCGATGCCGGCCGTGATCAGCACGAAGGTCATACCGGCCGCCATGATACCCATCGCCGTATTGCTGACCAGCACATTTTTGATATTGGTATAGGATAAAAATGTAGGCGAATAAATCGTCAAACCGATACACAGAGCCACCAGGATCAGAAATACACTGGTTTCTCTTCTCTCCAACAGCTTTTTCATGCCTTCACCTCCCCGAGAATTGCCTTTTCCATCATCAGGTTCTGATCTCCGTCCCTGGTGGAATCTTCATGCACGATCCGGCCGTGTCTCATGACGATCACCCGGTCGCTGAGCGCAAACACTTCCTGCCATTCGGAAGATACCATGATAATGGCCATGCCTTGTTTCGCCAGACTTTTCAGAAGCTTGTGTATCTCCGTCTTGGACGCGATGTCCACGCCGTGGGTCGGTTCGTCGATGATCAGGATATCCGGCTTTGTCACCAGCCATTTGGCCACCGCGATCTTCTGCTGATTCCCGCCGCTGAAGTTTTTCGCCATCTTATAGATCTGGCCGGGCCTGATATTCAGGGTATTTACATATTCCCCGGATATCCCCGCCCTTTTCCGGCTGCTGATGAATCTGGATTTGCCCAGCATCTGGTTTAAGATCGACAAGGTGATGTTATCTTCCATTGACATATTCAAAATAAGCCCTTCGTGATGCCGGTCTTCCGGTATAAACGCGATCTTATGCTTCATAGCCTGAGTTACATTTTTCAATTCCGCCTTTTGTCCGTGTATCAGGATCTCACCCTGGTCCGGCGGGTTCAGCCCGAACAGGGCCTTGACCGTCTCGCTTCTTCCGGCGCCCACCAGGCCGGTAAAGGCCAGGATCTCACCTTTATGTAATGTAAAGGAGATATCTTTGAAATTCCCCTCTTTGGAAATGTTCCGGACCTCCAGGACTTTCTCCGCCGCGTAGGATTCCTGATTCAGGGCTTCATAGGTCACCGACCGGCCCACCATCATCTGCACCAGTGTGCTCTCATTAAGCTCACCGATATCCTTGCAGCCCACATATTTTCCGTCTTTTAATACCGTCACCCGGTCGGAGACTTCGAATACCTCGTCCAGCTTATGGCTGATAAAAAGAATCGCAATGTTTTCTTTTTTCAGCTTGCGTATGATCTCATAGAGCATCCGTACCTCGCTGAAGGATAAGGCCGCGGTCGGCTCATCCATGATAAGCAGGCGGGAGCTCAGCGAAATCGCCCTTGCGATAGCCACCAGCTGCTGCTTCGCCACACTTAAGTTGCCCAGCAGTTCATGAATGTCCATCTGCACTTCCAACCGCTTCAACGCCTCAACGGCGATCCGGTCACATTCCTTCCAGTCCACCTTGCCGTTCTTCGACCGCCCCAGATAAATATTCTCTGCCACGGTCAGGTTCGGGAACAGACTCAAATCCTGGTGGATCGCATTAATACCATGTTTGATGCTGGCATGGACATTGGGGAACTGTACCTCTTCCCCGTCCATCAGGATCCTGGCCCCCGGGTCCGGCTGCTGTACTCCGGATATAATCTTAATCAATGTTGATTTACCGGCACCGTTCTCTCCCATCAGCGCATGTACTTCTCCTTCCCGGATATCCAGCCGGACCTGGTCCAGGGCTTTTACGCCCGGAAATGTCATACTCACGTCCGACATTTCTAAAAAGACATGCTCACTCATTCTTTTGCCTCCCTTGATTCCTAATCACTGAATGTTAATTATGAAAATTTATTTACTCGAGTACCTTTACTTGCATTTTAGGTTACTCGAGTATATATGTCAACTCCTTTTTTGCAATTTGTATAATTTATATAAAATTTTGATTAAATTTATGTGTATTTTTCACAATTAAAAAAGAGTTTCGCTTGCGAAACTCTCCGGCTGCAATATGCCACACCGCGGCAGCTATTCAAAAGGGGACATGTCCATTCCGGTTTGGGACATGTTCATTTCAGAATGGACATGTCCCAAACCGGAATGGACATGTCCCCTTTTGATTAATTCGTGGTGTCCTCATCAAACGGATCTTCGATTTCATCCGTCTGCAGAAATACATCCTGGGGTTTTTCTCCGTTTAAATAACGGAGTAACATATAGAAAGCTTCCTTGCCGATCTTCTTCTCCGGCTGGATCGCTTTGATAAACTCCCCGTCCATCACCTCGGATCCGTTAAAATCCTCGAATCCGGCGATCGGTACCGACGGCACGTTCAGCTCTTTCAGCGCGCGCAGTACCCCGTAGATACAGAAATTGGTTCCAAGCACAATGGAATCAAACCGTATATCCGGATCCTTAAGAATCCGGCACATTATTTCATAGGATTGCATTTTATCATAAATATCATAATATATCAGCCGGTCGTCTAGCTCACAGCCTGCTTCTCTTAGCACCTGCCGGTACCCCTTCATCCTGCAGCGGATCGTATAATCGGACTCCGCCGTGTTCAACAGCAAGGGCCTGCTGCAGCCCCGGCGCAGCACCTGGCTCATTAGCTGTCTGGCGGCGGTCTCGTTATCGAACAGGGCCGCCGGGTACTTGCCGCTCTCGATCGTCCGGTCAAAACAGACGATCTTGTAGGAATATTCCTTCCGGAGCGAGCCCTCAAAGGAAACCGGAGAAATCAGAATTCCGTCCACCATGCGGCTGGTAAGCATCTGCAGCACATGGTCTTCCTTGTCCAACTTCTCTTCCGTCGTGCAGATGATCAGGCTGTAATCCTCCTTATTCGCCAGCTTCTCCACCTTCTGTATGATATGGGTATAGAACGGATTGCTCAGATGGGGCACCACGATCGCTAACGTCCTGGTAGAGCCGGTTTTTAAGGATCTGGCGATATTATTTGACACATATCCCATTTCCTTCGCCTTCATCCGCACCATCTCAATGGTCTCCGGCTTATAGGATCTGTGTTCCAATTTATTATTCAATATATCCGATACCGTACACCTTGAAAGATTCAAGGCGTTCGCAATGTCCTTCATTGATACCATAAGGATACCTCCTTGTATCTTTAGGTTACTCGAGTAATTATAATTATACCTGAGTTTTCTATGTTGTCAACCTTTTTTAAAAAGTGGATTATTTTAGCATTTTATGGATTGACTTGCCGGCGCCTTGTGTTATAATGGGGAGAAATAAGGGAGTAGTCAGCGTTTGAACGTGATAAAGTCAACATACTGGAAGAGAATTCCTGGCTTTGTATGAAATGACGAGACTTATCTGTGCACAGCAGGTGGGTCTTTTTTTATGGAAAATCTTGAGGGCCTCCTGTCGCGCCAACAACAGAACAGGAGGATTTTTTTATGGGTACTTGGGAACTTTTTATCTTGGCGGTTGGTTTGTCTATGGACGCGTTCGCGGTCTCTGTCTGTAAGGGTCTTTCGGTCCGGAAGGTTCAAGTAAAGCACGCGCTTTTGGTCGGCTTGTATTTCGGAGGCTTTCAGGCCCTGATGCCGTTGATCGGGTATTTGCTGGGACGTCAGTTCCAGGTTCTCATCACAAATGTCGATCACTGGATCGCCTTTGTTCTGCTATCCGTGATCGGTATCAACATGATCCGGGAATCCAGATCATGTCCGGAAGAGCTGAATGATTCATTCGGCTTTCGGGCGATGCTGATTCTTGCCCTTGCTACCAGTATCGATGCCCTAGCTGTGGGAGTTACCTTTGCGTTTCTGAAAGTGGCGATTCTGCCTGCGATTTCTTTTATTGGAGTGGTAACGTTCGTCATTTCGATCTGCGGATTGCTGATTGGCAATCTGTTTGGGGCCAAATTGAAATCAAAGGCGGAGATCTTCGGGGGGATTGTTCTGATTCTGATCGGCCTTAAGATCTTGCTGGAACATCTCGGTGTGATTGGCTGATGCTTTCGCCATATAACCCGGGGGCTGTCACACTCACTTAGCGTTCTTCCCGGAGGCTTCGTATGTCCGCTGCTTAGGGCTTGGAACCGCGGGCGGTTTCCGGGGACGCTTCGGGCGGCCGGGTTCTTTTGTATCTCCCTGGAGGCGTATAGGGCGGCTGTGAATACGCTTTGTGAAATCGGAAAGCCGGATTCAGGATGCACGGCGGACTTCACGTCCGACGGGCAAGAGCCTCTGAACCGGGAACACATCACGTGTTCCTGGTGAATAGGCTCGGTTCCTGAATCCGGCTTTTCGATTTTACTTAGCGTATTCCAGCGCTAGCCCTCCGCGCCCCCAGGGAGATACAAAAGAACCCGGCCGCCCGAAGCGTCCCCGGAAACCGCCCGCGGTTCCAAGCCCTAAGCAGCGGACATACGAAGCCTCCGGGAAGAACGCTAAGTGAGTGTGACAGCCCCTGTATGGATTGTTAACCGTTTACAGATCTTTTGAAAAATAATCGTCCATTTTCTTCGAGAAAGGCACGCAGCCATTTTCCGTAATGATGTAGCCGGTCTCGATCCTGGCTCCGTTCAGCTGCGGATGGCCGAAAAAGCTTACGTCTACCATAACCGCCATGCCCGGTTTCAGGATATCCTCGCTGTTGGGGCCAAAGAACGGCGCTTCCGCCTCCATCAGGCCGATGGTATGGGCGAACGGGCAGACAAGATATTTCATGATCTCTTTCTCCTCAAAATAGGCCCGGCCTTTTTCGTCGATCTCTTTCCCGGATACCCCCGGGCGCAGCATGGATTTCGTCAGCTGCAGGACATCTCTTAGCCACATCATGCCGTCTCTTTGGATCTGTGTGTATTCCCCGGATACGGGCAGCGTATCGCCGAAGGTCGCTGTGTATCCCTTATATCTGGGTGCGATTCCGAACAGCACCAGTTCGCCGGCCTCCAGCTGTTTGTCCGAAGCAGTGGGAACGACCGCATTGGAACGCTTTCCGCTTCCCACCATGGTACCGTAGGCGAAGCTGCTCGCTCCCGCATCCCGGCAGACCGCTTCCCCTGCCGCGGCGATCTGATACTCGTATACTCCGGGCGCGATCTTCGCGCGCATAGCGTCATAGGCCAGGTCGGACATATGAGTCGCCTGCTGCATACACTCAAGCTCCCAGGCGGATTTGACGATTCTCAGCGCTTCATACTCTTTTGTGAAATCCACGATCTCGATTCCGGCAAACCCCTTCGCCAGCTGATCGTATACCTGATACGGAAGGGCTTCGGTTCCCACCAGACCCAGCTTTTTAATCACCGTGCCGGAAGCTTTGAGTTCCTCGTTCAACTGTTTGAAATCAATGATGGTCGCGTTGGGGTATTCTTCCTCGGGAACCATGAAAACCGGGAAACAGTAAGTGTTTTTGATCGCACTGGACATGAGGGCAAACGGCTGGCTCTCAGGACCGCCCAAGAGGATCGGCTCCCCGTTCACCGGAACTAATACCGCCCCTTTTTCAAACTGGGGGCACCATCCGGTCAGATACCAGCCATTGGCCACATTCAGCTCGTCAAAATAGACGAATGCCGCATCCAGGCCGTTCTTCTTTAGAATCTCTTTCACCTTTGCAATTCTGTTTTCTGTTTCTGCTGCGTTAAAATACATACTTTTTTCCTCCTAATCTTTTTTATAGTTATTTGAAAGGCCCTGTGAAACCGGCCCGTCACTTCCGTCAATCCTTCTTATTCAGGCTCATGTAAACGTCGATAGCCACAATGATGATCACAACCAGCCCCCGGATCAGCTGCTGATAATAGGCGCCGATCCCCAGAAGCGTCAGCGCGTTAAACAGGACGCTGATTACCAGAAGCCCGATCAACGACCGCACCGCGCTGCCACTGCCCCCGGACAGCGAGGTTCCGCCCACCACAACCGCGGAGATCGCGGACATGGACGTATTCAAGCCTAACAGGGCGGCGCTTCCCGAAGCCATCCGGCAGGAGATCATCACTCCCGCGATTCCGGCCGCAATGCCCAGGATGACAAAGATGAGCAGTTTGCTCTTTTTCGCGTTGATACCGGCCAGCTCTGCGATCTTCCGGCTTCCGCCCACCGCATAGATCTCCCTGCCGGATTTGGTGAATCTCAAAAAGCATTCCGTGATTGCCACAAAGAGCAAAAATGTCAGAACCAGATTGGGAATGCCGAGGAAGCTTCCGTTTCCCCACTGATAGATCGCCTGGTTAGCATTGCTGACCGGCTGGCCGTCCGTATAGAACAGGGCGATGCCCCGGACATAAGTCATGCTTCCAAGGGTGGCGACGAAGGCGGGAATGTCCAGCCTGGCTACCAGAAAGCCGTTCACAAATCCCACGGCCGCGCCGATGAGAACGGTCACCAGTATGGCCGGAAATATTCCCATGGTGTCCAGATTTTTTAAGAAAAACACCGAACACAGCGCGTAGGTGGCGCCGGCGCTCAAGTCAAATTCTCCGCATATGATCGCGATGGTCATAGCCATGGTGATCGTGCCGTAGGTAGACATTTCGATAAAAATATTCGTCAGGTTGGACAGTGTCAAAAAATTACGGTTCATGACGGTCATAAACAGCATCATCAAAAGAAGCAGTATGACTACCATATTTTTGGTTAAAAAACCTCTGATTTCTTTCGTTCTGGTCATCTAATTCACCCCGCTATTCTTCAGCTTGTTGCCGGAAACATCCAGAACAACCGCGATAATGATGATGAACCCGCGGATGATCATCTGCGGATAGGTGGTAACGTTCATGACATTTAACGCATTTCCCAGCACCCCGATAATAACGACTCCCAGCACTGTCTTGAATATGCCGCCTTTCCCGCCGGTCAGTGACGTTCCTCCCACCACTACGGCCGCGATGGCATCCAGCTCATATCCCTTTCCCGATGTGGGGGATGCCGCATTTACCCGGGAACTTAAGATAACGGAAGCCGTACTGGCCATCACCCCGGCGATCACGAACAGCATCGTGGTATAGAATTTGATATTGACCCCGGACATCTTGGCCGCTTTCGTGTTCGCCCCCATAAAATAAACGGTACGTCCAAACGGCGTGTATCTCATGACCAGGAACAGGACAACTGCAAAAAACAGGAAGAAGAAAATCGGCAGATACCCTTTTCCCAGCAGGCTGTGTACTCCGCCGCCGGTACCCGACATATATTTTCCTCCGGAATAGATCAGCGCAACCGCGGCCACCGCCGTCTGCATGCCGAAGGTGATGATAAAACTGTCGCAGGTACGCCCGTTGATCACCGCGATAATCAGACCGTTCACCAGTCCCACAAGCCCGCCGGCCAGGATCGCCAGAATCATACCGGTCCAGTCCATCTTATAGTTGTTCACAAAGCTCATGACGATCACTCCGGCCAGTGATACTGTGGAACCGATGGACAGATCAATGTGTCCGGCCAGGATAACCACTGTGACCCCGATCGCCATAATCCCGATGACGGCGGACTGTCTTAAGATATTGGTCATATTGTCAACTGTCATGAATTCTTTGGAAAGCAGGGATACGATCAATATGATGAGAATCAGGACAACCAACAGCCCGTAGTCACATAGTAACGACAGCCATTTATTCTTATTCTTGTTCATTGTCATTCCTCCTCCGTATCCACTGCAAGCCGCATTACATTTTCCGCCGAAATCATGTCTTTCTCAAGTTCCCCTTTTTTATGCCCGTTGTGCATGACAATGATCCGGTCCGACATCCCGATGATTTCGTTCATCTCCGATGAGATCATCAGGATCGCCTTTCCCTGCTCGGCCAGCTTGTTGATCAGCTGGTAAATTTCGAATTTTGCCCCCACGTCGATCCCTCTGGTCGGTTCGTCCAGAATCAAAATGTCCACATCGGAGAACAGCCATTTGGCAATCACGACCTTCTGCTGGTTCCCCCCGGAGAGAAACATGGTCTTCTGGTTCATCCCCGGCGTCTTAATATTCAGCTCCTCTATGTACTCTCCGGCCGCGCGGTCTTCCTTTCCGGCATTCAGCCAGATCCCCTTCCAGGCGACCTTGGGCAGGTTGGTAATCACGATATTCTGCTTTACGGAAAAGTCCAGGGCCAGGCCGGTTTCCTTTCGCTCTTCCGTCACCATCCCGATCGAATTGTGCTTTGCCTGTCTGGTATTGGAGATTTTGGTCTTTTTGCCAAAGATCCGTATTTCCCCGGCTTCCATCTTCTCCGCGCCGATAATGGTCTCACACAGCTCGGTGCGCCCTGCGCCCACTAAGCCCGCGAGCCCCAGGACCTCCCCTCTTCGCAGTTCCAGGTCCACATGGTAAATTTTATTTTTCCTGCATATATCCGCCGCTGAAAATATAACCTCTCCGGGCTTCGATGTCCTTTGGGGGAATTCCATGGTCACACTGCGTCCCACCATCTGTTCGATCATGAGATCTTCCGTGTAATCTTTCACCCGGCGGGTTTCGATCGTCTTGCCGTCCCGGATCACTGTGGCCGCATCGCAGATCTCAAAGATTTCATCCAATTTATGGGATATATAGATGATCGTGATGCCCTGTTCCCGAAGCGTACGGATGATGGCAAATAATTTTTCCACTTCATTTTCCGACAGGGATGAGGTCGGCTCATCCATCACGATTATTTTCGCATTTCTTGAGACTGCCCTGGCAATCTCTATCATCTGTTTCTCGGCCACCGTAAGCTCCAGGACCCGGCGTTTCGGATCCAGGGTAAAGTTGATCTTTTCCAAAGCCTCTTTTACATTCCGGGTCATGGTATGCCAGTCAATCATATGAAACTTATTCTTTAGAAGCTCTCCCAGATAGAAATTTTCCACCACGGATAGGGTGGGGACCAGATTGATCTCCTGAAATACAAAACTGATTCCCAAACTCTTAGCAGTATTGATATTGCCGATTTTTACCTCCTGCCCCTCTATCCGAATGCTCCCTGAATCCGCCTGATATACGCCATTCAGGACTTTCATGAGCGTTGATTTCCCAGCGCCGTTTTCGCCGATAATCGCATGGACCTCTCCCTTTTTCACTTTCAGAGTCACGTTATCCAACGCCTTGACGCCCGGGAAATTCTTGACGATATCTATCATTTCCAGTGCATAACTCTCCATATTTACCTCCAGTGCTGCATTTACTGCAGCCTTAGTTCAGGTATGGTGTAACCATTACCTCCAGTGCTGCATTTACTGCAGCCTAAATGATTCCGATAAAGCTTTTCGCGCATGTCAGGGCAGGACGCCGGCCGAAGGGCCGGCGCCACACTCCCCGCCTGATTATTTCCTTCCATTACCAGCCGTTGAATTCATTCACGTTATCCGGAGTAATCAGCCGGCAGTCGATCTTGGTCCATTCCGGGACCTCCTCGCCCATAATCACCTTATGCATCACTTCGATGCCCGTTCTTCCTTCCACGGAAGGGTCCTGCGAGCTGGCCCCCAGCAGTACGCCCGATTCGATCTGATCCAGCACGAACTGCAGCTGGCCGTTGCAGACACATTTGATCTTATCGCTTAAGCCGGCGTCGGAAAGAGCCGCCGCGATCCCCTGGTACATGCCGTCGTCCTCGCTGTATACCAGATCGATCTCCTCCCCGAAAGTGGTGATATAGTCTTCCATAATCTTCATCGCTTTGGCCGTATCCCACTCCGCAGACTGTTTCGCAAGAACTTTGATCTTGTCATTCTGGGCAATCTTGTCTTCAAACCCTTTCAGGTATCCGATCTGGGCCTCTGTGCCCATTACGCCCTCGACTACCACCACGTTGCCCCCGTCTTTCAGATAATCTAACGCCAGATCCCCGCTGATTCCTCCGGCCATCTCATAATCCAGGCCCACATAAGCGGGAACCTTGTCCTGGACCGAGGCGTCTACCTTCGAGTTCAGCACCACATACGGCACGCCGCACTCTGCCAGATAATTCACTACCGGTATCGTCGACGCCGCGTCCGCAGGCCAGTAGATAATGCCATCCACGCCCTGGGTGACCGCGTTCTTAATCTGATCCAGCTGTTTCTGGGAATCCCCCTCCCCGTCTACCATCTGGAGGTTGATATTATTTTCTTTCGCATACTCTTCCATTGCCGTATTCATGGGCGCGGCATAAGGTACCGTCATAAAAGCGGTTGCGAAAAAGATATTCAGCTGTTCCGTATCGCCTTGTTTATCCTGCGCCTGGGCATTTCCCTCATCCGTCTTCTGGGTATCGGCCCCGCTGTTTGTCTGATCTGTCCCGCCTCCGGAACATCCGGTCATGCACAGGGATACCGCCAATGTCAAACTCATCACCAAACCTAACAACTTTTTCATACTGATTCCTTCCTTTCTTCTCTTAAATTCTCTTCCGTTACCATGATCCTGCATGAAATAATTCTTATAACAATTCTTTTGCAAACGTTATCTGACAACGTTTGCAGTTATAGCAAAATAAAAAATTCAGTTTAAATACTGAAGCCCGCCACCGGATAATATGCCATGTCCTTTCGCCGGTCAAGCCGCCCGTATACAGCCACCACCGGAACACTGCTGTTTAAGATAACCGCGAACTGCCCTTTCGGAATCAAAAACTGCTCTTCCCCTATGGGATAATCCATTCGGAAACAATGTACCCTTCTGGCCTTCACCTTGAGTTTGATGCCTTCTTTCGGCTCCTGATCCTCAAATAAAAGATCCAGTGTGATCTCGGCGTCCTCCTCTGTGTTATTCACAATCATCAGCGCCTCATGCCCCAATGGCTCCACTTCACCCTGGGGCGGTAGATCCCCGTCTGCAAATACCCAGGTTTTCTTTCCCAATTCCATTTCTTTTCCTCCTTTTTGGCTGTTTTCTATCGTTACAGATTCAATTATCTGAACTTTATCCGTGTCCTCCTGCTACCGCTTCCCCCCTTTTCGTACATAGTAAATAAAGTCCATCTGATAACGTTTGCAATACTAACGAAAAAAATATAGCGCCGAAATCAAATTGCTAAATGACATCCCACACGCTCTGTCCAATTTCCAAATACGGTTCCACCAAAATCCTCTCATTTTTCCTCCCGCAGACTTGCCCCGCCTCCATACAGGCCAGCCGCTCCAGCAAAAGTTCCCCGGTTCTGGTGCCGATCATGGCCTCCGGCTCCCTTATGGTTGTAATGCTTGGATGAACCAGGCCCGCTTTGTCATGAACATCAAAACCGACCAGGGACAGATCCTCCGGAATCCTGAGCCCATACTGCCGAATCGCCTTAATCGCTCCGAATGTCATCATTTCCGACATAATATAGACGCTGGTAAAAGACGTCTGGAAACGGTTATCGAGTAACTCCCGCATACAAAGATATCCGTCGTTTTCTTTATAATTCCCATAGCGGATCAGGTTGTCGTCCACAGGAATTCCATGGCCGGCCAGCGCCCGCTTATATCCCGCAACCCGCTCATATCCCGTCGTCTCCTGGATCGAGCCTACGATCGCCGCTATCCTGTGGTGCCCGTGGCGGATCAGATACTCCACCGCAATCTCACTGGCCTTGGCATTGTCAATGGTAACCGATTCAATCGGTACCTTAAGCTTTGGGATATTATCGATAAATACTACCGGAATTTTACTGTTCAGATACTGCAGCACTTTTCGGCCGTTCAGATCCACCGTAGCCAGGACAAGGGCATCGATCCGTTTCTGGTAGAGCAGCTCCAGATATTTTTGCTCGTTCTTCCGGCTTTCGTTTGTGTCCGCCACTATGATCGAATATCCATGGGGGGACACCACCTGGTCAATTCCCTTAATAATGGTCCCGAAAAGCGTCTCGCAAATATCCGGCACAACCACGCCGATCGTTCTGGTCGACTGTTTCTTCAGGGAGCGCGCCACCTCATTCGGCACATAGTTATATTCCTCCAGCGCTTTTAATACCCTCTCCCTCGTCTCTTCCTTCACGTATTCTTTATTATTCACCGCTCTGGAAACTGTAGAAACGGATACATTTAACTTTTGGGCTATTTCCTTTAATGTACTTGATCTTGTCATATGTTTCCCTTTATGAATCGCTTCTGTTATTTCTGCAATCGTTTGCAATTATCCTAACATCCTCTCACGGATTTGTCAATAACCCTTCTGTCATTTTGCCCTTTTCCACAAATTTTGCACAAAAATTCTGTACATATTTTTTTATGCTATGAGCACTTCCGGCTGTTTTTTATTTACAGGATACACCGGACGCTCTGCCCGATCTGAAGCTCCGGTTCCAGCAAAACTTTGTTGTCCGTTTCCAAACGGGACATATCCTCTCCCGCTTTTCCAAGCCTTTCCAGCAAAAGCTCCCCCACCTTTGTCCCGATCAGCACCTCCGGCTCACGGATCGTCGTGATGCTCGGATAGACAAGCCCCGCTTTGTCATGGACATCGAAACCGACGATGGAAATATCCTCGGGAATGCGAAGCCCATACTGGCGGATCGCTTTCATCGCGCCGAACGTCATCATTTCCGACGTCACATAGACCGCCGAAAACGCGCGCCGGCCCCGGTTATCCAGGAACTCCTGCATGCACCGGAATCCGTCGTCCTCTTTGTACATCCCGTAGCGGATCAGCTGCTCATCCACTTCGATCCCATGTTCTTTTAATGTGTCCCGGTATCCGCTGATCCGCTCATACCCGGTCGTCTCATCGGCAGAGCCGCCAATGACCGCTATGTTCCGGTGTCCGTTCCCGATCAGATATTCCACCACCATTTTACTGGCTTTGGCATTATCGATCGTCACCGACTCCACCGGTACGTCCAGGGCCGGTATATTATCGATAAATATAACCGGAATGCCGCTTTTTATATACTCCGAAGCTTTCGTCTCCCTAAGATCAACGGTTGCCAGGACCAGAGCATCCACTCTCTTCTGGTAGAGCAGGTTCAGATACTTTTCCTCATTTTTCTTATTTTCATTGGTATCCGATACGATGATCGAATATCCCTTCGGAGACACCGCCTGATCGATCCCCTTGATAATCATGCCAAACAAGGTCTCACAGATGTCCGGGACCACGATTCCGATGGTTTTCGTCGATTTCATTTTCAGAGAACGCGCGATTTCGTTCGGTACATAATTATATTCTTCCAGCGCCCTGAGCACACGTTCCCTGGTCTCCTCTTTGACATATTCTTTCTGGTTCACAGCCCTGGAAACTGTGGAAACGGACACATTCAGTTTTTCTGCTATTTCTTTCAATGTACTTGATTTCATCCGGCTAACCCCCTTGCTATATACTTTAATATAATTCCCGGGAAATTTCCATCCTTATCCGTCATTCGGTTTATTCCTTTTTCATTTCATCCCCTAACTATATTTTAGATTTCAAAAGGGCATCCATCCCTGGATGCCCTACCACACTTTTTTATCTTTGCTCCCTTGGCTGTACGCACCCATAGAACAAAAAAAGCCGACAAAGATCTCTTATCGAAACCTTGTCAACTTATCTGCATGCGGGAAAAGGGACTTGAACCCTCACGTACATTCGTACACATGAACCTGAATCATGCCCGTCTGCCAATTCCGGCATTCCCGCAACTCATGAATCATATTCTATCGTGAATTTCACAAAATGTCAATGCCGGATTTCAAATTTTTTCAATATTTTCCGATTCCTCATTTTTCAGTTATCTTGCAAATACACAAACCCAAATACACAAACCTGATAAAAAGGCTTGCAAATTCATAGGATTCCTGTAAAATAGAAATGAATTTAACACATTATCATAGAAAGAATAAGTATTTCAGAAAGAAAAATGAGGTTTTCAAATGATCAGTACAAGTAATGTCACGCTTCGGATCGGCAAAAAAGCCTTATTCGAAGACGTCAACATCAAATTCACGGAGGGGAACTGTTATGGACTGATCGGCGCCAACGGAGCCGGTAAATCCACCTTCCTCAAAATTCTGTCCGGCCAGCTGGAGCCGACCAAGGGGGATGTCATCATCACTCCCGGAGAACGTCTCTCCTTTTTGCAGCAGGATCATTTTAAATATGACGAGTATCCGGTATTGGACACCGTCATTATGGGAAATGCCCGCCTGTATGAAATTATGAAAGAAAAGGACGCGATCTACGCCAAAGAAGATTTTACCGAAGAAGACGGCCTGAAAGCCAGCGAGCTGGAAGGCGAATTCGCCACCATGAACGGCTGGGAAGCCGAATCCGACGCGGCCACCTTGTTAAATGGCCTTGGGATTGAGACGGATCTTCATTACGCCATGATGAAAGATTTAAACGGAAGCCAGAAGGTGAAGGTCTTATTAGCACAGGCACTGTTCGGGAATCCGGACATTCTGCTTCTGGATGAGCCTACCAACCATCTGGATCTGGATGCGATCTCCTGGCTGGAGGAATTCCTGATTAATTTCGAGAATACCGTCATCGTAGTTTCCCATGACCGTTATTTCCTGAATAAGGTCTGTACGCACATCGCAGATATCGATTACGCTAAGATCCAGCTTTATGCCGGCAACTATGACTTCTGGTATGAATCCAGCCAGCTGCTGATCCGCCAGATGAAGGAGGCCAACCGGAAGAAGGAAGAAAAGATCAAGGAGCTTCAGGAGTTTATCTCCCGTTTCTCCGCCAACGCTTCCAAATCCAAACAGGCGACCTCCAGAAAGCGCGCCCTGGAAAAGATACAGCTGGACGACATCAAACCTTCCAGCCGGAAATATCCCTATATCGATTTCCGGCCGAACCGCGAGATCGGCAATGAAGTGCTGAGCGTGGAGAATTTAAGCAAGACCATCGACGGCGTCAAGGTGTTGGATAATCTCTCCTTCATCGTGGGCCATGAGGATAAAATTGCCTTTGTGGGCGGTGACGAGCTGGCGAAAACTACCCTGTTCAAGATTCTGGCCGGAGAGCTGGAACCGGACGAGGGTACTTACAAATGGGGGGTAACCACCTCCCAGGCCTATTTCCCCAAAGACAACACCAAAGAGTTTGACTGCGAGGATACGATCGTTGACTGGCTGACGCAGTACAGCGAAATCAAAGACGCCACCTATGTCCGGGGATTCCTGGGCCGTATGCTCTTCGCCGGTGAGGACGGTGTCAAAAAGGTGAAGGTTCTCTCCGGTGGTGAGAAGGTCCGCTGCCTTCTCTCGAAGATGATGATCTCAGGCTCCAACTGTCTGATTCTGGATGAGCCGACCAACCACCTGGACATGGAATCCATCACCGCGCTGAACAACGGGCTGATCAAGTTCCCGGGAGTAGTGCTGTTTGCATCTCATGACCATCAGTTCGTACAGACAACGGCCAACCGGATCATGGAGATCGTAAACGGCCATCTGATCGACAAGATCACGACCTACGACGAATATCTGGAAAGTGATGAAATGGCCCGGAAACGGACGGTCTATACTATGGAAGACCAGCCGGAGGACAACTAACAAAGCAAAAGACACAGGATACATTTTTTACCTTTCAAATGGTAAATTTTCCGTACCCTGTGTCTTTTTTTGTCCTGCCGGTTCAAATACTGCGCAGGCTGTCTGTTAAAACTTAAAACCCGTTCCGCTTATTCCGCGTTCGGCGTCACTATTCCATTTTCACTGATAGATACTCCAAATGAAATCCTCTGCAGCTCTTCAAACAGCCGCTTCGGCTCTTCCATCAGAAAAGTCTGATTATTTTTCATGGTCAAAGGAACCAGCTTTAATCCGGCCGCGCCGTCCTCCTTGATGGTGATCTCCGCCATCACCGTTTCCCCCGCCCACTGGCCGAAGAGAAAATTGCCAAGGCTGTACAAAATGGGCTTCCCTTTATAATACTCAATTCCCTGGAGGACGTGGGGATGGCTTCCCACCACCAGATCCGCTCCTGCGTCTATATATTTCTGCGCCATCTGCCTTTGATACTCTTCCGGGGTATCTGCGTACTCCACGCCCCAGTGCACATATGCCACCACATAATCGCAGGTTTCCTTCGCCTCCGCTATCTTCTCCAGCATCTGGGCCGGATCATAGGTCGCGAACAGGCCCGGCCGTTCCTTTCCCGCGTACCAGCCGGTCACCGGAATCACGCGGCTCGCGCCCAGAAAACCGATCTTCCTGCCGCCCTTCTCGATCCGGATCACCCGGGCGGCCCGCTCCAGATTCTCTCCGGCGCCCACATAGGGCAGACCGGCATCCTCCAGGGTACTTAGCGTATCCAGAAGCGCCTCCGGCCCAAAATCCAGGGTATGATTATTGGCTAATGTAACGATATCCACGCCCATATCCTTAAATATCTGTACGTATCGGGGATTCGCCCGGAAGGTGTACTGTTTATCCTCCATGGCCGTCCCTTTGGTGCTGAATGGAAATTCCTGATTAATCATCAGAATATCCGCCGCCTGCATCTTCTCCAGAACCCGGGAATCATATACCGAGGCGATCCCGCCTTTGTCATATACGGCGTTCAAGCCGTCGCTTAACAGCACGTCCCCGCCAAAGGCCAGCAGAAGCTCTTTTGCATCCTTCCCGCTATCCTCCGTAGTTTGATCCGGCTGCTCCTGCGGATCTTTTATATGTCCATCACCGGTTTCCGCGCGTTCTGCGCTGTCACGGTCCGACGGTTCTTCCTTCTGCGCCTCGTTCTGCTTCCTATTATCCAGGCCCGCATTTTCCCGTTCCGTATTCTCCTGATCCGCATCCTTTTGTGCCGCATGGTTCCGGTCCTCTGACAGGCCGGCTGCATCATCAGGCTGTCCGGCGTCCGTTTTCAGGACAATGACAACAGCCAATAATAAGCATATTCCTATCAGTATATTTGCGATACTTTTCACTATCTTCATTATGTATTCCTCTTATTGCCAAAGAAATAAACAAAAAAACCTGTAAATCCATATCAGATCTACAGGCTGCTTCAGTGCGGGAAAAGGGACTTGAACCCTCACGTACATTCGTACACATGAACCTGAATCATGCCCGTCTGCCAATTCCGGCATTCCCGCAACTCACGAAACATATTCTATCGTTTCTTGAGCAAAATGTCAATGCTTTTTTATAAATTTCTCCAAAATATTTCCTAAGTCCAACAAATTCCGCCGGAAAGCAGGAATTCTTAAGGGTTGTTATTTTATGACAAACTTTCTCAATTTTCTTCTTGACTAATGCAGACGCATTTGTTAAAATATCACTTGTGGCAATCACATAACTGCTTTGTCACAGAAACTGCGGGAATGCCGGAATTGGCAGACGGGCCAGACTAAGGATCTGGTGATCGCAAGGTCGTGAGGGTTCAAGTCCCTTTTCCCGCATGAATGGAAAGCCGATTCTGTATAATCGGCTTTTTTCTTTGTGATACTACAAATGATAAACATGTTTCGTGATCAGTTGAATGTCAGGAATGAAAATGATGAAAAGTACGGATAACAGATTTATTAAACAAGCCGGAATTCTTGCCGTGGCCGGAATCCTCTGCCGGATTATCGGTATCCTTTACCGCAGTCCGCTGACGAATATTATCGGAGACGAGGGAAACGGTTACTACAGCTCCGCTTATAACATCTATACGATCATATTGCTGGTTTCTTCTTATAGTATACCTTCCGCGATTTCGAAAATCATATCCCAGCGCCTGGCCCTGAAGGAATATCGGAACGCCCACAGGATTTTCCGCTGTTCCATACTTTATGTGGTGATAGCCGGAATCATCGGCAGTCTGTTTGCCTTTTTCTGCGCGGATTTTCTGGTTGGAAGCAACGCGGTTCCCGTACTGCGTATTTTTGCGCCCACAATTTTCCTGTCGGGACTATTAGGCGTGCTGCGGGGATACTTCCAGGCCCACGGCTCCATGGTCCAGACCTCCGTGTCCCAGATCCTGGAACAGATCTTAAACGCCGTAATCAGTATCCTAGCCGCCTATTTGCTGATTCAAAGCTTTACCGGCGCGGATATGACGCAAAAAGCGATCCGGGGAGCTTCCGGAAGTGCGCTGGGTACCGGCGCCGGGGTCTTAACCGCCCTGATATTCGTCTTTGCCGTGTACATGTTCAACCGCCGTACGATCGTCCGCAGAATTGAACGGGACACCGGCCACAAGACCGAATCCTACCGGGAAATCAGCAAAATAATCCTGTTCATGGTAACCCCGGTTATCCTTAGCACTTTTATTTATAATTTCAGCACCTCTTTAAATCAGACGATCTACAGCAAAATCCTGGAGAGTACGACCGCTCTCACGAATGCGCAGATCGCCACCTCCTATGGTATCTTTTCCGGAAAGGCCATTGTAATCACCAATATTCCGATTGCCATCGCTACCGCTATGTCCTCCGCCATGATCCCTTCCATCTCCGGGACTTATGCCCTGGGGGATTCGGAGCAGACCAACGCGAAGATCAGCAGCGCGATCCGCATCACCATGCTGATCGCTATTCCCGCTGCCGTGGGGATGACGGTGCTGGCCCGCCCCATCGTTCAGCTTTTGTTTCCCCAGAAATCCTCGTTGGATCTGGCGGCCAGCCTGCTGCGCTGTCTTGGGGTCACGGTAGTCCTGTATTCCCTGTCCACGCTTACCAATGCGGTGCTGCAGGCTGTGGGAAAAGTAAATCTGCCGGTGCGCAATGCCAGTATTTCTCTTGTAATTCAAACCGTCGCTCTTGTGTTGCTGTTATATTTTACCGACGCGGGACTGTATGCTCTCGTTGCAGCCACCATCGTCTATTCCCTGTTTATGTGTATCTTTAACGGAATCTCTGTACGCAATTTTCTGGACTACCGCCAGGAGATCGGCGATACGTTTCTAAAGCCTGTCCTGATTTCCATCGTGATGGGCGGCATCGCCTGGGCTGTATATGCGGGATGCGTCCGATTCATACACAGCAACACCATCAGCCTGTTCTTGTCTATCGCTGCCGCCGCTCTGTTCTATTTTCTGATGATTCTGAAGCTGCGTCTGTTGAATGCCGCGGATCTTGGCCGCAAAGGTGATAATTAGCCTTGTTTTAGACGACATATAAGATTTTCATATCTTTTAAATACCGTCCGATCAGACTGCGCAGGTAAATTTCTCCGTCCTCCCGCAGTTCTTTTCGGTAGCAGTATTTTCCTCTTCCCCGCCCGGTCATCTGCTCTTTTTCATAGAGATTCACCGCCTTGGGAAAAGCCTCTGTGTTAATCGCGTTCTGCACGAAGCTGTAGGTCATAAAAATGATTTCTATCACCGCTTCCTTTTTTACCCGTTCCGTCAATTGATCCGCCATCTGCCGGATCAGCTGTTCATACAGCGTCTTCCATCCCTCCACCATAATGACAGGGGCTATGAGAATTCCCACCCGGTATCCCGCGCCGCACACTGCATTTAACGCCCTGATACGGGCATTTAACGGCGAGGTCCCGAATTCCACCGTCCGGATGATTTCCTGCGGATTCAGACTCATTCGGATGATCACCCGGCGCTTATGGTCCAGTTCCAGGAGGGGTTCTACCATATCAAATTTTGTGGGAAATGTCAGGATGCCGCTGGGATTTTTCACAAATTCCCGGATCGTCCACTCTAGATTTCCAGTTATGGTATTTTCCAGGATCAGATCACTGTTGCTGCCAATCTCATAGACCATCTCCCGATCCGCCCGCTGCGCATGCCGGATCAGCCTCTCCAGCATCTGCTCTCTGTTTACAAACACTCTCAGATACGAACATTTATTATAATTGCAGACCAGATAACAGTACAGACACATGGCGGTGCACCCGGAGGAGGTATAGGGTACCAGATAATCGGAAACCTTATGATTCTCCACATACCGGTGCGTCTTTCTGATCCCAACGATCAGATACTGCTTCATCTTCCCGAAATCTTTATTGGGTCTTTTACGCATTTCTTCTATATTATTATGGTTCTCAATGGGAATCCACTCCGTATGGGTATACTTCCTGCGCAGCTCTTCTCCCAGTTTATACGCAAGCGCCGCTTTTTCATAGTAAATGACTTCTGGGAACAATCCATCGCCTTCTTTCCTCTTTTGCTTAGTATGTGAGGCTGCTGCTATTCTCATACCCGGCCGACGAATTTATCATTCAGGCGCTTTTAAAAAAGTGCTTGCAAAACATTTTTAATGGAGTTAAGCTTGCATTCAAGAACGTTCTTAATTATTTTTAAGGAGAATAAAATGAATGGATAATAAAGAATTACACAGCTATATTGCAGAGCATCAGGATAACATATGCGGCATCGCCGCCATGAAAAATGGAGAAATGGCGTACAGCGACTATTGGCATGGCTTTAAGCCATCTGATACCGTACATGTTATGTCTGTAACAAAAAGCGTTGTATCTTTACTAATAGGAATTGCAATAGATCAGGGTTTGATTTCCGATGTCCGGCAGCATGTGCTTGATTTTTTCCCCGAATATAACATAAAGCGCGGAGAAAAAACAATACAACAGGTTACCCTAGAACATCTGCTCACCATGACAGCTCCATATAAATACCGGTCTGAGCCTTGGACAAAGGTCTGCTCCAGTGATGACTGGACCAAAGCCGCATTGGATTTGTTGGGCGGAAAAGCAGGTTTGACCGGCTCTTTCAAATACTCTACCCTTGGTATACATATACTGACAGGGATTCTCGCAAAAGTAAGCGGTATGAAAACCGTGGATTTCGCAAACCGGTTTCTCTTCGGACCATTGGGCATATCCCCATTTCATCAGTTTGAAGCGGAGTCTGCTCAAGAACACAAGGCGTTTACCATATCAAAAGAACCGAAGAAAAACATTTGGTTTACGGACCCCCTGGGAGTAGGAGCCGCCGGATTCGGACTTTGCCTGTCTGCGGGGGACATGGCGAAAATAGGACAGCTCTGTTTAAACAAAGGCGTCTGTAACGGAACAAGCGTTGTCTCCAGCGAGTGGATCGCAAAGAGTACAAAGCCACGTATAAAATGTGACGAACACTTTGCAAACATGCAGTATGGATATTTGTGGTGGACACCTGATCCGGACCGCTCTGCCTACGCGGCGCTGGGAAACAGCGGCAATGTGATCTATATCAATCCCCAAAACAATACCGTTATTTCCGTAAGCGCGACCTTCAAACCGTCTATTTATGACCGGGTACCATTTATTCAGGAATTTATTGAACCAATGTTAAATCAATAAAAGCCTCCAGAATGTCAAATAACACTTTTGAATTATAGAAATCATAATTGCAAAATACAAAGCCGCAGAAGCATCCTATTTATGAATGCTCCTGCGGCTTTGCGGCTTATCTTTGCGGCTTATAAATCCATAATCAGCTGATCACCAAATACAGATTTCCAATCCTCCGTGAAGTCATCCACCGCCTGCTGGATCGACGGCATGCTGAACGCCCCCTCGATAATATCAATACCCATGGTGGCCGTCTGGGCGCCTGCCATGAACGCTTCGTTTACCTGGCCCATATTCTTAAAGCTGGCTGCCAGAATCTTGGTGGAATATCCGTAGTCCCTGATCATTTTAGCGAATGAGCCTACTACATCTTTGGCGTCTATCCCCATATTCTCCATACGGTTATAATAGGGAGCGATATAATCAGCGCCCGCCTCCATGGCCAGGAAGCCCTGCATCTTGGTGTAAATAGCGGTCGCCGTTGTATTCACGCCTCTTCCATGCAGCTTGCGGATCACTTTCAACCCTTCCAGGGTGACCGGAACCTTGATATAAACCTGATCGTCCACATTTTTCAGAATCGCCTCCGCGTCCTTCATCATCCCTTCATAGTCCTGGGCGGTCACCTGGATATGTAAGGTTTTATCCAGACCGATGATAGAACGTATCTCGCGCATATGAGCAAAGAAATCAATTTTCCCCTCTTTTTTCACAATACTGGGATTCGAGGTAACTCCTGTGATCGGGATAAATTCCCCATATTTTTTGATCGCCCCGATGTTCGCTGTGTCAAATAAGTATTCCATGCTGTTCCATCCTTTCCTTTTTGCATTTCTATTTTAATTTTTATCATTACTGCCATTCACATATACGCTTTACTCCACGGTCAATACCTGTACCCCTGCCCCGGTCAGATATTCTCTGATCTCTCCAGGTATGCCGGAATCCGTTATAACCACAGAGACCTCCGACGGCTTTAAAAAAGATACCGTGCCAGCCCGGGTAAATTTCTCCGCGTCCGCTAACACGACCGTCCTATGCGCCGACTCAGCCATCGCGCGTACCGTGTCCGCCCGCACCAGATTATCGCCGGTGAAGCCGTTCGTCTCCGAAAATCCATCGGTTCCCACGAAAATCTTATCGACACAGAACTGCTGTGCGCACATCTTCGTCAACGGGCCGACCATCGCCTGGGCTCTGGGCTGATAATCGCCTCCCAAAAGCGTAACTTTTACTCCGGGAGCGTCTTTTACATAAGAAGCCAGATAGGCCGAATTCGTAATGATCGTAACCCCTCTTTTTTCGTAAGCCAGTAATTCCGCCAGCAGCATACAGGCCGATCCGGATTCGATCATCACCGTCTCCCCGTCCTGCACAAGCTTCGCGGCGCTCAAAGCGATCTTCCGCTTAATTTCATAATGAAAGGCCATCCGATAGTTGATATCGTCCTCCGCATTGAGCACCGCGTATCCCCGCTCCCGCTTCAGTATCCCTTTATCCGCAAGGACATCCAGATCCTTGCGCACGGTAACCTGAGACGTGTGCAGCAGCTCCGCCAGCTTGGATACTTCGATTTTCTTATGGATACTGACCAGTTCAATGATTCGGATATGGCGTTCTTCCATTGGGCATTACTCCTTCTTATTTTCTTATATTATATTATTCCATTACATAAATGTCAACAATAACTTTCGTACGAAAGTTTCTGTTTTACATATGCTTTACATTTATTCCTTTTGTTGGTATAATAGCACCAGATTCAGTATCGTAATGCTGCAGACAAATCATCATGCAAGGATAAGGAGGATTACTCTTGAAACAATATTTAATCGCCCACGACCTGGGAACATCCGGCAACAAAGCTTCCCTTTTTTCTACGGACGGAGAATTGATCCGAAGCTACACCCATCCCTACAACGTCCATTTCTTTTCATCCAACTGCGCGGAGCAAAATCCGGAAGATTGGTGGGAGGCCGTCTGTGTGTCCACCAGGGAAATCCTGCGGGATACAGATCCGGGACAGGTTCTGGCCATATCCTTTTCCGCTCAGATGCAATGCTGTCTGGTCGTGGATCAAAACGGAGCTCCCCTCAGACCCGCCATCATCTGGGCGGATCAAAGGGCCGGAAAGGAAGCTGATCTCTTAAGCCGCCGGGTCGGTTCCGACCGGATGTACGAGCTGACCGGCCACCGGGTCAGCGCCTCCTACAGCATCGAAAAACTCATGTGGATCAAAGATCATGAACCGGAACTCTATGAAAAAACCTACAAAATGCTCCAGGCTAAGGATTATATCATCTACCGGCTCACCGGCCGTTTTGTCACCGACTATTCCGACGCCTCCGGCACCAACGCTCTGGATCTGAAGGCTCTTGACTGGTCCGGTGAAATACTGGACGCAGCCGGGATCTCCAGGGATAAACTGCCTGAATTGAAACAGTCCATTGATATCGCCGGCCCGCTTACCCCGGATGCCGCCCGTGCCCTTTCTCTGACTCCGGACACCCTGGTCGTATGCGGCGGCGGAGACGGCCCCTGTTCCGCTTTGGGCGCAGGCTGTATCAAACCGAACCAGATGTTCCTGACCTTCGGCACGTCCGCCTGGATCGGCGGCACCACCCCGGAGATGTTCGTAGATCCGGATCAGACCCTCTTCTGTTTCGCCCACGTCATTCCCGGGCAGTACATGCCCTGCGGAACCACCCAGTCGGCCGGAAGCGTCTACTCCTACATCCGCAAGTCCCTTTGCGCTGCCGAGACCGAGGCAGCCGAGGAAGCCGGTCAGAACCCTTATGACTATCTGAACAGTCTGATCGCCTCCTCCCCGGCAGGTGCAAAGAACCTGATCTTCCTGCCCTACCTGTTAGGGGAGCGGAGTCCCCGCTGGAACCCTGACACCGCCGGAAGCTATATCGGTATCAAAATGCATCACACAAAGGCGGATTACGTCCGGGCCGCAGTAGAAGGTATTGCCATGAACCTGGAATTGATTCTGGCCGCCTACCGGCGTTCCCTGCAGGTGGATCACCTGATTCTCACAGGCGGAGGCGCCAAAGGGGACATCATCGCCCGTATCCTCTCCGATGTGCTGGATGTCTCCCTCACCCGCCCGGATCACATGGAGGAAGCCACCTCCATCTCCGCCGCCATGATTGCAGGCGTTGGAATCGGAATCTATCCGGATTTCGCAGAGGTATCCCGTTTTCTGCACACAAAAGATACCTTCACTCCCGTACCGGAAAATGTGAAGGTTTATCATCAGCTCAAGCCTTTGTTTGACCAGGGATATGACGCTCTTAAAGGACTGTTTAAAGAATTGAGTAAGATATAGGACAAAAGAAAAGGGCCAAAGCCGGTATGCAGATATACCAGAGACATCCGCAGACATCAGGCTTTGGCCCGGAAGAACAGAACAAACTATTTCTTAATCAACAACGATTTTCCCGTCATTTCCGCGGGCTGCTCCATTCCCATCATTTCGATCAGGGTAGGTGCGATATCCGCCAGACATCCGCCCTCCCGGAGCGTATAATCTTTCTCATAGTTCACCAGGATGAAGGGAACCGGATTGATGGTATGGGCGGTGAAGGGATCGCCGGTGTTATAATCCACTAATTGTTCCGCGTTTCCATGATCGGCGCAGATAAACATCTGTCCGTTTACTTCCATCAGGGCATCGTAGGCTTTTCCCACACACTCGTCTACCGCTTCCACCGCTTTGATGGCGGCAGCTTCCACACCGGTATGTCCTACCATATCCGGATTGGCGAAGTTGATGATGATGACGTCGTATTTGTCCGACTTGATCGCCTCAACCAGCTTATCGGCTACTTTATAAGCGCTCATCTCGGGCTGGAGGTCGTAGGTTGCAACCTTGGGGGATTTTACCAGGATTCGGTCTTCTCCCTTATTTGGCTCTTCTACTCCACCGTTGAAGAAGAAGGTAACATGCGCGTATTTTTCCGTCTCTGCGATTCTGGCCTGGGTCATGCCGTGGGCCGCCAGGAATTCGCCAAAGGTGTTGGTGATCTCAACTTTATGGAAAGCGACGATCTTATTCGGGATCGTAATATCGTATTCGGTAAAGCAGACGTAGGTGAGATCCAGCTTCTTTTCCCTGTCAAAACCGCTAAATTCATTATCGCAGAAAGCTCTGGTGATTTCTCTCGCTCTGTCCGGGCGGAAATTGAAGAAGATGACGGAGTCTTTGTCCTGTATCGTGGCTACCGGTTTTCCATTTTTCATCACTACGGCCGGAAGCACAAACTCGTCGTTCTTACCCTCGTCATAGGAATTCTGTACCGCTTCGGGCGCATTGTCCGCCGGCACTCCCTCGCCTTTACAGAGCGCTTTGTAGGCCAGTTCCACACGGTCCCAACGGTTGTCACGGTCCATAGCGTAGTAACGTCCCATCACCGTCGCGATCTCGCCGACGCCGATTTCTTTCATCTTCGCTTCTAACTGCTCCACATAATCTTTTCCGGATGCCGGAGGAGTGTCTCTTCCGTCCAGGAAACAGTGGACATACACCTTATTGAGGCCGTGCTGTTTCGCCAGCTTCAAAAGGCCGTACAGATGGGTATTATGGCTGTGAACCCCGCCGTCCGACAAAAGCCCGAACATGTGAAGGGCTGAGCCGTTCGCCTTGCAGTTTTCCACAGCTTTTAATAACGCCTCATTTTTAAAGAAATCTCCGTCCTGGATTTCTTTCGTAATCCTGGTCAGTTCCTGATAGACAATCCGGCCGGCTCCCATATTCAGGTGACCTACTTCTGAGTTGCCCATCTGGCCTTCCGGAAGACCGACTGCCATACCGCTGGCATTTCCTTCTACGAACGGATATTCTGACATTAACTTGTCCATAACCGGGGTGTTAGCCTCAGCAACCGCATTTCCATCTTTACGGTCATTTAATCCGTAACCATCTAAGATCATTAATACAGTTGGTTTTTTACTCATTTTGATTACTCCTTTTCTATTATCACATCGTTATCAATATAACACATAACCTATGCCAATTACAAGGAATTACGTAAAAAAAGCCCTTTCCATACCAGGTGAGGCATATTCCCATAGCAGTAACTCTGCCCGCCTGCCGTATATTAAAGGCTATAAAACAAATACAAATAAATATCCTGTCAATTGGCCGGAGAACCTCTCTTGGACCAATTGACAGGATAACTTAATTTCTTTTCTATCGTATGCTGTTTACTCCGGCGCGTATTCTTTAGAGAAAATTTCAGATCCATCGTTATTCAGATACTGAACAACAACTACCGGGTTATCTACTTTTACTTCTTTTTTCAGTTCTTCGGCTACCTGAATAAAAGCATCTTTCTGCTGATCCATTGCAGCTTCAAGGGATTCTGCCATACCCGTCGGGTCTACCTGCTGATCCAATGTGTATGCATAGATAAGTTTTTCCCCGTCTGCTTTAATATCAACGCTCATTCCTGAGCCTGCCAATGACTCTTTGACTGTCTCAAGTTCTGTCTGCATTTCATCGGAAGCGACAAACTCATCCAAATTATCGAACTTCTTTCCACATCCTACAACGGTTAATGTCATAGCAAGGATCAAAGCCATGACGATGATACGTGACACTTTCTGTTTCATTTTACTTACCTCTCTTTTTTTATTTTATGTAATTTTTGCATCTCCTGACAGGCTACAAGCCGACATTTTCTTACAAAGTCATAATAAACAAAATCTCCTGCCAATGAGTCCTTCGCATATCGCTCGTTCTCATTGACAGGATATTCTTTTCTCTTTCGTTATAAATGAATATTCGTACTTTTGCTTTATTAAATCTTCTGCTTTATTCGTACTCTTGCTCAATAATCAGCTATTCACGATGTCGAAAAGGATGCAAAGGATTACCGTTCTAAAAGGAAAGACCATTATTTATTATAATTTACAATCTTTCCAAAATCGGGTTTTAAAGAAGCTCCGCCTACCAGACCGCCGTCGATATCGTTCTGGGCAAAAAGTTCCGGAGCACTGGAAGCAGATACGCTTCCGCCGTACTGGATACGGATCGCTGCTGCGGTAGCTTCGTCATAGATCTCGCCAATGCATGCACGGATCGCTGCGCATACTTCCTGCGCCTGCTCTGTGGTAGCGACTTTACCGGTACCGATGGCCCAGATAGGTTCATAAGCGATCACAGCCGTCTTAGCCTGATCTGCGGTAACATTCAGGAAAGCGATCTTGATCTGCTGACGGATCCAGTCGATGGTGATGCCCTGCTCTCTCTGAGTCAGGGATTCGCCGCAGCAGACGATGGGGGTAAGTCCATGCTCGAATGCTTTCAGGACTTTTTTGTTCACGGTCTCATCAGTCTCTGCGAAGTATTCTCTTCTCTCGGAATGTCCGATGATGACATATTTTACACCAACGTCGGTCAGCATGTTGGGAGCGATCTCTCCTGTGTAAGCGCCGCTCTCTTCGTAATACATGTTTTCCGCACCGATCTCGATGTTGCTTCCCTTAGCTGCTTCCAGGCAGGGGATGATATCGATGGCAGGTACGCAGAATACTACGTCTACCTCTTCGTTTGCTACCAGAGGTTTTAACTCATTTACTAAGGCAACGGCCTCACTGGGTGTTTTATTCATTTTCCAGTTGCCTGCGATAATTTTTTTACGCATATTAAAATTCTCCTTTTATCTTTCAGATCTGCTATTATTTGTCGTTAGCCGCCACTACGCCGGGAAGTTCCTTGCCTTCCAGGAATTCTAAGGATGCGCCGCCGCCGGTGGAAATATGGGTCATCTTATCCCCGAAGCCCAGCTGGTTAACCGCTGCTGCGGAATCTCCGCCGCCGATGATGGTCGTTGCGTCCAGATCAGCCAGAGCTTTGGCTACCGCGATGGTTCCGGCTGCGAAGTTGGACATCTCGAATACGCCCATGGGGCCGTTCCATACCACTGTCTTAGCGTCCTTTAAAGCGTCCGCGTACAGAGCCTGCGTCTTCGGTCCGATATCCAGGCCCATCTCGTCTGCCGCCAGGCTGCCTTCTACCACACGGAAGGAAGCGTCGTTGGAGAACTCTTTTGCCGCTACGGTATCTACAGGCAGTAATAACTTCACGCCTTTTTCCTTTGCTTTGTCGATCATTTCTTTTGCGTAATCCAGGTAATCGTCCTCAACCAGGGATTTTCCGATCTCTTCGCCCTGCGCTTTCGCAAAGGTATAGCACATTCCGCCGCCGATGATCAGGGTATCGACTTTATCCAGCAGGTTGTTGATAACAGAGATCTTACTGGAGACTTTGGAGCCGCCCAGGATCGCTACGAAAGGTCTCTTCGGATTGTCCACAGCGTTGCCCAGGAAGTCGATCTCTTTCTGCATCAGATAACCTACAACCGCAGTATCCACATACTGGGTAACTCCTACGTTGGAGCAGTGCGCACGGTGAGCGGTACCGAACGCGTCATTTACGAACACGTCGCACAGGGAAGCCAGATCTTTGCTGAAGGCTTCGCCATTCTTAGTCTCTTCCGCGCGGTAACGGGTATTTTCCAATAATAAAACATCGCCGTCTTTCATGGCTTCCACGGCAGCTTTTGCGTTGGGTCCTACTACTTCAGGATCAGCGGCAAATTTTACTTCCTGACCCAGCAGCTCGGTCAGTCTCTTGGCAACCGGCGCCAAGGATAATTCCGGCTTCGGCTCACCCTTCGGTTTTCCAAGATGAGAGCAGAGGATCACTCTTCCGCCGTCGGCGATTAATTTCTTAATCGTGGGCAGAGCGGCTACCAGACGGTTCTCGTCCGTGATCTTTCCTTCCTGCAACGGTACGTTAAAATCGCAGCGGCAGAGAACTCTCTTGCCTTTTACGTTGATGTCATCTACTGATTTTTTGTTTAACATAGTATATTCCTCCTCGAATCGCAAAATTTACGTTTTAGTAGGTAATAAAACCGAAAAACGGGTCCGGCCCTTCGTTAGACCGGACCCATAATCGGATCTTATATATTGATATTCGTTTCTCCGACGGATAATTATGCTAATTCAGAGAAGTATTTGATGGTTCTAACCATCTGGCTGGTGTAGGAGTTCTCGTTATCATACCAGGATACACATTTCACTAATGTGTTGCCATCTCCCATATCCATAACGGTGGTCTGGGTAGCGTCAAACAGAGAACCATAGGTAATTCCGATGATATCGGAGGATACCAGCTCGTCCTCGGTATATCCGAAGGAATCGGAAGCTGCTGCTTTCATAGCTGCGTTGATGTCGTCTTTGGATACAACGCCTTCGCAAACTGCTACTAACTGAGTCAGGGAACCTGTGGGAACCGGAACACGCTGTGCACAGCCGTCCAATACGCCGTTTAACTCAGGAATAACAAGGCCGATTGCTTTTGCAGCGCCGGTGGAGTTGGGAACGATGTTCACAGCTGCGGCACGGGCTCTTCTTAAATCGCCTTTTCTCTGAGGTCCGTCCAGAGTCATCTGATCTCCGGTATAAGCGTGGATCGTGGTCATATAACCTTTTTTGATCTTCGCTAATTTGTTCAGAGTATCTGCCATGGGAGCCAGGCAGTTGGTGGTACAGGAAGCAGCGGAGATAACCGTATCTTCTGCTTTCAGTGTGTCTTCGTTTACGCTGTATACGATGGTAGGAAGGTCGTTTCCTGCAGGAGCAGAGATAACAACTTTTCTGGCACCAGCTTTAATATGAGCTTCGGATTTTGCTTTGGAAGTAAAGAAACCGGTACATTCCAGAACAACGTCTACACTCAGCTCGCCCCAAGGCAACTCTTCGGGATTCGCTTTTGCGTAGATTTTGATCTCATGGCCGTCAACAACGATGGAATCTTCTTTTGCTTCAACCTTGTCAGCTAACGCATATCTTCCCTGTGCGGAATCATATTTTAATAAGTGTGCCAACATTTTGGGGCTGGTTAAATCATTGATTGCAACAACTTCATAACCTTCTGCACCAAACATCTGTCTGAAAGCAAGACGACCGATACGTCCAAATCCGTTAATAGCTACTTTTACTGCCATAGTTTTAATTCCTCCTAAAGTTTATTAATTACCCTCACCGTGTGAAGCAACAGTGAATTTTTGAGTTTCCAACGATCAAAGTTGATTGTTAAAGAAATCTCAACCTATTTGATATTCTACATAATTTGTCCAGAAAATTCAAGTGCTATTTAAAAATAATTGAATACTCACCGAAGATTGGCGAATCCGCAGAATCCTTTGGCCTTTTTACCGCTTTCTCCGGTATTATTGCATAAGTGCGTTTCCCTCTTCCATCTGCCGGATTTTCTTTTCCCCGGAGTCGGTCAGGTTTTTCAGCCCGTCGATCACGTTCTTCATCTGCGGCAGCGCCTGCTGCTTATAGGCGTTGATCGCGTCAAACGCGTCGAAGGTGTCCGCAAACGCGGACCGCAGATCATCCACAGAGAGGCTGGCTTCCATAGAACGCTGCTGGATCTCGGCTCCCTGTTCCTTCAGCATCCGGGCCGTACTGGCGATCATGCTACTGGTGGTCTTATTTAACGCTTCCACCTTTTCCATCACGATCTTCTGATTATACAGGGCGGAGGCCACCGTCACCGCAACCCGAAGCGCCGACACCGTCACATTCTGCGCCCGTTCCACTGCGCGGATCAGCTCCTTGTTATTTCTGCGCAGAATCTCCATCGCTACGATTCCCTGCTGATTCACCGCCAGCAGCTGCTGGAAATCCATAATCTTCTGCCGGAGCGGGAACTGGATCTCCTCCTCGGCAAATTTGATCTTTTCCGCCTCCATATTGGCCGCCTTGGCGTTGTCGATCTCTTCCGTCAAAGCGTCGTCCATCCGGATGCCAAGCTCGATGTTCTGATTCAGCTTGATCGTCAGATCCCGCATGGCCACCTGCTCGATCTCCAGGGTGGTATTGTCCCTCTTCAGAATATTCTTTCCTTTTTCCAGGGATTCCAGGATATCGTGAATCATGTCATCCGCTTTCTGGAACCTGGCAAAATAGTTCCGGATCGGATTAAATATCTTGCCCAGCACCCCTTCTCTGGTAAAATCCAGAGCCGACGGGTCCAGCTCCTTCATCTTCTGCTGCAGTTCCACCAGTCCGGTAACCACTTCCCCGTTCTGAGACCCCATCTTGCTGAGCTCCCCGATCCGCACCTGAAGCAGTTCGTTCTTCTTTCTGGACTGGGTGACCACATCCATGCCAAAGGATTCGATGGAATCCACGTACTTTCTTCTGTCCGCCAAAGATCCCAGATCTACCGCCAGCGCTTCCTGCGCGTTCTGCTTTGCCACATCCAGGATCAGCTCTTTTTTCTCCTGCGTGGGCGCAAGTTCCTGCACCACCTCTTTCTCGATCACCTTTGTATCCGGTATTTCCATTGAAAATGCCATCCGTTCACCCTCCTACATCTGTGCGTTAAACAAGTTTTTCAGCTTATAGATTACATCCTCCGTCTCCGCGTTAATGCTGGCGGCCTCATTGATAGAGGAAATTTTCTCCAGCGCCGCGATATCCGCATTGTAGCCGATCGTATATACCGGAATCGCATAGGTCTCCAGTATATCCCGGACGTCATTCAGATTATAACCCGTGTTGGAATCTCCGTCGCTTAGCACAAACAACATGGGCTTCGCGTCCGGATGTTCTGTCAGCGCTTTCTCCAGCATATCGACGCCGACGGCGATGCCGTCAAAGGTAGCGGTGCCTCCCGTTGCGATCAGGTCGGAAATCGCCCCTTTAAAATATGCCTGCTGGTTCAGATCGAACTGTCCGACCGGCAGATTCACATACACGTCATTATTATAGGAAACCATTCCCACATAATGGTCCGACTTAATATACTGCATACTGTTGATCATGGATTCCTTCAGCATATTCAGGGGCGCCCCGTCCATACTGCCGGAGATGTCGATGACGAACACGGCCACGATCGGCGTCCCCACGTCCTTATTTTCCTTCCAGAGCTTCTGGGCCTTAATCAGCGTGTCCCCGTCAAATTCCGGCGTCTCGCTGACATACTCATCCAGATTGTTAAATCCGTACTCCGAGGCCAGCTTCTGGTTTTCATCGGTCAGGCAGAAACCCTTGAACATGTTCAGCAGCTGTTTCTTATCCTCCGATAAGGTACCCACCGCGTACAGCGGCTCATCATGGCGTACGCCAAACGGAGTGAAAATATATTCCCGCTTCAGGTCCGGCAGGTTCGCGTAGCTTTGGTATTCCAGAATAAAGCCGTCCAGCGCGCCTGACTCCGCCGCGTCCCGCATCTGCATCGTAGTGTAGGAGACAAACGGGATATTTGTCTGGAAGCTGTTAAAGCCTTCCACCGCCGCATCGCTTAAAATATTATTATTATCATATGTATAGAGGGTGTTAACCAGGAAATTCAGACCTGCGGAACTGGCGAACGGATTCGTATACCCCATAATAATCTCTGCGTCGATCGTCGCCTGGGTAATCGTCTTCATATTAATCGCGCCATACTTATCCATCAGCGCATTGTACTTGTCTTCTTTTAAGAGTACGCCGGCCACATTCCCCGCCAGCCGGTCCGTAAGCATTTCCACCGGCACTCCCTCGGCCTTGATCATCTCACCCCAAAACGTATTGGAAGGAGAAATGGCATCCGGCACATATTTTCCAGAGGAAATATATTCCACCGCGGTTCCGGAAGAAACGTTGCGGATTGCCACCGAAACCGGCTGCCCGTTTACTTCATACCCCTGCTGGTTAAACTTCTGCGCCACTTCGTTAAACCATCCGTCCGTTCCGTCTCCCGCCTTCTCCGGCGAAGACATGATCTCCACGTACAGATCCGTCGCCGGCTGTACGGTCAGCGGATAGGTCTTAATATCCGGCAGTTCATCCTGCAGGGAAGTGGTGCTTAACTCCACCGCCTCTTTTCTGGCCGGCACTTCCTTTGCCTCGATCTTCTTCACCATCTTCTCAAGCTTCTTGTCCGCGGACTCCTGGGATATGGCGGACGATGATTTTCCCAGATTCCTGGTCAGGAACAGACCGCCCAGTACTGCCGCGAATACCAGAATGCCAACCGCGGCAATGATCACAATACCCTTATTCTTCTTCATGCCTATTCTCCTCTACTTGTAATATTTTGTATGCTCAATCAAGCTGTTAATCTCCTGAATCGCCGGCAGTTCTTCCAATGTACCGCTGTCAATATCATCTAACTTCGAGATCTCCAGGATCAGCCCGTCTAACTTTAACAGTATATCTTCATTCATGTCTATCGTACTGTGCACATAATCGATATGTTCCTTGCAGATCTCCAGGATCCTAGCCGCGCTCTCCGACGCTTTCCCCGACGTTCCTCGCAGCGCGCTGCGGTAATCCTCCTCGTCAAACAGATTCATCCGGTTAATCATCTTCTTCACATTATCATAGAAGATCTCCGACGCGCCCCGGATCGCATTCTGAAACTGCTGATAAGCCATCTCCCCCTCCGTAAAATACTGAAGCAGAATGACGTTCAGCACCTCCGTCTTCTTCATCATCTTTTCAATGCACTTCTCCATATGATCCGTCTCATCCTCAAAGGTCCTCTTTTCTGAGTCCTTAAGCACATCCAGATAGTCCTCCGGCTTCGCGAATTCTTCCTTCCGGTAAATCTGTGTCTTATTCCCCTTAAATATAATCCGGTAATTCCCATAACAAAAAACGAGCAGGCTCACCACAACAATCGTAATACACAAGGCCCGCACGATCAGACTTTCGCTCTCCCACAGGTTTAACATCCCCTCTGAGAATACGACGATATTAAAAAGCACAATCCCCAAATTCAAAAACACCAGCTTAATGATCTGTTTCTGCGACAATTCAAGACCTCCCTGAAGCTTTTCTCCCGTATCCGAATACCGGACTTACTATGTTTTCAATTATAAAGCACCCCTAAAAACATTACAACCTAAATTTTTCTGGGTGGGAGTCTGTAGGGGTCCGGGAAGAGAGGGCTGCGGCGCCGGACCGGCGGGGGGAAGCTCGTGGGGCCGAATCGCTTCGGATGGGCCTAAGAACAGGTAACTCCGATGGAGGGAGAACCTCTTATTGGCAGGGCCTGGAACAAACTCGCCAGAGTACGGCTCGTACAGTGTTCCAGGCCCTGCGAGGTTCTCCCTCCATCTGCGTAACCTGTTCTAAGGCCCGTCCTCAAGCGATTTGGCCCCACGAGCTTCCCCCCGCCGGTCCGGCGCCGCAGCCCTCTCTTCCCTGCTTTGTTGCAGGCTTATTGGCAGATATATGCTTTACTTACTTTACTTATATAGTAGTGGCTAGTTCTTTGTTGAGAAAAAAGGGAAGGGAATGTATAATGGATAGAGTCATAGGCGAGGTGAATTGTGATGCAAAGGATTTTGATTGTGGAAGATGATTTGGAAATCAATGGTTTGCTGGCTGGTTTTTTAAAGGATAACGGGTATGAGGTTTTTTGTCATTATGACGGCCTTCATGTGTTAGATTGTCTGCGTGAGAATAGAATTGATTTGCTGATTTTGGATCTTATGCTTCCCTATAAGAGCGGGGATATTGTTCTCTCGGATATACGCAAGTATTTTACGATTCCTGTTATTGTTATTTCCGCCAAGGAGACGACACAGAATAAGATTGATTTATTGCGGCTGGGCGCGGATGATTATATTACAAAGCCGTTTGATATGGAAGAGGTTCTTGCCAGAATAGAGAGTAACCTGCGCAGGGTGCTTTTTCAGGATAGCTCTCAGGTTGTGTTACAATATGAGGATTTGGTATTGGATGTTGATAAGAATACGGCTTTTGTTCGGGGGATGGAATTATCCTTGACGGCGAAGGAGTTTTCTATATTGGAACTGCTGATGAAGTATCCGGATAAGGTTTTTTCAAAAGCAAATCTTTTTCAGAGTGTTTGGGGCATGGAGTATGGCACTGAGGATAACACTTTGAATGTGCATATCAGCAACTTGCGGAATAAATTAAAGAGTTTTTGCCCGGAGAAGGAATTTATTGATACTGTCTGGGGCATTGGCTATCGTTTGCATAGAGCTAAGGGGTAATCCCTTGGCTTTATGTTTTTATGTTTTCTTTATGTTTTTATGTTTTCTTTATGTTTTTTTGTTATCATTTAAGAATTTCTTTAGGGGTTTTCTTTATACTGGGGGAAGTAAAGGAGGTTTTGGTCATGGGTTCTGTTATTTTAGAGGCACAGGAGTTGACAAAGGAATATAGGCACGCCATCGCTTTAGATCATATTAACTTACAGATTGAAAAAGGTAAGATTTATGGATTTATTGGTCGGAACGGGGCGGGGAAAACCACTTTTTTGAGGTTAGTCACTGGTCTGGCGTTTCCCAGCGGCGGTACTTTGGCTTTGTGGGGAAAGACGGGGATGGCAAAGCTTCAGGAGCAACGGAAACGGATTGGGTGTATGATTGAAACGCCGGCGCTATTTCCTGCCATGACGGCATATCAGAATATGGAGGTGCAGCGTATTCAGCGAGGTATTCCCGATAAAGCAATCATTGATAAAACTTTGGAAATGGTTGGTTTAAAGGATACCGGAAGAAAAAGTGTCCGCAATTTTTCTTTGGGTATGCGGCAGCGTTTGGGTATCGCGATCGCACTTTTGAATACGCCGGAATTTTTAATCTTGGACGAACCGGTCAATGGGCTTGATCCTGCCGGTATCGTGGAGGTTAGAAATCTGCTCAAATCCTTGAATAAAGAATATGGGATGACGATTTTGATTTCCAGCCATATTTTAGAGGAATTATACCAGACTGCATCCGAGTTTCTTTTGATTGATAAGGGCAGAATCATAGAAGAAATCTCTGAACATGAGTTAAACGAAAGGTGTAAACGGCATATCGCAATTAAGACCGCAGATGTGCAAAAAGCTTTGTTGGTTTTGGAAGAAAAACTCGGTACGGATCATTTTATGCTTGTGTCAGATGATACGATTCGTTTGTATGATTATCTGAATGATGTGGAACGGGTTGCCGCCGTTTTAGCGGATGCGCATATTCTTGTTACGGGGTTATCCATATCCGGCGATACCTTGGAAGATTATTTTTTAGGGAAGATAGGAGGAATGAAATATGTCCAATCTCCTGAAAGCTGAATTTTATAAGCTTTTCCATAGCCGGTATTTTTGGGGGATAGGACTGTTCAATTTCTTGTTAAGCAGTATATTGTTGTTGGATAGTTATGGGGAAACCGCTAATCTGTTTTTGGCGTCTTTGTATAATATCCCGCTGCTTTATTTTTTGACAATCGTTTTTGCCGCGTTATTCGTTGGAAATGATTTTGAACAGAGAACCTTGTATTCCTATATAAGCGCCGGGCAGGAAAGAGGCTGTGTGTTATTTGTGAAAACTTTGGTGTATGAAATTGCCTGTTTTGTAATTTTGGCGTTTCCGCTTCTTATCCATGGGTTGGCCGGTCTTCTTTTCCTCGGCGAAGCGGTTGGCTTTACCGGTCCTGTATGTATCCGCACGATTTTGATTGTGGTTTGCGTATTGGCTATGTGCATGCTTCCGCTTCTATTTTCCTTTATCTTCCGGGACATAGGGAGAACGTTAGTGGTTCCTATGGTTATCTTTTTCCTGATGATCTTTTTGATGAACGGGGAACATGCGCGGCTGGTCACAAGCTTATTGCCAATGGGGCAGCTTCGCCTTTTGTCCTTGCAGCAGCCGCCGTTAAGCGCGGTGCGGTTTATGGTGACAGACTTTTTATGGATTTTTATTTTATATTTTTTCGCATACTTTGGATTTTGCCGTTCTGATTTAAAATAGCGGGGAGGTGTTTTGCATGGGTAATTTATTGAAAATGGAGAGATACCAATTATTACA
Source organism: Diplocloster agilis (assembly GCF_019042275.1). GTDB lineage: Bacteria > Bacillota > Clostridia > Lachnospirales > Lachnospiraceae > Diplocloster > Diplocloster agilis. The sequence continues at coordinate 337,083 of NZ_JAHQCW010000001.1, forward strand.
TAATTATTTTTATTGGTGTGGGATCATCGGTATCTTTCTCCTGGGATTTTTAACAGCAGATACTTATGTTCCGGAAGTTATGGGACCGGCGGGCGGGGCGGCCGCTTCCCTATCGGATATTTTTAATGGAATGGTTTATGATTCTACCTTTCTTCTCATTATCATATCGGGCATCCTGTCTCTGATTTTCGGGCAAGAATTTTCCCACCGGACGATCGGTCTGGAGGTTAGCGCCGGACATTCCAGAAAAGCGATTTTTCTAAGTAAAGTAATTGCCTATTTGTCTGCCTTTCATATCATGGCTCTGATCTATCCGCTTGCCGGGTGTATAAGAGAATTTTCAAGATTTGGAATAGAGGATGCCGGAATCGTATTTTATAATGTATTTAAGGCAGTTGTCTACTCTTGCTTATTAAACAGCGCAACATTTCTTATGGCAATCCTTATTTGCTGCTATTTACGCAGCTCGGTTAAGGCGGTTGCCGTTACCGTGATTGTCACCTTTGTGCTCAGCCTATACCTTGGATATGGTATGATGCTGAAACTGCCGGTGGATTTTTTGCCCATTTATCAAATAAGAACGGCTGTTAGTACGGGAAAATTATTCCAGTTAACGGCTATTCTAATTGCCGGGATATGGGCCAGCATTCTGATATTCCTGGCATGGACGAAGTTTCGTAAATGTGACCTTACCTAAACGCAGAGGAGGTGTCCGGCATAGAAGGATTCGCATTGATTTCGGCAGGGCTATTTTTGCTCCTGCTGTGTAAACATATCAGATTGAAAAAACAGATCCGAAGCCTTTCGGAGCAAATGAGAGAATGGACTTGCGGCCATACAGAAAAAATGGTGGACATTTCTCTTATTGATAAAGACTTGGAGCGTCTGGCCGGGGTACTGAATCTGTACAATGCGAAACAACGACTGGCAGTATCAGGCGTGCTTAAACATGAAGAACACTTGAAAGAATCGATTGCCAACATATCCCACGACTTACGCACTCCTCTGACAGTCATACTCGGACACCTGCAATTATTAAACAAAGAACATATGCCAAAGGAGCAGAAAAGACGGGTTGAAACCGTTCTAAACAAAGCGGAACGAATGAAAGAGTTAGCCGAAGCCTTTTACGATCTTTCGGTATTGGACACAGAGCAGAAAAGTCCTCAAAAAGAGAATTTTAACTTCTCCAATTTAGTGATGAACCTTGTTACCGAAAATTCCCCTGCTTTGGAACATAAGAATATTCAGCCGGAAATCGCTATGCCGGAGCATTCCGTTTTCCTATATTCGGATCGGAGCATGGTTGAGCGGATTCTGCAAAATCTGCTGACAAACGCAATACGCTACTCAAACGGTACACTAGAAATCTTTCTCAGACAATCAGCAGCAAGCAAAATCACGTTCCAAATCAAAAATACGGTGGGTAATGCGGCAGAGATAGATGTTTTGCGCTTGTTTGACCGGTTTTATACCGCTGATCAGTCAAGAAATAGCAGCACCGGTCTTGGGCTTGCCGTAGTAAAAACGCTTACGGAAAAATTAGGCGGCAGTGTTGAGGCTGAATTACAAGAGGATACGCTAATTATAATCCTAAAGCTTTAAAGCCCAAAATCCTTTTACTCCTTTTGTCTGTGGTTTAAATTTTTTAATAAGAGAGCTGATATACAACCGCATAAAACCAATATGCCCAAACTGCAGCCGCGACTTTGAATCGTTGTTTCATAGTAACCGGAAACGCCAAATATTGCGGTGATAGGATAAAATGTTTTTAATGCATTGGACATACTCATAAATAGTCCCGAAAACGAATAAACTTCGGCTAAAACCAGCGCTAACCAGTAACTCTTTTTCAGGTATGGCACAAGCGCAATAATAGGGGAAACCGCAAAGAATACGCCAATTCCTTCCAGCAGATACATTTTCAAAAAATCAGAAAATACCGCCATAGATAATGCCGAAAAATGTAACGCTGCTTCTGTCAAAAATGTAATCAGAAAGAGCAATAAATAAATTAAGATACTAAATAGCAAAGCAACCGTCATTTTTGCAACCGTTAATTTTATTTCGTTCACCGGTATAAGCTGTAAAGATTTAAGGGTATCGTCCTGTTCTTCACGGCAAATCATATAACTCCCCAAAAGGGCAATCACAGCCGGAAGTACAAACATGGTTGCCCACACCTGTGTAATTGTCATATACCAGCCAGCTGAATTTATTGCTAACTGACCGGTAATTCCACTCACTAAAACAATAACTGCTATTAAAATAGTTGCGAAAATGGTAAACATAATGATATTGGAACGGCGGAGCTTTTGAAATTCCGCCCACAGTAGTATTCTCATTTTCCCACCTTACTTTCTCTTGCTTAGTCTTAAATTAGCAAATAAAACGGAAGCAATCCCCCACACGCAAATGCTCAAAAGTTCAAGCGGCACACTGCTTTGCGGAAGCGTCATACCAGGAACCGCTCCATTTCTTGCGATAATTACCATGATACAGGAAATAGGATGCAGCCAAGTATTCACCGGTGTTATCAAAAATCCGGCAAACACATAGAGCAATGTAATACAAATAGGAAAAATATAACCCTTTTGGGAAGCAGATACCGCTAAAATAGGAAGGATCGCAATTGCGGTCAAAACAGCAATTTCAAAACATCTTTCTAATAAAAATAAGATACTGCTCCACTCAACCACTACATAGTTGGGAATTACACCGAACAACACAGTAGCAAATGCATTGATAAACATAAAACAAATGGAATACGCCAATACAACAAAGAATTTACTGAAAAAATATCCCATTTTGCTTACCGGCACAATCCAAAGCTGTTTCAGCATATCGTACCTATTTTCGTCGTGCATTAGCATAGTGCCGAACAACCCCAGAATAAAGGGCAGTATAATAAATGATGTATAGCCAAAAGCCGACCACTTATAAAATAATCTGGGGTCAATATTTGTTTGTCCCAAGTAGCCAAAATACAAAAAGGCGAAGAAGGGCATAACAAAAGCGGATACTAACATCACCCAGACCGAGTTTTTACGGCGTAACTTGCAAAATTCGATTCGAACCAGCCTAAGCAATGCCCTCACCCCCTGTAATCTTTTTAAAATAATCTTCTAAGGTATCATTACAAATTCCGGATCTGATGACGGTTATCTCTTCCATGACAAGAGCTTTGTTGACTTCCCCCATATTTAATGTCGTATCATAAATTCTCACTGTTTGTTCATCCTGAACGGAATAGTCTTTCACATGAAAACTACGTTCTAAAATCAGTATTGTTTTCGGAATATCTGAAACCTGCAATAAAATATATTTGCCGTTTCTTTTTTCTAATTCGCGCATACTGCTTTCTTCTAATAAAACACCCTGATCAATAATACCGATATCATCCGCAAGCACTGATATTTCTGAAAGAATATGAGAAGAAATTAAGATTGTTTTTCCGTGCTCTACGCTTAATGCCTTTATGAACTCGCGGACCTCTGCAATGCCGATAGGGTCAAGTCCATTGGTAGGCTCATCTAAAATCAATAGCTCCGGGTCATGCAATATCGCATTTGCTATACCCAAACGCTGTTTCATGCCAAGAGAATAGTGAGCAAAAGTCTTTTTATCTTTATATGGTAACCCTACAACTTCTAAAGCGTTTTTTACAGCATTGGGAAAAGCGGTCCCCCGCAACCTAGCAAAAATTTCTAAGTTTTCTGTTCCGGTCAAATTGGGATAAAAACCCGGAGTTTCTATAATCGCACCAATCCGAGAATATATTCTCTTTGCATTTCCGCCGATCTCTCTTCCAAAAACCTCTGCGCTGCCGGAAGTAATCGGGGTCAATCCCAGGATCATTTTCATTATCGTTGTTTTACCGGCGCCATTACGCCCCAGCAAACCATAAATACGGCCTTTCTGCACATGAAGACCGACCTTATTTACTACGGTCTGTGTTCCATATTTTTTAGTTAATCGCTTCGTCTTTATCACAGTATCATTCATATAGATATCCTCACTTTCATTTACTGTTTTGAATAATGGCAAAACTTTGGCATGTCATGACCGCCTACAATTGAGATTATAACGTCTAAACCTTGCCAAAACCTTGCCGTAATCTTGTTTTTATCTTGCTTTCCTACGGAATAAACCGGAGGGCTTTTATTCCCTAGGCGCACATTCCCATGGAATAAAAAGATAGCCCTGCGTTCTCACAGGGCTTTTGGAAATGATATCACAAATTCCGTTCCACGATCAAGGGCGCTGTTCACAGTAATGGTTCCTTTATGCGCATTGACAAGCTCCCTTGTAATTGCCAAACCTAAACCGTTTCCTTTGGCAGAACGAGAATGATCACATTGATATAATCTTTCAAATATGTGCGGTAGCTTATCGGAGGCAATCCCCTTTCCATTATCAGCTATGATGACCTTCACTCGCTGCTGCTCTTTTGCAATCCGCAATATTATTTTGCTTCCTCCACTATGAACCATGACATTTTGCAACAGATTATTGATCACGCGGGTATATGCGTTGCTATCCATTCGTACCGGATACTCTTCCTCCGGTATATCAATCTCATATTCAAAATGGCTGTTTTCCAATACCAAAATCCAGTCAGCCATGATGTTACGGGTTATCTCATTCAGATCAGAAACCTCAAAATGGAAAACCTGCTCTCCAGAATCTAACTTTACCCATTCAAACAGATGTTCCACAAAATGTTTCAGGTACTGCGCCTTTTCGTGTGCAACATGGATATACTCGTCTTTTTCTTTTCCGGTTACAAGTTGGCTTTCGACAGCCTCTAGATAACCAACTAAAGAAGCAAGCGGAGTTTTTACATCATGGGAAAGACTTGTCATTAGCCGTTTATATGCTTGCTCAGACTGTTTTTGATGAATCAGTTGTGATTGGCTATTGATCGCTATTTGGTTGATATCATAACAAATCTGTTTCGTCCTGTCATTTTCTTGTACCAGAATACGCCGATTCAGATTACCTGCTTTCATATCGGCAAGCACATCTTTAATAAAAGAAATTTGTTCATTTATATGCTTCAGTTTATAAATAAGACAAAAAATGAGGAGAAGCGCCAAAACAAGGAGAATAAGCAGACAGGTATTCATACCCAAGCCTCCTTATTAAAGCGATAGCCCACGCCCCGGACAGTCAAAATATAAAATGGATGTTCGGGGTCTGATTCAATTTTCTTTCTTAGTTTGCTGATAAATGACATAATATTGCTATCGTCAAAGGCATACTCTTCTTTCCATACTTGCGTATAAATTTGCTGTTTCGTAAATATACGCCCCCTATTAGAAGCCAGAAAAGTAAGCAGATCAAACTCCTTGCTTGTAAGTTCAACAGAAACATGGTTAACCAGAACCGTACGATTTGCTTTATCAATAACCATACCCCTCAACACCATACAATCCTCATCCTCATTAAAAGTAGGATTTAAGGTAGTATAACGACGGATAAGCGAATTCACACGAGCCATAAATTCCTTGATACCAAAAGGCTTTGTCAAATAATCATCTGCTCCTAAACGCAAGCCGGAAACCTTATCCTCCTCGCTGCTCTTTGCCGTCAGCATAAGAACAGGGATATTACTTGTTTCCCTAATTCTTTTCAGCACCTGAAACCCGTCCATACCGGGCATCATTACATCTAAAATTACAAGTGAAAATAAATTATCATATTTCTTATCATCAAAATAATGCAATCCCTCCATCCCCCCATGTGCAATCACAGCAGAAAGATCCTCTTGCTCCACACATTTTTTCATCAAAGAACAAAGTTCTTCATCATCATCTATAATCAAAACACTTTCCATATCATAACTCCTCTCTATTTATCCCACAAAATCTAGCCTTTCATCAACATCTCCCACCAAATACATCTCTCACCAAAGCCGGAGCATGCAGGGCAAGGATCGGGGATGGGATTGGCCTTCCTCCGGGCGGAACGGCTCTGCGCTTCAGGCTTAAGCTTGACGGGCGCATGTCTGCCGGGTGCTCCCCGAGCCGGGGGATTTTTGTGTCACCCTGGGAGCGCATAGGGCGGGCTGTGTATCCGCTTAGTGAAATCGAAAAGCCGGGTTCAGGATGCACGGCGGACTTCACGTCCGACGGGCAAGAGCCTCTGAACCGGGAACACATCACGTGTTCCTGGT
>NZ_JAHQCW010000010.1 GCF_019042275.1 Diplocloster agilis
CGGGAACACATCACGTGTTCCTGGTGAATAGGCTCGGTTCCTGAACCCGGCTTTTCGATTTCACTTAGCGGGTGCCAGCGCAAGCCCTCCGCGCTCCCGGAGAGACACAAATGAATCCGGCCATCCCGAGCATCCCGGCCCTTAAGCAGCGGGCATACCCAAACCCGAGGAAGAACCGTTCCGGACCCTGCGAGGTTCTCCCGCCATCGTAGTTACCCATTCTAAGGCCTGACCGAAGCGATTAGGCTTTCGTGGCAGTCGTCCCCGCCCCCCGGACCTCCTGGCTGCCCCTGCCCGCTCCGTCCCTCAGCAAAAGCAACTCCAACTTTATATTGGCGTTTCCCGGAAAGTATGTTAAAATGATGGAAAAAGAGGAACAAGGAGTGCTTGTATGAAGCGGATTTTGTTAAAACTCAGCGGCGAGGCATTGGCCGGAGATAAGAAAACGGGATTTGACGAAGCTACGGTCATGAAGGTGGCCAAGCAGGTCAAGATCCTGGTAGATGAGGGAATTCAGGTGGGAATTGTCATCGGCGGTGGTAATTTCTGGAGGGGCAGAAGTAGCGAGAACATCAACCGGGAGAAGGCGGATCAGATCGGTATGCTGGCGACGCTTATGAACTGCATCTATGTTTCCGAGATCTTTCAGTCTGCAGGCATGATGACACAGGTGTTGACCCCGTTTGAATGCGGCGGGTTTTCGAAGCTGTATTCCCATGAGCGGGTCGGCAAATATTTTGCCCATAATTTCGTTATATTTTTTGCAGGAGGAACGGGACATCCTTATTTCTCCACGGATACGGCAACCGTGCTGCGGGCGGTAGAGATCGAGGCGGATGTCATACTTCTGGCCAAGGCGGTGGACGGCGTCTATGATGATGATCCCAAGTCTAATCCCAACGCGAAGAAATACGACGAGGTGAGTATCCAGGAGGTTATCGATAAGAAGCTGGCGGTCGTGGATATGACGGCGTCCATTATGTGTATGGAAAATAAAATGCCTATGCTGGTATTTGGATTAAATCAGGAAAACAGTATTGTGAATACCGTGAAAGGTGATTTTACCGGTACGAAAGTAACCGTCTAATAGAAACAAGCAAAAGGATAATAAGGTAAATAAAGGAGGACTATAGCATGGATGAAAGATTAGAAAAATATGAGTATAAGATGGAAAAAACCCATGAGAATCTGTTGGGAGAGTTTGGAAGCATCCGCGCAGGCCGGGCGAATCCGCATGTTCTGGACAAACTAAGGGTAGACTATTATGGAACGCCCACACCGATTCAGCAGGTGGCTAACGTTACGGTTCCTGAGGCGCGCATGATTCAGATCCAGCCCTGGGAAGGCAGTATGGTGAAAGCGATCGAGAGAGCGATCCTTACCTCGGATCTGGGCCTGAACCCGACCAACGACGGTAAGATGATCCGTCTGGTGTTCCCGGATCTGACGGAGGAACGAAGAAAAGAACTGGTTAAGGATGTCAAGAAAAAGGGAGAGGCCGCGAAGGTGGCGATCCGGAATATCCGCCGGGATGCCAATGAGGTGTTTAAGAAACAAAATAAGGCCGGCGAGCTTACAGAGGATGATCTGAAGGATCTGGAAAATGAGATGCAGAAGCTGACAGATAAGTTCATCAAGACAGTGGACAAATCGATTGAGGATAAATCCAAAGAGATTTTGACAGTTTAAGATTTGGTGGTAACGGTTTAAGATGTGACGGTTTAAAATGTGACGGTATAAGATAAGAAGTGGGCGGTCTTTTGGGCCGCCCATTTACAGGAGGAAATCAATGAATATTCCGCAGCATGTGGCGATCATATTAGATGGAAACGGACGTTGGGCGAAGAAACGCGGAATGCCCAGGAACTACGGACATGCCCAGGGCAGCAAGAACGTGGAACGGATCTGCGAGGACGCTTATAAGATGGGCATCAAATATCTGACGGTCTATGCATTTTCCACCGAGAACTGGGCCAGGCCCAAGGATGAAGTGGATGCGCTGATGAAGCTTCTGCGCAATTACATGAAGACATGCCTGAAGACGGCGGAGAAGAACCGGATGAAGGTCCGGGTCATCGGGGAGCTTGGAAAACTGGATGACGATATCCGCAGCAGGATCTTTGAGCTTCAGGAAGCCTCCAAAGATAACGACGGATTGAACTTTACCATCGCGATCAATTATGGAAGCCGGGATGAATTGGCGCGGGCGGCCAGAAAGATAGCGGAGGATGTTAAGAATCAAAAGATTCGCACGGAAGATATCGATCAGGAGCTGTTCGGATCATACCTTGACACGGCCGGCATACCGGACCCGGATCTGCTGATCCGGACAAGCGGGGAACAGCGGCTGTCCAACTTTTTACTGTGGCAGCTGGCTTATACGGAGTTTTATTTTACCGATACTGCCTGGCCTGATTTTACAAAAGAGGAATTAATGCAGGCTATAGAAAAGTATAATAGTAGAGACCGGAGATACGGCGGAGTCAAGGGGGGAGAATAGATGTTTTTTACGCGTCTTTGCAGTTCGATCGTGTTAGTCATCATAGCCCTCTTCACAATTATAAGCGGCGGGCCGATCCTGTTGGTTACCCTGACCGTGATTTCCCTGATCGGCCTGAAAGAATTATGTCAGGTTGAGAAGCTGATCTTTCGTTCTCCGCTGATGATTACTGCGGGCATCGGAATCGTGGCCTATTATGGGCTGGTCTGGCTGGAAATGCAAAAACACCAGCTGGAAGAGGAAATGATGCTGCAGGAATACGGGATGATGTGTCTTTTGCTCATCCTGATCGCACTGATGATGGTGTACGTGTTCACCTATCCGAAATATCGGGCGGAACAGGTCATGACCACATTTTTTGGGGTGGTCTATGTGGCGGTTATGCTGTCCTATATTTACAAAACCAGAATGGGAATGCCGGAAGGCCTGTTTATCGTGTGGCTGATCTTTATCTGCTCCTGGGGATGCGATACCTGCGCCTACTGCGTGGGAATGCTGATCGGAAAACATAAGCTGGCGCCCGTACTGAGTCCGAAGAAGTCCATCGAGGGCGGAATCGGGGGAATCGCCGGCGCTGCGCTTCTGGGCTTCCTGTTCGGAAAAGTGATGGTGCTGGTCGGATACGCCTCTGCGGATATGGTGCCGATCATTACGGTTACCTGTGCAATCGGGGCGGTGATCTCTCAGGTGGGAGACCTGGCGGCCTCGGCGATCAAGAGAAATTTCGGACTGAAGGATTATGGAAAGCTGATACCCGGCCACGGCGGAATTCTGGACCGGTTTGACAGCGTCATTTTCACAGCCCCGGTAGTATACTATTTAGTTTATCTGTTTTTATAACTGTGAGCCTTAGTGCCTGTAATTCAGGCACTTATGTGCGATGCATGGGAAATAGTCAACGAGGCTTTTTCGAGTGCTACTATTTTTTATAGTGAGGAAATAACCAATGAAGAAAATAGCGATTTTGGGTTCTACGGGATCCATCGGAACCCAGACTCTGGACATTGTCCGTGAAAATCAAGACCTGGAAGTGACAGGGATCTCAGCCGGTTCGAACATTGCCCTGCTGGAATCCCAGATCCGCGAATTCAGGCCGAAGCTTGCGGTGGTCTGGTCTGAGGAACATGCGAAAGACCTGGCTGTTCGTGTCAAGGACTGCGATGTGGAAATCGCGTCCGGCATGGACGGATTATTAAAGCTGGCCGCCATGCCGGAATCGGAGATCCTCGTAACCGCCATTGTGGGAATGATCGGAATCCGTCCGACGATGGAAGCCATCCGCGCCGGAAAAGACATCGCTCTGGCCAACAAAGAGACGCTGGTTACCGCAGGGCATATCATCATGCCGATGGCAGAGGAGTACGGTGTCCGGATTCTGCCCGTGGACAGCGAGCACAGCGCGATTTTCCAGTCCCTGAACGGAGAAGATCCGTCCTGTATTGAAAAAATACTGCTGACCGCGTCCGGCGGCCCGTTCCGCGGCAGAAAGCGGGAAGAGCTGGAACAGATACAGGTGGAGGATGCGCTGAAGCACCCGAACTGGTCTATGGGCCAAAAGATCACCATTGATTCCGCAACCCTGGTAAATAAAGGGCTGGAAGTTATGGAAGCAAAATGGTTATTTGGAGTGGATCTGGACAGAATACAAGTAGTAGTGCACCCGCAGAGCATCATCCATTCCATGGTACAGTATGTGGACGGAGCGGTCATGGCGGAACTGGGAACGCCGGATATGAAGCTGCCGATTCAGTACGCCCTATATTATCCGGAACGCCGGTATCTGGGCGGCCAGCGGGTGGATTTTGCGGCGCTTGGGCAGATTACGTTTGAGGACCCGGACATAGAGACATTTACGGGATTAAAACTGGCATACCGGGCGGCCAGGGAAGGCGGCCTGATGCCCACGGTATACAATGCGGCCAACGAGCGGGCGGTAAGCAAATTCTTAGCGCGGAAGATACGGTTCCTGGATATCCCGGATATGATCGGGGATTGCATGAATCATATAAAAGTGATACAATCACCTACTATAGATGAAATTTTGGAAACAGAGCAAGCGGTCTATGACCGGATTGAAAGCAGGTGGTAGATTTTGAAAATAGTGATAGCCATATTGATATTCAGTGCCTTAATCCTCTTCCATGAATTCGGGCATTTTCTGCTGGCTAAGAAGAACGGGATCTGTGTGACGGAATTCTGCCTCGGCCTGGGGCCTACGTTGATTGGCGTACAAAAAGGCGAGACGAAATATTCCCTGAAGCTGCTCCCGTTTGGCGGCGCCTGTGTGATGCTGGGGGAAGACGGGCTGGTGGAGGATGAGAGATCCTTCGGAGCCAAATCAGTCTGGGCCAGAATGTCTGTGGTTGCGGCGGGTCCGATTTTTAACTTTATCCTGGCCTTTGTCGGCGCAGTGATTATTATAGGAAATATCGGTTTTGACAAGCCGTCCGTCTATGAGGTGATTCCGGACTATCCGATGGCGGAAGCAGGGATACAGGCCGGCGATATCATTAAGAAGGTAGACGGAAGCTCCGTACATGTGTACCGGGAATTTAATAACTATATGCAGTTTAATCAAAGCGGCAGCCCGGTGGAAGTGGTTTATGAGAGAGATGGTAAGGAATATACAACTTTGCTGACCCCGAAGTTCAATGAAAAAGAGGGCCGGTACCTGTTAGGTGTCAGAGGGCCGGGACCCCGGGTGAAGGGGAACGCGCTGCAGACGCTGCAGTACAGTTTTTATGAAGTGGAATACTGGATCAAAGCCACGTTCCAGAGCCTGAAAATGCTCTTTACCGGCCAGGTAGGCATTAATGATCTGTCCGGACCTGTGGGTATCGTCAATGTAGTGGGCGAATCCTACGAGCAGGTGCAGGAAGTGGGCGGTACCGCCAAGGATGTGTGGCTGACCATGCTGAACTGGCTGATTCTGCTGTCGGCCAACTTAGGGGTGATGAACCTGCTGCCGATTCCGGCGCTGGACGGCGGACGGCTGGTGTTCCTGGTGATCGAGGCGATCCGCGGGAAACCGATTGATCCGGAGAAGGAAGGAATGGTGCATTTTACCGGGCTGATTCTTCTGCTGGCTTTGATGCTGTTCGTGATGTTTAACGATATTCATAAGCTTTTGTAGGGGACTAAGGGCCGGGCCTGACTAGGGCCGGGCCTGAAGTATGCAAAAATCCGGAGGCCGGACGGCTGAACCGGATTCCAGCCGCGCCCGCCGGAGATGATATCTTGTGTTTGAAAAAGCAACCTCATGAGCAGTTCCGTGAGCCTCTGAAAGCAGGGAGAATGTCGGCAGGGGGCCGCCATTCTCCCTTGAGTCTCCCTCCACTATTCGGCCATGCTTTTGCAAACACAAGATATCATCTCCGGTGGGCGCGGCCGGAATCCGGTTCTGCCGTCCGGCCTCCGGATTTTTGTATCCTTCAGGCCCTGCGTTGGCTTTGGCGGAGAGGTGAAAAGGGACATGTCCATTCTGGTTTGGGACATGTCCATTCCGGTTTGGGACATGTCCATTTTACATTTTAGTGTTCATTTTATTTTTTGAGTTTGATTGTGGAGGGAATGGTATGGAGGAAGTGCGGCTGAATAAGTTTTTGAGCGAGGCTGGGGTATGTTCCAGGAGGGAAGCGGACCGGCTGATTGAGGCAGGGAAGGTGTCTGTCGATGGGGAGACGGCGGTTACCGGGATGAAGGTGAGGATGGAGCAGCGGATTCTGGTGAACGGCAGGCCGGTGTGTAAGGAGGAGGAAATGATCCTGCTGGTGGTAAATAAACCCCGGGGGATCGTATGTACGGCGGAAAAAAGGGAAAAGAATAATATTATAGAGTATCTGCATTATCCGAAGAGGATTTATCCGGTGGGAAGGCTCGATAAGGATTCGGAAGGGCTGCTGCTGATGACGAATAATGGGGAGATCGTGAACAAAATAATGCGGTCGGGGAACCGTCATGAGAAGGAGTATGTGGTGACGGTGAACAAAGAGGTGACGGAGGAATTTGTCCGGGCGATGGCCGGGGGGATTCCGATTCTGGATACGGTGACCAGAAAGTGTGAGGTTCAGAAGCTGGATAAGCACCGGTTCCGGATTGTGCTGACACAGGGGCTGAACCGGCAGATCCGGCGGATGTGTGAGTATCTGGGATACCGGGTTGTGGCTTTGACGCGGGTTAGGATTATGAATATTCGGTTGGGAAATTTGAAGCCGGGCGCTTATCGGAGGGTGACTGCGCAGGAGTGGCGGACTCTGCAGGAATTGATCAGAGATTCATCGAATACGACAGTGATTGAGGAGAGAAAGAATGGCTGAACAGATGGAGAGAATGAAGGAACTGGTGGAGCTGCTGAACCGGGCGGGAAGGGCTTATTATCAGGAAGACCGGGAAATCATGAGCAATTTTGAGTATGATAAGCTTTATGATGAACTGGTGCAGATGGAAAAAGATACGGGTGTGGTGCTGGCGTCCAGCCCTACGGTTCATGTGGGATATGAGGCGGTCAGCGAACTGCCCAAGGAGCAGCATGAGTCGCCGATGCTTTCGCTGGATAAGACGAAGAGCGTGGATGAGCTGCAGGAGTGGCTGAAGGATCAGAAGGCGGTGCTGTCCTGGAAACTGGATGGGCTGACGATCGTGCTGACTTACCGGGATGGGACGCTTGTGAAGGCGGTTACCCGCGGGAACGGGGAAGTGGGCGAGGTGATTACGAACAACGCCCGTGTTTTTAAGAATGTTCCGCTGAGTATCAGCTATCAGGGGGAACTGATCCTGCGAGGCGAGGCGGTTATAACCTACTCTGATTTTAACCGGATCAATGATGAGATCGACGACGTGGATGCGAAATATAAAAACCCGCGGAATCTGTGCAGCGGTTCTGTGCGGCAGTTGAACAATGAAATAACGGCCCGGAGAAATGTACATTTTATGGCGTTTGCCCTTGTCAAGGCAGACGGGGTTGATTTTGAAAATTCACGTAGAAAGCAGTTTGAGTGGCTGGTGGACCAGGGATTTGATGTAGTGGAACACGTGATGGTGGATAGCGGGAATTTGAAGGAGGTCGTGGCTTCTTTTGCCGAGAGGATCAGCGACAATGATTTTCCGTCGGACGGGCTGGTGCTGCTTCTGGATGATATTGATTACGGGCTGTCCCTGGGGAACACATCCAAATTTCCAAGAAACGCTATGGCGTTTAAATGGGCGGATGAAATCCGGGAGACCAGGCTGACGGAGATAGAATGGAGTCCTTCCAGGACCGGATTGATCAACCCGGTGGCGATCTTTGAACCTGTGGAGCTGGAGGGCACGTCGGTCAGCCGGGCCAGCGTGCATAATATCAGTATTATGAAAGCGCTGCAGCTGGGAGTGGGGGATACCATTGAAGTGTATAAGGCAAATATGATTATTCCCCAGATCGCGGAAAATCTGACCCGAAGCGGGGTAAAGGATATACCGGAGGTATGTCCCGTATGCGGAGGGCCGACCCAGATCCGCCAGGTAAATGATGTGGAATCGCTGTATTGCATAAATCCCAAATGCGATGCGAAGCGGCTGAAGGCGTTTACTCTGTTTGTCAGCAGGGACGCCCTGAATATAGACGGCCTGTCGGAGATGACGCTGGAGAAAATGATCGGGCGCGGGTATATTCACGAGTTTGCGGACCTGTTTCATCTGTCGGATTACAGGGAGGAGATCGTTAAGATGGAAGGCTTTGGCGAGAAATCCTATGAGAATCTGATGGCGAGCATTGAAAATGCCAGGAATACGACGCTTCCCCGGGTGATCTATAGTCTGGGCATCTCCAACATCGGACTTGCCAACGCGAAGATGATCTGCCGGGAATATCAGTTTGACGTGGAGAAAATGAGGCAGGCTACGGCGGAAGAGTTAAGCGGGATCAATGGGATCGGCCCTGTGATCGCCAAAAGCTTTGTGGACTATTTTGCGGATGAGGAAAACAGCCTCCGGTTTGATCATTTGCTGAAGGAACTGCAGATTGAAAAAGAGTCCGGCGGGGAAGAGGAACAGGTACTGGAAGGAAAGGTGTTCGTTATTACCGGCAGCGTGGAGCATTTTGCCAACCGGGCGGAATTAAAAGAGGTAATTGAGGCCAAGGGCGGTAAAGTGACGGGTTCGGTCACATCTAAGACAGACTACCTGATCAATAATGATACCGCATCGGCGTCTTCAAAAAATAAGAAGGCCAGGGAGCTGAATGTGCCGGTTATATCGGAACAGGAGTTCCTGGATATGATACAATAAGGCCAAGATATAGAACAGGCCGTACGGGATAAGAAAGGAATACGCAGGGTACGAAGGAGGAGAAGTGATGACGGAATCACGGATGAAGAGGAGCAAGAAAAAGGTGTTCGGTGTGATCTACGGCAGAAGCCTGATGGTGATTCTGCTGCTGATTTTGCAGGTAGCCCTTCTGGTTTATTGCGTTCTGGCGCTGGAAGACTATATGGTATGGGTGTATGGTATCTTTGCCCTGATCTCCCTGTTCGTGGTGGTATTTATCGTAAATTCGTCCGGTGAGCCTGATTTTAAATTGGTCTGGATGGTTCCGATCGTAATTATTCCGGTATTCGGCGGCCTTCTCTATCTGTTTGTACACACCCAGTGGACGCCGAAACTGATGAATTTAAGACATACCCAGCTGCTGGCGGAAACCCGCCCGTATCTGGCGCAGGATCAAGAGGTCAGGCGGCGCTTAAGTGAGATTAATACGCAGGTTGAGAAGCTGGCCGTTTACTCGGAGGCGACCAGCGGTTACCCGATTTATGAAAATACGGAAGCGACTTATTTTCCTCTGGGCGAGGATAAATTCGAAGAGCTGAAAAAAAGGCTGAATGAGGCGGAAAAGTTTATTTTTCTGGAATATTTTATCGTGGAGGAAGGAATCTTCTGGGATACGGTGCTGGATATCCTGAAGCGCAAGGTGCAGGAAGGCGTGGAGGTCCGGATGCTCTACGACGGTATGTGTTCCATTGTGCTGCTTCCATACAGCTATCCAAAGCAGCTAAGAGAATACGGAATCCAGTGTAAAATGTTCTCCCCCATACGTCCGGTTTTATCCACCCATTATAACAACAGAGATCACCGGAAAATACTGGTCATTGACGGCAAAATCGGATTCACCGGCGGGATCAATCTGGCGGATGAGTATATTAACGTAAAAGAGCGGTTCGGACACTGGAAGGATACGGCTGTGATGATCCGGGGGGATGCGGTAAAGAGCATGACCATGATGTTCCTTCAGATGTGGAATATTACCGGGACGCAGAAGGAGGACTTTGAACGGTATATTCCAAGCGCCCCCTTTAAGACCCCGGCTCCTGGGGACGGCTTTGTCATGCCCTATGGAGACAGCCCGGTGGATCAGGAACCCATGGGGGAAACCGTATATGTGGATATCCTGAACCGGGCTACCAGGTATGTGCATATTATGACTCCATACCTGATCCTGGATTATCATATGATACAGACCCTTTGCTACGCGGCCAAAAGAGGGGTGGAAGTAGCGATAATCATGCCAGGGATTCCAGACAAGCCGTATGCGTTTATTTTGGCAAAATCCTATTATAAGGAGCTGCTGACGGCCGGTGTGAAGATCTATGAATATACTCCCGGCTTTGTCCATGCCAAGGTATTCGTATCGGACGATGAGGCCTGTACGGTGGGCACGATTAATCTGGATTACCGGAGCCTGTACCTGCATTTTGAATGCGGCTGTTTCTTCTATCGAAACAGCGTGGTTGCGGAAGTGGAGCGGGATTTCCAGGAGACATTGAAAAAGTGCAGGGAGATTCAAGCGGACGAGTGGAAGAAGCTAAAAGGCAGGACCCGTCTGGCCGCCCGGATTTTGAGGCTTTTTGCGCCGCTGATGTAGCCGGTTTGCGGATACAGCGCATTGATACCGCATATAGATACCGCTGAATGATTTTATGGAGGAAAATATGGAACGGAAGATTATATTTTTTGATATCGATAACACACTGTATAATTCCGACGTGGGAGTGCCGGAAAGCGCCCGAAGAGGCATCAAGCTGCTCCGAAAAAACGGGCATATTCCGGTGATCTGTACCGGGCGCACCAGAGCAGCCTTGTTTGAAGAGATAACGGATCTGGCGTTTGAGGGCATGATCTGCGGCGCAGGCACTTATGTGGAACACAAAGGGGAAGTGATTTTTAACAAAATCGCAGAACCGGATCAGCTGGAGCGGCTTACCGCGCTCCTGGATCAGGCCGGCGCGAAATATTTCCTGGAAGGGCCCCGGTATTTATATTATAATGCGGCGGATACAAGCGCAGAGTACCGCAGGCTGGGGGAACAGCTGGGAGGCTCGTTTAAGCCGGTTTTAAGGCCGATTGAAAAAGAGAATACGGAATTTAACAAGCTGATCGCCATCCGGCAGCCGCAGGACCGCTGGGAGTCTGTGGAACATCTGCTTGCCCGGGAATACCAGCTGGTCTGCCATAATCATTCTGCCTTTATTGAAATGGTGCCGGCAGGGCATAATAAAGCTACAGGAATACAGAAACTTCTGGAGCATCTGCATATGGACCGCAAGGATACGTACGCGTTTGGCGACAGTAATAATGATCTGGAAATGCTGGAATATGTCCAGTATGGGATTGCTATGGGCAACGCGTATCCCGATGTGCTTAAAAAGGCCAGGTACCGTACGGATACCATACAGGAGCAGGGAATCTATAAGGGATTGAAGAAATTCGGTCTGATCGCCGGCTGATTTCAGGCTGGATTGCAGGATTGTCCGCGTGGAGCGGACATATAGAATAAAATTCTAAACTTTTAAAACCTTATATAACTTGATATAATGAAACATAGATAGAAATCTGGATTAGTTGCATAGCAAACTATTTGACAACAAAGAAGGAGATATGTATGCCAATCAAAGTTAAAGGGGAATTACCGGCCAAGGAAATTCTGGAAAGGGAGAACATATTCGTGATGGATGAGAATCGTGCGCTGCATCAGGATATCCGCCCTCTGGAAATCGGTATATTAAACCTGATGCCTGTGAAGCAGGATACGGAATTGCAGTTACTGCGTTCCCTGTCCAATACTCCGCTGCAGGTGGATGTGACTTTCATGACCGTATCCAGCCATGAATCCAAAAATACGCCCACCAGTCATATCAATAAATTTTATGTTACGTTCGACGAAGTAAAGGACAGGACATTTGACGGACTGATCATCACAGGAGCACCGGTTGAACTGCTGGATTTCGAAGAGGTGGATTACTGGGAAGAATTAAAAGAAATCATGGAGTGGTCCAAGACCCATGTGACCTCCACGATGAATTTGTGCTGGGGAGCCCAGGCGGCTCTGTATTATCACTATGGAATACAGAAGCATGAGACACAGAAAAAAATCTTCGGGGTATTCAAACATCGGGTGTCCAACCGAAAGATCCCGCTGGTACGAGGCTTTGACGATGTTTTCCTGGCGCCGCATTCCAGACATACCACCGTTTACCGGGAAGATCTGCTGGCTACCGGAAAGATCATGATTCTGGCGGAGTCCGCCGATGCCGGGGTATTCCTGGCTATGAACGAGGATGGAAGCCAGGTGTTTGTGATGGGACATCCGGAGTATGACCGGGTTACGCTTCACAATGAATATATGAGGGACCGGGCGAAGGGCTTGGAGATCGACAAACCTCAGAATTATTATATCAACGATGATGAGACAATCCGGCCGGAACTTCAGTGGCGGTCCCATGCCAATAACCTGTATACCAACTGGCTCAATTATTATGTGTATCAGGTGACTCCTTATGAATTAGGCAGAAAATAATAGGCTTATGAGGAATTTGTCGGTTAGCCGGATAGGTATAATCCTATAAAGCGCTGCTAAAAATATACCTTCATTGGACGGAAGGTATATTTTTTTTGTTCTGTAGAAAAGTGCAAGTAAGATTCTTCATTTCGTCTCTGGCACTTTCTTAGAAATAGGTTATAATTGTTAATATACAGGTGGCAACTTACACTTTTCATTACGAAATAATAGCCGAATCATTACACAATATAGGCTTTTATGACCGCTTACATGGAGGAAGTACGAAAATGCAAAAGAGAATTATTCCGGTGATACTGGCAGCGGCGCTGTTTATCACCGGCCTGCTCTCGATCCTGTCGATTCATGGGCTGCAGGGAAATGCCCGGGTGATCAACTATGCCGGCGTAGTGCGCGGAGGTACTCAGCGGCTGGTGAAGCAGGAATTAGACGGCCAGCCCAACGATGACCTGCTTCTGCAGCTGGACGGTATTCTGGAGGAACTGGACACCGGAGTGGGAGAGAACAATCTGGACCAGTTAGCCGATGAAGAATATCAGGATCTGATCTTTCAAATGCAGGTGCTATGGGGAACGCTGAAAGATGAGATTCAGCGGGTACGCCAGGGGGCTGACGGTGCGGAGCTTTTCCGGCTGAGCGAAGAATATTTTACACTCTGTAATCAGGCGGTTAACGCGGCGGAGCTCTACGCGGAGGAACAGGTAGACAAGGCGGAAAGGGATCTTCTCTTACTGATCGCGGTCTTTTTGATACCGGTGGCCCTGCTGATCTGGTATGGTTCCGTGCAGACACGAAAGCAGCAGATTCTGAAAAAAGCGGAGGCAGAAAACCGGGCTAAGAGTGAGGAGCTGGAGCGGATGTCCAGGGATCTGCGCGCCCCTATGGATGAAATCCCAGAACTTATGTACGTGTCTGATCTGGAAACTTATGATCTGCTGTTTCTCAACGAGGCCGGCAGGAAAATCTTCGGCGTAGAAGATCTGTCCGGCAGGAAGTGTTATAAAGTATTGCAGGGAAAGGACGCTCCCTGTGAATTCTGCACCTCGTCAAAACTGACTTTGGGAGAAAATTATACCTGGGAATTTACCAATCCCATTACGAAGAGGCATTATCTCTTAAAAGACCGCCTGCTGCCGTGGGACGGCCGGCCTGCCCGGATGGAACTGGCTTTCGATATCACAGAAGCCGACGCGGAAAAGCAGGCTTTGAAAAATACCCTGGATGCGGAGCAGATGGTGATGGAGTGCGTGCGTACCCTGTATCAGGAACATGATCTGGACCAGTCTGTTCCCATAATTCTTGAGCGTCTGGGAAGCTTCCTTGGCGCCGAACGCGTCTATGTGGGGATGATCAGGAACGAGCTGCTGTATAACGACTACGAGTGGTGCGCACAAGGAAGCGCTTCCCAGAAGGAGCTGCTGCAGGACATGCCCTTGTCGGCTATCGCCAGCTGGCTGCCCGCCTTTGAGCGTCAGGAATGCTTTATATTGGAAGATGTGGAGAAATTACGGGACAGCTCTCCGGAGGAGTATGAGCTTCTGTCCGGCCAGAATATCCAAAGTCTGGCGGGAGCGCCGCTTGAGGTGGACGGACAGCTGCGTGGTCTGTTAGGGGTGGATAATCCCCCTCCGGACCGCATCCGCAGCATCGCGCCTCTTCTGCAGACTCTGTGTTATTTCCTTATGCTGACCTACCGCCGGACAGAAAGTGAGCAGCAACTGTCCCATTTAAGCTATTACGACACCCTTACCTCTTTTTACAACCGTAACCGCTATATAGAGGATTCGGCTGCCTTTTCGGACCAAAAGGGCCCGGTGGGCATCGTATATCTGGATGTAAACGGCTTGAAAGACATGAATGACCAAAAGGGCCATGCTTTTGGAGACATGGTATTAGTAGAATGCGCCGGGCAGATGCGTGAGGCGTTTCAGGATGCGAATTATTACCGGATCGGAGGCGATGAGTTCGTCATCATCTGTCCGGGGATTGACCGGGAGACGTTTGAGCAGCGGGTAGCGGCCCTGCGCCGCCGTTTTTGCGGAGATGCCGGCTGCAGTGCTGCCATAGGTACCCAGTGGGCGGCGCAATTCAAAGATCTTCAGCAGATTATCGCAAGTGCAGACGCGAGAATGTATGAGGATAAGAAGGACTTCTATCGAAGGAATCCGGCTTCCAACCGATACCGGCATCACAGCGACGAGATTCTCCACCTGGCCGACCCCGGGGTGCTTTACGAGGAGATTGAGCAACAGCACTTCGTGGTGTATCTTCAGCCCAAGGTGGCTTCCAGCGATGGTTCCGCTGTGGGGGCGGAGGCGCTGATCCGTTACCAGCCCCGTTCCGGTTCCCTGGTAATGCCCGGAAATTTTCTTCCGCTGCTGGAGGAAAGTGAGACGATCAGCCAGATAGATTTTTATGTTTTTGAGTTTGTGTGTTCCCGCTTTAAAGAGTGGGCGCTGCAGGGAAAACAGGCGCTTCCGGTTTCGGTCAATTTTTCCCGTTGTTCCTTATCCCAGCCGGATTTTATCAGCCGAATCTCAGGTCTTTGTAAAAAATATGGCGTGGATAAGAAATATCTGGAGATTGAGCTTACCGAGACGGCCCATGAGGCCGACCGTGTGGATATGCAGGCGCTGATCCGGGATCTCAGGAGCGAAGGATTTATGGTTTCCATCGATGATTTTGGTACGGAATACGCCAATCTGGCCTTGCTGTCTACGGTGGAATTCGATGTGCTTAAGTTAGATAAGAGTCTGGTGGATGATGTGGCTTCCAACCCCAGAGCCAGCACAGTCGTGGGGTCCATTGTCGATATCTGCAAGAAAATGAATATTCAGGTAGTGGCGGAGGGAATTGAAACGGAGGCACAGTTGTCGGCGCTTCGCGCCTGCGGCGTGGAGCTGGCCCAGGGCTATCTGTTCAGCAGGCCGGTGCCTATTGAGGAGTATGAAGATAAATACTTGTAAGTCCTTCTTTTGGGATTTACCATTACCGGCATAATTTTGCTTTTTGTTAATTATAATTTATTGATTTCTTGCCGATAATATGGTATGATTTATTTCATCCTATTAAGGAGGCGGAAGCATGGATTATCTATCGGTTGCAAATGTAGCAGAAAAGTGGGGCTTATCCGAGAGAACTGTGCGTAACTACTGCTCCAGAGGCAAAATACCTGGCGCTTTTCTGACGGGAAAGACCTGGAACATTCCTGAAAACGCGGTACGACCGGACCGCGTAAACAAGCGTAAGGGCCAGCCTAAAACTCTGCTGGAATTCTTGAAGGCCGAAAATGCCGGCAAGGTTTCCGGTGGGATTTATCATAAAATCCAGATTGAGCTGACCTATAACTCCAATCATATCGAGGGCAGCTGTCTGACCCATGATCAGACCCGGTATATCTACGAAACAAATACCATTGGCATTGATGCCGGTTCTGTGAATGTAGATGATATTGTGGAAACTGCAAACCATTTCCGATGCATTGATATCTGTATCGACCAGGCTAATTTTACCTTGAGGGAGTCGTTTATCAAACAGCTGCATCTTGTGTTGAAAAGCGGCACCAGTGATTCCCGGAAAGACTGGTTTGCTGTAGGGAACTATAAGCGGTTCCCCAATGAGGTTGGCGGCCGGACAACGACGGAGCCGGAAGAAGTGGCGGGTAAAATGAAAGAGCTGCTGACCTGTTACAATGCCGGCAAAAACAAAACTTTGGAAGATCTGCTGGAATTTCATTACCGGTTTGAGTCCATCCACCCTTTTCAGGACGGGAATGGGCGGGTAGGGCGGCTGATCTTATTTAAGGAATGTCTGCGCAATAACCTTGTACCTTTTATCATAGATGATACATTGAAAATGTTTTACTACCGAGGGCTTCATGAATGGCCATCCGAGCGCGGCTATCTGACCGATACCTGCCTGACGGCGCAGGACCGGTTCAAAAAATATCTGGATTATTTCCGAATCCCCTATGATGACAAACCTCATCAAGATGTATGATCTCTTCCAGAGAACACTGGTCCTCCAGCAAACGGTATAGCTTCAGAACCGTTTTCCGGAGGGGATGCCGGGGACCGATACCGCTGTATTTATCGAGGGCTTTCCCGATTCCTTCGCGTTCTATATAAGAGCGAAGAGTTTGGGATTCCTCATCAGGAGCATAGTGATAATAGAAGGCAGCCGCGATACCGACTGCTATATGGGCAGGAAAAACACCGTGTTTCAGACATAGGCCGGCGGCCCCCATCAGCCGGTCATTTGTTCCGAGCTTACGGATAGGGTCCTGGGCGACTCTTTTTACGGAGATTCCCAGCTGCCGGTTACCGAACCGGTATAGCAGCTCGTCCGAATATAGGAGCAGCGCTTCCAGATCCTGGTCATACTCATGGGCCATTCCGATGCTGATTTCCTGGAGGGCCTTCGACGTGATGTAGCGGATGGCCGGAATTTGTATGGCTGTCGCCAGGGCCGGAATATCCAGGATATCGCCCAGATAAGCGGTCACGGCATGGGCCATATTATACATAAAGAGTTTTTTACGGATAGGGAAGTCAAAGGGCTCACAGGGGACCATGTGTTTGATCTTTAATAGCCCGCCAAGCCAGCTGCTGCGGTCGATCGGAAGCTCGCTGTAATCCTCCGCGATCACACGTAGAGGGTCGCCGTCCTGCAGCCGGGGACTCATGACCGGTACATTTCTGCCGATACAGGTTTCTACCATTCCGGTTTTTTTTCGAAATAATGCGGTCTCGGACCCAGTCAGATGGCCGGCTATCAATTCTCCCAGATATACATTCGCCTGCACCATATTTTCACATACAATAATATTCAGAGGCGTATCGACGGAGCGTTCCCAGCGCAGCTTAAGAGCGGAAGCGATGACCGGGGCGATGGCGGGAAGAACATTTTTTCCGACCGAGGTGGCCATAACGTCTGTGGTACTGATCTCGTCGAGGACCGCTTCCATGTCCGACGACCATACGCCCCGCACATGCAAAACCGAAATCTCCCAGTTCCGCGTGTCTTTTACAAATCGGATCGGATAGCTTTTGCGCTCATTCAGCCGATCAATCAGTTCTTTGTTCTGATCGATAAATACCACTTCAAACCCAGACTCGCTGAAAAGCTGCCCGATGAACCCTCTGCCGATACTGCCGGCTCCATAAATTACGGATTTCATAGTCTGCTCCTTTACCTCTTATAAATAGTGTCATCTTTCCGAAAGCAATTCCCCCGCCATCTTTTCGTTGGTTACTAATACATCGATGCAGCCTGCCGCCAAAGCGGCTTTCAGGCTTTTAAACTTGCGCTCCCCTGCGGCTATACATAGTTTAGTCGGAATATTTATAAAATCTTCCAAGGAGACGGAAACAGTCCGCTTTTCTAATTGGGGATCGCAGATTTCGCAGTGTTCGTTAATAATGTGGGAACAGATATCGCCGACTGCTCCTGCTTTTTTCAGACGTTCGATTTCATTCTCCCGAAAATAACCCGAAGAAACAAAGATATTTTCTTTCACAAACACACCTACGGTGATGACGGCGATGGTCGTCTGACGCGCCAGATGGAGCACTTCGGTTATATTCCGGTCCTTCATGAGCGCATTCCTGGCTGTGACGCTTTCCAGAACGGCGGGCAGCGGAATCAAATGGCAGGAGCCCCCCAGGTTTCTGGCCATATTCCTGGGAATATCGCTGACATAAGTATCCTGATTCATTTTCGTGACTCCGCCGCAGAGCTGTACCACCCGGATGTTTTTCAAGTCTTCCCGCCCTATGACCGCCTTTGAAAAAGCGTGGAGTGTCTCTCCCCAGCCGACGCCTATGATATCATCCTCACGGATTATCATATTTAAATACTCGGCGGCAGCGCTGCCAAGCCTGTCTAATAAAGCGGGTTCCGAATCAACGACCGGAAGGACAAGGGCTTTTTTTAAACCATATTGTCTGCGCAGGCTTTCTTCCAGGTGGGATTCCGCTTTTATGGGGTCATGGATGCGTATCTCAACGATCCCACGTTCTCTCGCTTCATTCAATAGCTTGCTGATGTAAGTTCTGGACAGGCCCGCTCTGTTGGAGATCTCCTGCTGGCTGAAATTCAATTCATAGTACATCTTCGATATATTCACGAGCAATTGCGTTTTTTCGTATTCATTCATACCGGCGTCGATGCCTCCCCTAGATCATTGAACTAATTATACATTTAATTTATCATATGTGAACGTTTGATACAAGTAATTGATGAAGAATAGAAGCCGGAGGATAGGAGGGGAAAATTGTATTTAGTATATGGCGAGCGCCTTAAACTTTGGCGTGAAATGATCCGAAACAGGTGGAAAAGAATCAAGTTGGTGAAAACGGATAGCTGTAGGGGGCGTATATACGGGCAGATATACGGTAGAAAAAGATTGACATGGAATGGAACATATGATAATAATAGAGTAACAAATGACTAAAAATAAGGAGGGTTTTACATAATGGATCTGTTGGAGCTTGCGTCACATATGGACGCCACACAAGTGCAAAGCAATGTTACGGAAAAGGATATCGATGATCTGATCAAACAGTCTGTGAAATATGGATTTGCGGCCGCATTCGTGCTGCCCTGCTACATGAACCATGTAAAAATGGGACTGGATGGGACGCGGGTGCATACCGGAGGAGTAGTGGGATTTCCCTCGGGCGGTGAGCTGACCGAAACAAAGCTATACGAGACGAGACAGAATATCGCGCTGGGCGCGGAAGAAGTTGACATGGTGATCAATGTTGGCTGGCTGCTATCTGGAAAATATGATTGGGTCAGGGATGAAATCAAAGCGGTCAAAGACATTACAGGGGATATCCCGTTGAAATGTATCATCGAAATAGCGCTGCTGCCCGAGGATTATGCGAAGCGGGCTTGCGAGCTGGTAATAGAAGGCGGCGGTGATTATGTGAAAACAGCGACCGGATGGGTCGCGCCTACCACATTGGATCAGGTGAAGCTGATTAAAAGTGTTGTCGGGGACAGCGTTTATATTAAGGCGGCCGGCGGAATCCGCTCCCGGCAGACCGCCCTTGATTTTTTGGAGGCAGGCGCACACAGGCTGGGGATCAGTGTCAGGAACGCGGTAAAAATACTGCAGGAATAGCAGGGAAAGTGATCCCGGGTTCATCCTGGGGGCTTCGTATGTCCGCTGCTTGCGGTTGAAACCTCGGGCGGTATACGGGGACGCTCCGGGCTGCCGGGTTCTTTTGTATCTCCCTGGGAGCGCGGAGGGCTAGCGCTGGAATACGCTAAGTGAAATCGAAAAGCCGGGTTCAGGAACCGAGCCTATTCACCAGGAACACTTGAAGTGTTCCCGGTTCAGAGGCTCTTGCCCGTCGGACGTGAAGTCCGCCGTGCATCCTGAACCCGGCTTTCCGATTTCACCAAGCGTATTCGCAGCCGCCCTATGCGCTCCCAGGGAGATACAAAAGAACCCGGCAGCCCGGAGCGTCCCCGTATACCGCCCGAGGTTCCAACCGCAAGCAGCGGACATACGAAGCCCCCAGGATGAACCTGTTCCCGTTGAACAGCCCCATACTTTTAACAACACATGTGGTCAGTAACGGAGCATGGACTCCAGATATTTTTCTTTAGCGGTACGGTCATAACCAGGCGGATACATAGCGAGCGCTAAAAATTCATCACGCCAGTTGTTTGTTTCTATTACATATTCTATATTCAGGTCTGCGCATTCGATTAATTTTTGCCGCCCATCCTTGTAATCCAGACATGCATTTAATTTATCGGCAGCCTCATTATACTTTCCTTCCTGTGTATACTGGATACCTAATTGATAACAACATTCCAGATAGACCTCATCACTGCCCTCAAAGCTTTTCAAATCATGAAGGGTGTTCAATTGATAAAAACAGTCTTCAAAGTTCCCATTTTCCAGGAGCTGGACCGCATAGTTGTATTTGGCCTGATTTTGTAATTGCGCTGAATCTTTGTAATCATAGATATTCTTATAATATTCGATGGCTTCTTTGTAGTTTCCCTCTGCAACCAGAACGCCGGCTTCTTGATACTGTATTTCCTTGCTTTGCGTTTCGGAATCCTCATAGTCTGCTGAGTTCTGAATTGATTTCTCATAATCCCCGGAATGTATATCATCTTCCGCTTTTTCATACGGATGGTTCGGATGGATAACAAAAATGGAATAATACCCGATTCCGATGATAAGGGAGAGGGCTAATACAGACAGTAACGAAAAGATAAGAATCCTTTTTTTATGCCGGGTTTTTTGCAACGGAAGGTGTGCGGTTTCTTTTGTTGATTTCTTCCGTTCTTTTTCATATAGGCTTTGTTGACTGTCCGGAAAGGGGGGGAGCGGCTGTAGGATATTACCATCCAGATATCTGGACTGATCCGTGTAGGTTACTTCCTTGAGCATAATCTGAAATTTTGCCACATTCGATACCGGAAGATAGATTGGTGTTTGAGAGCCAAACTCGCCGTGGAATAATACATTCAGTTGGCTATACTGGAAAGAGAAGGGATTTCCCAGCATTTGATTATTATGATCGAACAAGGTAATTTGAACAGAGATGGAACGAATGCTTTTTTCCTGAATGTTGCGGAATTTACATTGCAATAATTGGAGATTCTTTATGCGGTCATAAAGAAGCGCACTTTTTTCAAGTATGACCGGACATCCCGGATACCATAACGTTTCATCATATGTTTGAAGGCGAAGATAGGTGTCAGACATGAACATTTCCCCCCTTTTTAGGAAATTATACTTTGACCGGCAGCTTGGTGGACTGACGGAACTGGACCTCCGTGCGCAGATAGGTAAACGTCGGGGGCAGATCCGGGTCGGCGATCCGGTTCAATAAGAGCCTGGAGGCAATGATCCCCATATCTGCGCTGGGAGTCCGCACCGTGGTCAGCGTGGAATTCATGGAACTTAACGAGAAAGTATCGTCGAACCCGCACAGCAGGACGTCATCCGGCACGGACAGCCCCATTTTGGACAGACAGGAGATCGTCTGCATGGCCAGCAGATCATTGGCGCAGAAGAACATGTCCGGGAGCTTTGCAAGGCCCGCCAGGCGGTTGGACAGCCATCTGTCATCCCCATAAAAGCTGTCGTCATCGATGATGCAGTTCTGCAGGTGAAAGGGGATTCCACTGTCCATAAGGGCGGCCTGATAGCTCTCGAACCGCTCGTGAAAACTCAGACAGTGATTCGGATCGCCGATGAAACCAACCGAACTGATTTTCGTCGTATTCATAATAGTGCGGAGCATATGATAGACGCTGTATTTATTTTCCATCAGAAGAAGATCCGCATGCAGGGAGTGGTGGGGAAAACCGCAGTAGGCATCGGAAAACAGAACCGGTTTCTGCAGGCCGCACAGCATGCGGGTATAAGACTCGTCAAATAGCTCCAGACAGATCAAAGCATCGACCTGGCCCAGTTTCAGATTCTGAGGCAGCGACAGAGAAAGGATGTCTTCGTTGCTCAAAATGTGAATGGTCAGGGAGTAGCCGTGCTTGCTGATCTCCTGTTCCAGAGTGGCCATCAGGGTCGAAGCGATATGGAACCGGTTTGGCATAATATGGGCCAGCAGTGCCAGATTTCCTCCTTTTTCGGACGGATTGGCATCCGGGTCCGGAACATCCGCCAGATAGGCGAATTGTTTGTAATTCATTTCTTTTGCCTTTTGCAGCACCGCGCGGACGGTCTTCTCCGGCATTCCGCTGGAACCGTTCAACGCTTTGGAAACCGTGGTGCGGGAAAGTCCAAGTGCGTCGGCAATATCTTGAATGGTAACTTTTTCTTTTGACATTTCAAACCCCTCGAATCTGTGGAATATTCTTGATTTTTCGTTCTTTTCTTTCTATATTAACGAAAACGCAACTAAATTGCAAGCGAAATATATAAAAATGTTAAAATTTATTATTTAAATGTTCAAATATAATAGGAAAAATTGAACGTATGTTAATGAAATACAGAGAGTATAAGTTGTTTACCCTGTTGTCTGTGAAACAAATGTTAAAATATAAACCCGATAATAAACAAAAATGTCAAAATAAAATTGAAAAAATGTCAAAATAAATATTGACATTAGTTAAAATAGATGATAATATTCACAATAAGAACAGAAGAAAAAGATAATTTCCTGTCGAAATATACTTAATAATATCCAGACGGATGAATCCTGGAAATAATAAATAAGATCCAGAATTTACCGTATGAGGAAAAAGTGAACAAATGTAAACTTGAAATGGCGATCTGGGTTTGCAAAATGAATAGCCTTAACTACAAAGTTTTACATAATTAAAAGAGGAAATTATCTAAACGATCTTTTCAATCAGTAAAAGGAGGGAAAATAGAAACAATAAACAATAAACAATAAACAATAAACAAGAAAGCACGCAGGCTGCAAGCTGTCCAATAATTGAAATTATGAGGGCAAGGAAATAATGGAAAGATAAAATCCCGGGAGATTCCAAAATCCGTTTCCATAAATGAAATGGATGGAAAACAGATCACAGAAGCAACAATCAGGCAATATATACAAAATCACACAACAAAAACCAAAGTAACTACCAGAAAAAATGGAGGATTAAGAAAATGAAAAAGTTAGCAGCAATCGGTTTGGCACTTATCATGACCGCAGGCCTGTGTATTGGCTGCGGATCAAAGGAAGCACCCCAGGCAAGTGATCCGGCGCCGGAAGCAGCCGTCAAGGATACCGAAAAACCGGCGGGAGATGACGCGGCTACCAACGCGGACGCCAAGGACGCTTCCGGTCAGGATACGAAGATTACTTTATTAAACACGAAATCGGAACTTCAGACTCAATTTGAGGAGATGGCAAAGAAATATCAGGAGCAGACCGGCGTAACTGTAGAAGTGAATTTTACCAGCGATGTAGTCGGCACACACCTGGCCGGGAAATATGCGGCGGCCGATCCCTACACCATTATGCTGGTCGACCATCCCGATGTCTATGACTTCCGGGAATATCTGGCGGATTTAAGCGGCGAGGACTGGATCAAAGACGGCGGCGATACCTACGGGATCACCATCGACGGCAAAGTATACAGCTTCCCGTTTACCGTGGAGGCGGTAGGTCTGATCTACAATGCCGACGCGATCGAGAAAATTACCGGTGAGACTTTCAAACCCGGGGATTACGCTTCCATTGACCAGTTCGAAGGATTATTAAAGAAACTGGCGGACGGCGGCATGGAAACTCCCGTGGCAGTCAACAAAGATGACTGGTCTCTGGCCAACCATTTCTTTGGACAGCTCTATGACCAGCAGGGCAACTCGGCGGACGGTTCCATCGCGTTCGTGGACTCCCTGAAATCCGGCGAGACGAAGCTTATGGACAACGCGCGCTTCAATTCCCTGATGGACAGCTTTGATCTGCTGAAAAAATATAATATCAACGGTTCCGATCCTCTCTCCGCGGATTATGATCTGAACAATTCCTATCTGGCGGAAGGCCAGGTGGCGTTCTGGTTCAACGGCAGCTGGGCGACGGATATCTATGAATACACGGAAAATATCGGCATCATGCCTCTGCCTCAGAAAGATACGACAGATGATGTGAATACCAAACTGGTCAGCGGCGCCAGCAAGGAATTTGTCATCGACGCGAAATACGCGTCGCCGGAACAGCAGCAGGCTGCGAAGGATTTTCTGAACTGGCTGGTATACGATGAAGCGGGACAGACGTTTATGGTAGACGAGTGCAGCATTATCCCCGCGTTCTCCAATATCGAGAAAAAAGTATCCGCGCCGTTAAGCGCTTCCGCGCAGGAATATATCAATGCCGGGCAGTCCATGTACTGGTATCAGGAGATCCCCGGCGATCACGGGACTCAGGCCGGCGCCTCTTTACAGAAATACCTGGGCGGCAATAGCAAGAGGGATGAACTGGCTTCCGAAATCGAAACCTATTGGCAGGCACAAAAATAAGCAAATAAAAAGAGGGGCCGTCACAGAAGTGCGGCCCCATTTACCTTGAACAGAAAGCAGGTGCGAAACCGCATGAAAAGGAAACATTCATTCTGGTATAAGACAGGTACCTTCCTGGGATTTGCCGGGCCGGCGGTCTTTTGTTTTATCATGGTGCTGATGGTACCCTTCGTCTATGGCCTATATCTGACTTTTACCGGGTGGAACGGGATATCGGCGGATAAGGCCTTCGTAGGCTTTGGAAATTATGTGACCACATTTCAGGATGCGGACTTTTGGCGTTCCGTGCTGCTGACCCTGATCTACTCAGCCATATCGGTGATCCTGATCAATGTGCTGGCATTTTTGCTGGCGTATCTGGTCACCAGCGGAGTTAAGGGACAGAATTTTTTCAGAGCGGGATTTTTTACGCCGAATCTGATCGGCGGACTGATACTGGGTTATATCTGGCAGTTTATTTTTTCCAGGGCGCTGGTATCCGTGGGAACAAAACTGCAGATCGGAATTTTTTCCACGTCCTGGCTGTCAGATCCGGACAAGGCGCTGTTCGCCCTTATTATCGTCACAGTATGGCAATACTCGGGCTTCATGATGTTAATCTATATCGCGGGCCTGATGAGCGTACCGAAGGATCTGCTGGAAGCGGCCAGGATCGACGGTTGCCGGCAGTGGCAGTGTACCCGGTTCGTGACCCTGCCTTTGATGGTATCCTCCTTTGTGGTATGCCTGTTCCTGTCCATCACCAGATGCTTCATGGCTTATGACCTGAACCTGTCGCTGACGGACGGAGGCCCTTTTAACTCCACGGTGATGGCCGCCATGCATGTCTATATGAAAGCATTTACAACCAAAGATTACGGCGTAGGCCAGACGGAAGCGGTGATCTTATTTGTCATATGCGTGGCGATTTCCATAAGCCAGGTGATGATCGGCAAGAAGAAAGAGGTGAGCATGTAATATGACAGAGAGAAAAAGAAATTCCGGGATACTGAAAACCTTGCTTCTGTCTGTGATCCTGCTCCTGTACATTTTCCCGTTCTTCCTGGTGTTGATCAACGCGTTTAAGACCAAGATCGATGTCATTAAGAAGCCGCTGTCACTAATCGGAGAGCACGGATTCATTTTGAGCAACTTTGTGCAGGCGGTAGAAAAGATGGATTTTTTCAAAGCACTGGGAAATTCCCTGTTCATTACAGGGTGCAGCGTGATTTTGATTATTTTTGTATCCGCCATGGCCGCCTATATTTTTGCCAGGACTGACTGGATGGCGGGTAAAATCCTGTTTGCCCTGATGATCGCTTCCATGGCGATCCCCTTCCAGGTGCTGATGATTCCGCTGGTTTCGATCTATGGCGGGACCCTGAATATGCTGAATCACAGGACGACGCTTATTTTCATGCATATCGGTTTCAGTGTGAGCATGGGCATATTCCTGTTTCATGGAGCGATCAAAAGCACAGTGCCGATGGAGCTGGAGGAATCAGCTAACATCGACGGGTGCGGCCGGTACAAAACCTTTTTTTTGATCGTGCTGCCCCTGCTAAAACCCATGATCGCTACCCTGGTAATCATCGATGCGCTGAATCTTTGGAATGACTATCTGCTGCCCAGCCTGGTGCTGGGGAAGAAGGAGCTGTATA
The DNA here is from genome assembly GCF_019042275.1 of Diplocloster agilis. GTDB lineage: Bacteria > Bacillota > Clostridia > Lachnospirales > Lachnospiraceae > Diplocloster > Diplocloster agilis. The sequence goes on from NZ_JAHQCW010000010.1 coordinate 25,932, forward strand.
CCCTGCCGATCGCCGCGCGGGCGTTTTATGGGACGTTCTCCTCAGATCTGGGACTGATGATGGCGGCACTGGTTCTGACGATTATTCCGATTCTGGTGTTATATCTGTTCCTGCAGAAGTATATTATCGAGGGTGTGGTCGCCGGGGCGGTGAAGGGTTGAGGAAAGAGGACGGAGGACAAGTAATGGACAACAAGGACAAGACGGCCGTAGGGAGTTACAGACGTCCGGGAGTTCATTTCAGCCCGCCTTCGGGGTGGGTGAACGATCCGAACGGACTGATCTATTTTGGGGGATATTATCATCTGTATTACCAATACTATCCGGACGGACTGACTCACGGCGCGATGCATTGGGGACACGCCAGATCCGTGGATCTGCTCCATTGGGAGTATCTGCCTGTGGCTCTTTATCCGGATGAGCATGGAGAGATATTTTCCGGCAGTATGGTATATGACAGGGAAAATACAAGTGGTTTTGGAACGGATGGCAACGGCCCGTTGGTGGCTGTGTTTACCCATCATTTGGAACGTGGCGGGACGGTGATTCAGTCTCAGAGCCTGGCCTACAGCCTGGATGGGGGGAATTCCTTTCTGAAATACGCGGGAAATCCGGTGCTGAATCCGGGCCTGAGAGATTTTCGGGACCCCAAGGTGTTCTTCCATGAGCCGGAGGGGCGGTGGATCATGGTACTGTCGGCCGGACAGGAGGTGCAGATCTACAGCTCCGTAAACCTAAAGGAATGGGAATACCGGAGCACCTTCCAAAGCGGGGATCAGGAACCGGGGGAAATCTGGGAGTGCCCGGATCTGTTTCCTATGACCCCGGAGAACGGCGATACAGAGAAAACTTCCGGGCAGGAGCAGGTATGGATTTTGACCTTCAGCGTCATAATTCCGGATCGAAAATATTCCTGCGTGAGGTATTTCACCGGAACCTTTAACGGCAGCAGCTTTACATCGAAAACTCCGGCAGGAGAAAAAAAGATACTGGATCTCGGATATGATTTTTACGCGCCGGTTACCTATGAAAATGTGCAAAGCCGCAGGATTCTCATGGGGTGGCAGAACCGGTGGGCCTATGCGGAGAGGCTGCCGGCTGTGAAGTACCGGGGGACCATGTCATTTCCAAGAGAACTGAAACTAATGAGAAGCGGGACAGATTACCGGTTGGCCCAATATCCGGTGCGGGAACTGCTCGACGCGGCTGCGCCTTATCCGGCGCAAAGAGACGGAGCGGCCGTCCTTTTACCGGGCCAGCCCTGTTACATAACGCTGGAACTGCCGCTGCGGGACGAGACGAGAGAATTTTGTTTGACCAATGGGCATAATTGTCTTAAGATCTTAGTAAATACGAACACCAAAGAACTGGAGATCAATCGGACGTCGGTTTTTCCGGAAGACCTGGGAAAAGAGTGGCTGTGCCGGAAAACTTGTCTGAGGGAAATAAAACACCCGGAATCCCTGCGCCTGCTTGTGGATACCAACAGCGTGGAATTATTCTGGGGAGAAGGGGAGGCGGTATGCAGTATGCTTTATTATGCAAAAGCCGCTTTCACGAAATTTCTGACGGATCATCAGGAGGTGCGGTATGAGCTATACCTGGCAGGCGCAGAAGGGAGAGAAAAGCCGGATGAGAGTATGCAGAAAAAGTAACCCGGACAGTAAAACCCAAAAGACACCCGGAACAAAGAAGGAGGCGGCAGTATGAAGGGATGCGATTTTATTTTCTATACGCCCGAGGACCAATATCCCGGGATGCCCCACGGTGAGATGTGCGGAGATATCATGCCGTTTTACTGGGAAGGCAGATATATTTTATTTTTTCTGTACAAGTATTGTATCTATGCGGTGGAGACAGAGGACTTCGTGCATTACGGGAACTTAAGGCTGGTGCTGCAAAACGGCAGTCCCGATGAGCAGGACTGGCATGCGGCGACAGGCAGTGTATTTCACCACGACGGCACGTTCTATTTTTATTATACAGGTTTCTGCGAAGGAAACCGGGGCGTTCCGGGAAAATATGAACAGGCGGTCTTAAGGGCGGTCAGCACCGACCTGATCCACTGGACGAAAGACCGGGACTATTTCTTCCCGCCGGATACCAGGTTTTATGGGGACCGGCACTGGAGAGATCCTCACGTTTTCTGGAATCCGCAGCTGGAACGCTTTTGTATGCTGATAACCGCTACGGAAAAGGATGGGGCTGTCTTAAGAGACGGATGTACGGCGGTATACGTCTCCGATGATGTGAAACACTGGGAACACTATCAAACGATCTATTCGCCCAGAACATTCCCCACCCACGAATGCCACGACGCTTTTCAGATGGGGGACCGGTGGTATCTGACTTTTTCTAATTATTCCCGCTGGTGGGAGACCAGATACCGTTCGGCAATGAGTTTCAACGGCCCTTGGGAGATGCCGGATCAGGATGACATGTTCGACGGCAGGGAATTCTACGCGGCCAAGACAGTGACGGACGGGAAAAAGAGGTATCTGGTGGGATGGCTGTCGATCCGCAAGGACTGCCGGGACGACGGCAGATTTGTGTGGGGAGGAAATGCCTGTGTCCATGAGCTGGTTCAGCGGGAGGACCAAACGCTGGGGGTACGGATGGTGGAAGCGGTGCGCCGGTCATTCCGCCGGAAGCTGCCTTTGCAGATACATGGCTATGAAGGAATATGGAACTTAGAGGAACGTTCACAGATGAGTGCGGATACGGATTCAGAACAGCTCACCGGAATATCCGAGGATGGATTTGGCTGGGCTTCCCTGGGAGAACTGGAAGATCCGTGTCTGTTTGAAGCAACTCTTAGGTGGAAACCGGGAACAAAAGCGGTGGGGCTGATGATCCATGCCAGCGGCGAGAAGCTGGAACGCTGGTGCCAATTAAGATTAGAGCTGACCCATCAGAAGATCGTCATGGATTATTATAACCGGATCGACGGGGATCAGAGTTATATCGATGAACGTCCCGTGCGGTTTCGGGACGGCGAGGCCAGAGTGCAGCTGCTGGTTAGCGGTACGATTATGCAGGTGTATGTGGATGATGTGGCGTTAACGACCAGATGCTACAGCGTACAGTCCGATCTGATGGGGGTATTTACGGAATACGGTACGGTATCCTGTATACAACCGCGGCTGATGGCCCGTTAAGAGATAATGAAAGAAAAATGGAGGAGACGAGATGTTCGCATCGATCATGGGTATGGAGGGCTTACCCCTCATTCAAAACGCCAGAAGCAGGGCGATAAATGCAGAGAATCCCAACGGAGAAAAGGGGAAGGGAGGGATGGCGGCCAGTATACTTGGACCGTCCAGAAAGGGTTCCCCCTGTATCCCTTCCATAGCGCCAGGGGAGACAAAGGTGCTGGCTGAGATGGAAGGGCCCGGAATCATCCGCCATATCTGGATCACGGTGACGGATAAGACCAGCGAACAGAACTGCTTTGTTCTGCGGGATCTGGTTTTGCGGATGTATTGGGATGACGAGGAGAATCCGTCTGTGGAGAGCCCGCTTGGAGACTTTTTCTGCTGCGGCTTCGCGAAGGCGTATCCCGTGAATTCCATGCCGGTGGCGGTAAATCCGACCCGGGGATTTAACTGTTATTTCCCCATGCCCTTTGGGAAAAAGGCGAAAATCACCATCGAAAACCAGAACACGGAGGCGGTTCCTTCCTTTTTCTACCAGGTGGATTACTGCCTGTGTGACGGGCTGCCGGAGAATACGGGATATTTTCACGCCCAGTGGCGGCGTCAGCGGGTGACGGAAAAGCAGAAGGATTATGTGATTCTGGATGGAGTCAAGGGGGCCGGCCAGTATGTGGGGACCTTTATGGCATTGACGACTCTGGAGAGATACTGGTGGGGAGAAGGGGAAGTGAAATTCTATCTGGATGGGGATCAGGATTACCCGACGATCTGCGGCACCGGGACAGAGGATTATTTCGGCGGAGCCTGGAGTTTTGCGACGCAGGAAGGCGGGAAGACGGTTGAGCATACCTATTGCACGCCGTTCTTGGGATATCCGTTTTATTCGGCGCTGGATGACAGCGTACACAATGACTATCATATGGAGGATTGTCCGCCAATGAGGGGGCTCTACCGGTTCCATATACCGGACCCGGTTTATTTTCAGGAGGATATCAAGGTCACGATGCAGCAGATCGGATCGTGCCACCGCGGGATATATGAGAGGCAGGATGATGTGGCTACGGTGGCTTACTGGTATCAGCGGGAACCGCATCAGGCTTTTGAAAAGCTGATGGGAAGAGAGGAGCGGTGGCCGAGGTAGGACATATAACTCCTTTCCGGAAAGTTCGCCGAGGGGCTGTCACACTAACTTAGCGTTCTTCCACGGAGCTACGTATGCCCGTTTCTTAGGGTTTGGAACCGCCGGCGGTATGCGGGGATGCAGGGGGACGCTACGGGCGGCCGGGTTCTTTTGTATCTCCCTGGGAGTGCGGAGGGCTTGCGCTGGAATACGCTAAGTGAAATTGGAAAGCCGGGTTCAGGAACCGAGCCTATTCACCAGGAACACGTGATGTGTTCCCGGTTCAGAGGCTCTTGCCCGTCGGACGTGAAGTCCGCCGGTCATCCTGAACCCGGCTTTCCGATTTCACTAAGCGTATTCACAGCCGCCCTATGCGCCCCCAGGGAGATACAAAAGAACCCGGCCGCCCGTAGCGTCCCCATGCATCCTCCGCATACCGCCGGTGGTTCCAAGCCCTAAGAAACGGGCATACGTAGCTCCGTGAAAGAACGCTAAGTGAGTGCGAAAGCACCTTTCTAAGTATGAAGTATTAAAAAGTTGTTTTATAATTGTGGGCAGCGAGAAACGCTTGAATAATTAAACCTTCATTGGTCCATGCGTAATCGCTATTGTAGCTGACGGCATCATCCAGGCTCATGAGCAGATAGTTTTCGTCTACAAATAGATTTTCATAATCTTTGGGAATGAGTTCAAAGTACCCGATAGCATCCATCCATTTCTTGTTTGTCAATGAATATTGCATTGCGAGTTTTGCACTGCGTCCCATCTGCTGATGACCATCCTTATAGTCCTGGATACCTTCGAACAGATCGTATGCTTCCATAAATTCGCCTTGCTCATTGTAATAATTTCCTAATTGGTATACAGATTCATAATAATTTTCCAGGCCGTTCTTAAGTTTTCCCAGTCCGCCTCTGAGAGAAAAGAAGACTTCGTATGCCTCTTCGAATTTTTTTTCCTTCATCAGCTGCATCGCGTGGCTATAGGTTGCCATGGACTCACTGTCTTTATAATCTGCAAGGGCGGTAAAACGCAAAGAGGCTTCTTCATAGGCCTCATTATTGAAGAATTGATCCGCTATCCTATATTTCATTTCCGTAACCTTGTCTGGGCAGTCCTTGTATTGGCCTAGTTCGGTATAAATGGCCATAGCCTCCTGGTAGTCGCCGGACAATTCCAGTGAACCGGCATACAGATAATTGGTTTCGCTGATTTTGCTTTTGGCGTCTTTATAATCACCAAGATTTTCATATACCGGAAGGGCCTTAGTATATTCCTTGTTTTCTACATATGCCGCAGCCTGGTGATATTGAAACTCCGGTATCAGCAGATACTTTGTTATGACAGCAAATGCAGCCAGGCAGGCACAGCCAATCAGCAAACCGGCTAGCAAGCGCCTCTTATTCTTTGGAGGCTTGGGAGTTTGAATATCCCGGGAATTAGAGTGTATATCATTGCTGTCCGGAGAGGTCTTTGGATCAGGGGCAAGCGGTTCCTCGCCTTCAAACAGAGTACCGTCGGAAAATTGTACCCTTGTTACCGTAAAAGTAAAATGAGTCAAACGCTGATCCGGCAGGAAGATTGGGGTTTGGAAACCAAATATTTGATCTTCCGGCATGCACAGATCTGAATACTGATATGGAAAAGAAAGGATAGAACCTTCCGATTCCGATATGTAACAATCAATTTTTATTGACATTGATTGGATCGGGCGGGACTGAATATTGCGGAATTTACATTGCAGGATATTGCGCTGTGCGGCAGAATCAAAAAGCAGAGCCCATTTTTCAAGGGCTACCGGACAATGTTGCGTCCTCAATGTATGTGGATAGATACGAATCGTCTGGTATCTGGATTCCATAATAGAGCGTCCTTTCCTTTCGGGTTCTCTGAACGATTATAATAATGAAATAAGACATCTAATGAGACATCCAGATTAAAGAGGCGGGAGGGGTTCCTCAGGTACTACCTCTGGCTTCTTTGGCGGAACCGGCTGTTGAGGATGGTTTCCTCCGTTTTGAGCAACAAAACGTGGAGGATTTTGAGCAGAAGCCATACCGCGCATAATATTCAGATTTTGCTGCAGCAGCTCAATGATCTCCGCAAAACCTAAAAACAAGAAACAGGAAATAACACCGGCAATGATACAAGACAATGTGGCAGCTAATTCCGATTGCGTTAACATAATAAATCCGGATAAACAGCCTAGCCCAAGCGCGGTATAGCCGATAACGGTCAGTGCCAAAGCTTTTTTGTTTTTCATAAAACATTCCCTCCATTTGTCTGATATTGATAAAAACTACCATTATTTATTCATAATTATAGAACATATGTACAAAATACTCAAGGTAAAACTATTTAATCTGTTAACTATTTATCTTTCCGCACTTTGCGGCTCGTGAAGGGAATCAAAAGAACCTTGTAATTCTGAAAAATATCTGAAACCTCCTTCTACCGGCCGGCTGCCTCCTCATCCTTGTTATTTATAAGCAGCCGCAGCCGGAACATCCCCGCCTCCGCCTTATAGTCGAGCAGAGCGCCGTACTTTTTCGCAAACGTCGAGATGCTGAGTGTGCCGATTCCATGACCGGGCTCCCGGGCCATCGGAAGATTTTTCTCATCAAATTCAACGGTCCCATCATAGGTATTCGCGATCTCCACCAGGAACTGAGGGGCGCTGACACAGTGGATTTCCAGCCTCTTATCTGTTCCGGGGGCCTGCCGGCTGCATGCGTGAATCGCGTTTTCGATCGCATTGGCAAAAACGGTGGAGAGTTCCGCGGCGTCCACAGGCAGATCGGCCGGAATATCACAGGAGGTGCGAATGACAATCCCGGCATCCGACGCGCGCTGCAGATACAGGGAGAGGATCGCGTTGACCATCACGTTCTGACAGTAACGCGGCAATTGGGTTTCCTTGTTCAACTCATCGAAACGGTCGATTACCCTAAGGGCGTCGGAAGTGTTTCCCTCTTTGAGAAGAACCGATATACCGGCGATATAGTGACGCATATCATGACGGTAAATGCGGAGCTGGTCTTCGCTTCGCTGCACGGCATCTACCTGATTTTTCAGAGCGTCCACCTGATTTTTCAGGACGTCCAGATCCTGCTTTTGATTTAACAGATCATAAGTGCTAATGAACACCTGGTAGATAATATAGTAAACAAATCCGAGAATGACATAAAGAAAGGTGACGCCCAACAGATTGTCCGTTCTCACATGGGGATAAAGGCCCAGGAACATTACAAGCCCCATGAATAGAAGCGGTATGGCCGAGAGAACACGCCAGCTGCTTCTTTTCATATTTGCGGCCAGAAACTGATAAGGGTCCCTCAGATAACGGGAGAAGATAAATAGGATAAGGCAATAAAAAGCAGCCCGGATCAGGGCATCCTGCCAGATCATAACGTATCCGTTGTCTAAAGATCCTCTAAGTATGAAATGAGAAAGTATGGAGACCAGATAAATCGCATTGATCGCGGTCGATATATTGAATAGAAGCTGGGAAGGCTTATCCTGTGTAAAAATCAGAAGAAAGATCAAGCAGGGAACCAGAAGATTCAGTGCGTACAATTGCTTCATCCGTTCCATACCCGGGTACAGAAATTGGAAGGTGGATACCGCGGTGCCAAACAGAGTAATCAGTAGGAAAGCCAGCCACATCGTCCGCCGCCGGCAGCGGAAGCGGGACATAGAAAATATCAGCGCAACCGGAAAGGCGTATGTGATCAGCATCCGTAATATTTGTTGTATGATAATGAAGTTGTCCATATCAATCGCCTCTTTCCAACATGTAGTCGATATAAGTCTGTCTGGCCTCGGAATATCCTCTGGTGATTGTGAGTTCCGTATGAGCGGAAGGAATATCCATGATGAAACTTTTGGGTGTAACGGCTCGGATATATTGCATGTTTACGAGAAAGGATGCGGATATCTTGACGAAACGGCGGTCATCCAGCAGCGGCTGAACGATTTTTTCAAAGGGCTCCCGATACATATTCGTCTCTATGCTGCGGCCGCTATGCAGATGACAGATCAGACGGTGTTTGTAGTATTCCACATAAGTGAGCTGGCTGAAGGGGATCACCTCGGTACTGCTTTTTACACGGACCAGGAAATGGCGCGTCCGCTCAATTGTGAGCCGGTTTGTTGCGTCATCTAACGCGTCAAAGAGTTTTTCTTGTTGTACCGGCTTGAGCAGATAGGACTGCGCCTTTACGCCGTATGAATCCAGCGCGAAATCGGGGGAGCTGGTCAGATAGATGATGACGGAAGTATTGTTCGTACGCCGTATGATTTGTCCGGTTTCGATTCCGTCTTTATGAGGCATGAGTATATCGAGCAGATAGATATCATAATGCCCCCGCGCCTCGACAGATTCCAGCAGGTCGTAGCTGGATTGAAAACGGCGCAGGCTGATATCCAGATCAGGCTGGCCCGACGCGTATTCTTTTACCAGAGTATAGACAGATTCCAACTCCATAATATCATTATCGCACAGAGCAATTTGTAACAAGACATCTTCCCCCTTCCCGGCAAAAGTAAGTGAAATATTATGCTAATTAGGTGTGTTCTCTGCATCGTACAGCTTTAAATTGTATAATTCTGATAAGTACCCAATCAAGAGCAGAAGTTCGTTCAAAAAACATAACTGGGATATTGTCGAGACATATCATATAAAAAGATGGTGAAATTGTCAAGAATGGCCGAAAGCCTTCATTTTGGCATATTTTTGAAGCCGGGGACATGAATCCATCATTAAAATATACATGATCTCTTACTATAAAAACTGTAATATTTAGGGGGAATACTTATGAAAATCAGGCACAAAAGAATGGCCTGTGCGTTATTGGCAGGGTTATTGATTTGGGGAGGATTATCGGATATGCTGCCGACGGAAGTCCGGGCTGAGGGAGTAACATCCGGCGCGGATCAAGTGGGAAATGCGGGGAATGACCGAACAGCGGCGCCGTTATCCGCAGGGCTGCCGGCGAACCCGGAAACCCAGGAAACCCAGGAAACATCGGCTCTCCCGGTGGCTGTGGAAAGCCCGGAACCATCGGTCATACCGCCGGCTGCGGAAACTCCTGACCCATCGGCCGGACCATCGGCCACAGAGATTCCGGAACCATCGGCCGGTCCTTCGACAACCGAAACACCGGAGCCATCAGCCAGCCCGGAACCCATGGAAACCCCGGAACCAACTTCCGAACCTGTTCCGGTGGGAACCCCGGAGATCAGTCCTTTCCTGCAGCAGCCCAATGCTCTGCCGCCAGTGTCTGCATCGCTTGATTTAACCAGTGATTTTACCGGAGAAGATTTCAAAATTGATAATTCATTGACATATAATGTCACTATGAACATAACGGGTACCGGAGTGGAGAAGCCGGTTGTGGTACTGACTGTTCCGAAAGGAATCACCATAAAGTATTATCCCAAGGAAGATGATCAGACGCTGAGACCGAATCTTGAGGCCGGATCACAGGTGTTAAAAAGAACAGACTCCGAAGGAAATGAGACGCTTACTTATCATTTTAAATCCAATATTACCACTCTGGGATTTAATATAACCCTTATGCCCACATATAAGCTTATGGAGAAGTCCTATGGAGTCACCGCGGAATATTATGACGGAACCCAGCTTATAGATCAGAAGACGGTGAATACGAAGTTTTATAACAAAACGCTTCATTTGGGCGGACTTTCTTTGTCCAACGGCGGAAACAAACAATCCGTGCTGTTAAACGGGTCAACAAACTATGATATGCCGTGCAAGGTCAATACGTCCGGTTATACCGGGCATTATGCCTACGATTCGGTAAAACTGGAGATCCCTATTCCGGAAGAAGTAGTGCCCGGGTTTGGGGAAAAAGATAACTATGTGCCTATGGAAGAAGGGGTAGCCTATCCGGTTGAGGACCAATACGGAGAATATCAGGTAACCTATCGGGCTTCCTATGCTTATGAGAGCGCAGATCAGAGCGTGAAAGGTTCGACAAAAACATTGATCTATGATTTCCCGTCAGAGCACAAACTGGTGTCGGACTCAAGTTCTGTAAATCTGACCGGCAATATTTATCTTCGATTTACCAATCCTTCGGCCAAGCTTTATTATAATCCGATTTCCGGCAGGATAAGCGCGGTCGTTGGAACAGAAACCATACTTTTAAAGGATTATGGAACCCATACCGGCGACTGGAACTCAGGGTTAGGCTATAATCTGCTGTTTCTGTTTAAAGAGTATAATATAAAGGATTATTTTAATCTGTCAAGCATGACTTATTCCGCAGAGTACGGCACGAATTCGTCGGTACTGCCGCTGGAGTACAATACTTATAACATCTGCAGTATGAAAAATATTACAGATTATACGCTGTATGACGTGAAAATAAGATTCGTTTTGGATCCTGAGGCTTATTGCGATAAAGTAAGGCTGCTTCTGAATGAGTCCGGCGCGATGCCTTCCGCTGCCAGTGTGGAGTATCAGACCAAGAACGGGGTGAAGAAGACAGAACAGCTGAATGTGGATAAGAATGAGCTGACCGTCAATGCGGACGATCCCATAACCGAGATGACAGTTACTTTGGATCATCTGGGTAAAGTCAACGAATATACCAATATGTTATATATCTATAATACGAACAGAGACGGGATCGATGGTAAAAGCGTTCGGAATTCCGCACGGATTATTTCGGCCAGGTGCCCGGAACTGACGGAGACCGGAATTGATCTGGGAACAGATGTCAATCCGTATCATTCGGAGGATGAAGCGGTAACGGTGACGGGGTATCTGAAGACAACGGAGCGTTATAGCCCAATAAGCAGTATACCTTCTGACAGCCTTAATAAGGGAGATTCGGTGACCGTAAGTTTTAACGCCGGCGGTTATTCTAAGATCCTAATAAAAAATCCTTCTTATTATCTGGTCATGCCCAAAGGATTTATTCTGAAGGAATTCATACCGACGGCGAGTTATGCAGGCGTGCCGTATACGCTGCAGCAAAGAGAGCTGTCGGACGGAACGCAGCTCTTTACGCTGAAGTACAGGGATGGTGCCGAACGGTCTGTGGCTTATGGAAGTATGAATAAAATGGAGTTTTTCGTCGGTCCGACCGTAGATACTTCCAAGACCTATTCTACAAAACTGCCGCTTGGTTATTATGTGGAACATGAGCAGGAAATGTTTAACACACCGCAATATTCTTACGTGGACGTCAACGATTATAATGAGAATGGGAGTACGGAGGACAAGTTGGGAAGACCCTACAGCCTTAGTTCCGTGCAGATTAACACGATCTATTCCATCAGTGTACAGGGCGTGCTCGACAGTGATGCCGCGGCCGGTGAAAATGACGAACAGCAGTTTCAATATGGATCAGACGGCCATTATAACCTGTATTTTTATAACGGAAACAGCAGCGGAATCGAACCGGACGACCTGGAATTACAGATTCCTCTGCCCAGAAAGGATGTTTCAGTTGAGAGCGGAGGAACTTCCTATACATCACAGTTCGATGGGCTGTTAACCGGACCGGTGACGCTCAAAGGGGATATTTTGAGCGGCGCGGCGGTGGAATACAGTATCGACGGCGGAAATGAATATGCGGCCGCCGTACAGGATTATAAGGCTGTGACGGATATCAGAATCAGATCCGCGGAGGGTAAAAAATTTACGGAAAATACGGATGCCTCCGTTCATATTCCCGTTCGTGCCAAGTTCCCGGATACTGTGGCGGAGAAGGATAAGGCCTATTTTTGTCCGAGCATCACCTATCGGAAAACAGACGGTTCCGGCCGGGATTCCATAACCGCCCAGCCGGCGGCGATGGTTGCGGCGGCGATGGTTATAAAGGGAACCATCTTTAAAGATTATAATGGAAACGGGGTGATAGACGCCTCGGAAACCAATCCAGGAAAAAGCTACACAGTCAAGCTGTTCCAGGGAAATAAGACGGACGCAGGCGCGCTTGGCACAACTGCCTCAACAGCCGCTACCGGGAATTACCAGATTGGTTTTCTGCTTCCCGGCACCTATACGCTCAAGGTCTACAAGGATGACGATGATTTCTACCTGGCCAACAGCCAATTCGATGATAACGGCGCTTATACCTTCACGGTGGGGGAGGAGACAAAACCTGATCTCTCGGAAGTGAATCTTGGAATCATTTCCGGCAGGACAATGGAGACTAATTTTTCCACAGTTCTGATTCTGGAAGGAAAAACAAGACAGATTGTTCCAACAATCAACCCGCAGCTGACAGCGGATGAGAAGATCACATATGAATCCGCGGATCCTTCGGTCGCAGCCGTTGGAGAGGACGGGACCATTCACTTTGTGTCGGAAGGAGATACTACGGTTACCGTCACTGTTCCGCAGCTGTCCGGACTGGTGAACTTGGGATCGGCGCCAACCGTAACGAAAGAAATTAAGGTATCCTGTCAGCTGGAAGGCTGTCATCTGACCACCAACCTGTATTTTGCCAGGAGCAGTTCGGCAGCGCCGCAGAGCGGGATCAGCGAGCTGAATTACAGTTATTCTGCGCAGTCTGGTTATGGTACGGTATACTGTCTGTTTGAAGACCATGGATATTGCAATGAACCAACCCACAAGAAGAAGGGTATCGAGATAGAAGTGGTCAATGACGCAGGCGCGGCCTTGCATATTACGAGCCAGTATGATTATGAAAAATACAGCTCAATCTATTTTACCTACTCCGGCGCAGGCAATATAAAGCTAAAAGCTTCCGACGGCCGAGGTCATGCAAACATGGCTGAGAGCACGCTGACGATTCACATCAAACCCCGTGTGTCCTTTCAGGCCAACGGGGGAACAGGCAGTGTGAGCTCGAAAGAAGTGATATGCGGGGAGCCGTACGGGGATCTTCCGCAGCCTGTACGAACAGGTTATGAATTCCTGGGATGGTTTACGGAACAGAGCGGGGGAAACGAAGTAAAGAGTACAGATACGGTTGCTTTGACCGCAAACCAAACCCTGTATGCCCATTGGAAGGCGGTAACGTATGAGGTGACGTATGATGCAAACACAGCGGATCCGTCCGTTACCGGAATGCCGGACAAAGCGCAGCAAAAGATCCACGATGTGGACCTGAAGCTATCCGCCGCGCAGCCGAAGCGGACCGGTTATCAATTTGATAAATGGAATACCAGAGCAGACGGAAACGGAACGGCTTATGCTGCAGGCGATATCTATAAGAAAAACGAAGGGATATGTCTTTATGCGTGCTGGAAACCGAATACGGATACCAAATATGTAGTCAACCATTATAAGCAAAACGTGGACGGGGTTGGTTATGGCCAGCCTGAAATTGAGAACTTAGAGGGTACCACAGAGAAACAGGTGACGCCGGCGGTTAAGGATTATACCGGATTTACCGGGCCTGCCCCCCAAAAGATCACGATAGCCGCGGACGGTTCCACCGTACTGGATTATAAGTATACCAGGAACCAATACAGCCTGACGGCAGCGGCCGGCGCCGGGATCAGAGAAACCACGGGAAGCGCCTCCTTCGTGTATTATGACGTAGCCGTAAAGATAGAGGCAGTGCCGGATGACGGTTATCATTTTAAAGAATGGACCAGCAGCTCTCCGGCTTTGGTGCCGGGAAGCCAAACGGCAGTTTATGAGTTTCATATGCCTGCAAAGGAAGTGACACTGACCGCACAGGCAGAACCGGATATTTATAAGATTACCTATGATCTGGAGAAGGGAACTTGTGAAGGAAATCCGTCCGAGTACACAGTGGAGACAGCGACATTTTCACTGAAGGAGCCGGTGCGAAATGGGTATATCTTTATGGGATGGACCGGAAGCAATGGAGTAAATCCGCAGAAGACCGTGACGATAGAAAAAGGCAGTACAGGTGACAAGATGTATAAGGCCGACTGGAAACCGGTCGAGTACAAGATCGGCTATGAGCTCGACGGCGGAAGTGCGCAGGGGAACCCTGAGATCTATACGGTGGAGACAGCGGACATTACGTTGACGAACCCGGTAAAGACGGGTTATACATTCCTGGGATGGAGCCGGGTATCCGGCGGCATTCCCGAAGAAACGGCGGTGATAGAGCAGGGAAGCACCGGTGATCTTACCTTTTTTGCCCACTGGGCTCCCGGACAGGATACTGCCTATACGGTAAACCACTACCTTCCGGATTTAGACGGAAAATACATCTTAAAAGACCGGGAAGAACGCAAGGGTACGACCAACGCATCTGTCACGCCGGCGGTAAAGAATTATACCGGTTTCACATCGCCTAAAGCGCAGAGCTGCATCATTCAGGCCGACGGGAGTACGGTGCTGGATTATTATTACTTAAGGAACAGTTACCGTCTGACCTTTGATGCCGCCGGAGGAGAAGGCGGAACGAGCATGGGGGTAAAATATGGTTCCAAGCTGACCGCTCCCACGGTGACAAGGGAGGGATATACGTTTGGCGGCTGGATTCCCGCGCTGTCGGATACCATGCCTGCAGCGGATACACAGTACCGGGCAGTCTGGACTTCCCATGTGACATATGACGCCAACGGTGGTCAAAAAGCGCCGGCCGGCCAAGTGCTGCAGGAAGGGGAGAATCTCACCACCGAACTTCCAGCGTATGCGGGCTTTGCATTCCAGGGCTGGAATTCCAGGGCGGACGGCAAGGGAAAGGCTTACCGTGCCGGACAAAGCTACAGCGGCCCGGATGTAACCTTATATGCACAGTGGAGCCAAAATGGGTACCGGATCACCGGTAAAGTGGTGAGTGATGAATATCCGGTTACGGTCACCTTAATGGCGGGCAGCCGGACAATCGCAGTAACGGAAACCGATAGAAACGGTAATTATGAATTCAACGGTATCTCTCCGGGAACCTATAATATCGTAGCGGGACGTTCAGGGCATAAGACCATGACAGTGATGCGTACCATCACAAACGAAGACATAGAGCAAGGTGATATCCTTATGCCTGAGGAGGAAGTCAGCAGCCTGCTTCGGATCGGTGAGAATCTGCCAGATATTATCGTAGGCGGGCTGGAAAAAGAAGCGTTACTTTACGCAGTTCCTGATTCCCATATAAAACTATGGCTGTCGATCAGTGAAAATGAGAAGGATCCGAAGGAGCTTCTGGAACTGCTGGACTCCGACAAGCAGAAAGAATATAAGCCTGGCATGCTGTTAGATATTTCCCTGCTTAAACAGGTGGATCAGAATTCTCTGGAGCTGTTGGAACAATCCGGGACTCTGCTGACCATACTGATCCCGTTACCGCAGAACCAGCAGGGAAAAGACGGATACGTGATCTGCCGGAGTCATGGAGGAAACCTTGAACTGCTTACCACCGAGCCAAATCAATACGGAGAATATCTGGAAGTAAATGAACAGAAAACAGAGCTTACCCTCTATGCCAGAAGATTCTCCCTGTACATGATCGCGTATCAGGATGGAAGTAACGGATCACCTGAGACTGGCGAAGACCAATCCCAGAATACCACAGAGGGTGACAAACATAACGGCGTCCCGGATACAGGCGACGAATCCCCGATTGGATTCTGGCTTTTGTGCGAATGTGCGGTCCTGACGGCGGGAACGGCATTGGTTGTCCGGGAAATCCGGAAACGGAAGAGAAAGAGCGGCAGCCGGTAATAATGTGAATAAAAATTCCTTATGCCGGAATCTGAGACGATTGGATTCCGGCCATAAGGGATTTTTGATAATTATCTATTACAAATCGGTCAGGCCATTTATCTATGAGCACAGGACAGCCAATCGGATACGTTATGACACCCTTTGTTCCATCTCATCTTGTTCTTGGCGTATCCTTCTTAACCATGAGCGGCTGTCCTTATAATCAATGGAGGCCAGATATTCAAAGACACTGGAAGCAGTCCAGGTGTAGAAAGAATTATAGATCCGCTTTCCGGCAATGTAGAACTCTTATCCAGAGCGGGGTCCTGATAATCATCCGGAAAAGCCATTCTCATTCCCGAATTTTTCCGGCAGTTCCCCTTATGTGCAGTTGAAACCGGACTCCCCTGTCCCTACAGATATACTTAGCAGTACCCCATTCCTACATGCCAATTTTACCCTTCATGAAAATTTCACATTAATTCACTTGTATTTTTACCCCGCCTCAAGTACAATAAAAAAGGTTCGTGAAAAATTCAATCCTGGAGGATATGAACTTGAGAAAAAAATCGCACATCTCACTGGCGAAGTATATTGTAGAAGCAAATGGAACCAAAGAGCTTTTTAAACACAAAAAAGCATTTTATCTTGGCAGCATCCTGCCGGACTGTAAGCCTTCTTTTTTGACAAAAAAGCACGAATTTAACGGGACTTTCGAGGAAGTCCGGACCGAAATAAAAAGGCTGACCGTAAATTGCGATATCATGAAGCGCAATGCCCGGGTATACTGGAGGGATCTCGGTCAGGTGATCCACTACATGGCGGACTACTTCACATTTCCGCACAATGCGACCTACGAAGGAAATCTAAAAGAACACTGCATTTACGAAAAACATCTGAAACATGGATTAAGAGAATATATCAGAAGCGGAGAAGCATCCAGAAACGCCGGCAGAATGGAAAAGTTCGAGACACCGGAAGCGCTTTGCAGCTTCATCCAAAAAGCGCATAATGAGTACCTGGAATTCAAAAGATCAGTAGAAGAGGATTGCAGATATATCGTAGCACTTTGTCATCAGGTGGTGGAGGCTATCATCTATCTGCTCAACAAACAGATCGATAAATTCCTCGCCATAGCTTAAGATAAGACCGGGCGGTTTGGACTCTGTTGGAGTTTGAACCGCTCTTATTTTACCATACAACAAGGAGGAAGCGGATATATGTTTAAAATCGCACAGTTTCACAAAGTTAGCCTGGAGCAGTTTGAAAAAGATTGGAAAGACTCATTCCTTGGAACACCGGATGAAGTGGTGCGCAAGGTCTACGAGGAGATCCGCATGCCGGCCCGCGCGACCAGGGGATCGGCCGGATATGATTTTTACAGCCCTCTGGAATTCACCCTGGAGCCGGGGAAAACCATCAAAATCCCTACGGGTATCCGGGCGGAGATGGAAGAAGGCTGGGTACTGAAACTCTATCCCCGCAGCGGCCTGGGCTTCAAATACAGGCTCCAGCTGAATAACACCGTAGGAATCATCGACAGTGATTATTTTAATTCCGACAACGAAGGACATATCATGGCTAAAATTACAAATGATTCCAAAGAAAATAAAGTTCTGCAGCTGAAAGCCGGTGACGGATTCATGCAGGGGATCTTTGTCCAGTTTGGAATCACGGTGGATGACGAGGCGGAGGGTGTCCGCAACGGGGGGTTTGGGTCTACTTCGCGGTAGGGGGTGCGCGAGGGACGGGCGGTGATGGGCGGCTGACGCGGCAGGAAGAGGTGCCGGCAGTGGGATGGCCGGTTGTGAGGCCTGCGGTTCCCCGTCCGGTCCCGGTCCCGGCTTGCGGTCTGCCCGGGTTTCGGAGAAATTGGCCGTGCTTTGGGGGCGGTGGGCTTGCGCCGGCAGCTGCTAAATAAAAACGGACCGGCGGGGTCAGGAACCGGGGCTATTCGCCAGGAACGCATGATGCGTTCCCGGCTCAGAGCCCCTTGCGTGTCGGCGTGGAACGCCGCCCCGCATCCTGACCCCGCCGGTCCGTTTTTATTAAGCAGCTGCACGGCCGCCCAATGCCCCCAAAGCACGGCCAATTTCTCCGAAACCCGGGCAGACCGCAAGCCGGGACCGGGACCGGACGAGAAACCGCAGGAGTCACAACCGGCCATCCCACTGCCGGCACCCCTTCCTGCCGCGTCAGCCGCCCATCACTGCCCTGGCTGCGGATGTGCCGAGTAAAAGGCATCTGGTAAATGATGGGGGGTACATGCTGTGATGATAGAATACGATGTTTGAAGCGAAGGTTGGGATGGGTTTTATTATATATAGTTAGAGTTTATAAATAGATTTAATTGTTTTAGATAATGATGACGGTTTTCGAAATGGAAGGGAGTCTGTTTTATGATTCAATTATATCATGGAGAAGGGAAAGGAAAGACGACGGCAGCTGTAGGAGGCGCGGTACGCGCAGCCGGTGCGGGAATGCGGGTAGTGTTCGGACAGTTTATGAAGGGGAATGAGACTGCGGAATTGGAAGAATTAAAAAAAATCTCAAACATAGATATCTTGAGAAGCAAGGAAAACTTTGGTTTCTATTTCCAGATGACAGAGGAGCAAAAGAAACGGCTGACAGATATCCACAACCAGATTCTGGATAAAATGCGGCAACTGGCGGAACAGGGAAAATGCGACTTCCTGGTAATGGACGAGCTAACCTATACAATAAACTACAATCTGATCGAAACCGAGACCTTATACCAATTTTTAGAGTATAATAAGGACAAGATAGAAATCATCATAACGGGCAGAAATCCTGCCCCCCGCCTTCTGGACATAACAGACTACGATTCGGAAATCCTTTGCCATAAACATCCCTACGAGCGCGGAATCAAAGCCCGGCGCGGGATAGAATACTAACAACTATACTCCTGCCCAGCAGGGTTGCCGGGGGATGGGGTGAGCGGATGGCATGGCGGCGGATGTCCCGCTCCGGGGAGGCGTTTCTTGTGCAGGGGGAAACATTGAGAGGTCTTTGAATTTTCTTATAGGCCGGGATTTTTGCCAAGCCCGGGGCCGGACACTGTCTGAGCTTGCGAGTTTGTCCGGCCCCGGGCTGCCCTGGTAAAAATCCCGGCCTATTAGAAAATCAAAGCCCCCTCGAAGTTTCCCCCTGCACAAGAAACGCCTCCCCGGAGCGGGACATCCGCCGCCATGCCATCCGCTCACCCCATCCCCAACCCCACCCCCCCCCCACAATGCCCGGGATCTCCAAACAGACAGAGCAAAGAGGCACCTTTAACGGTTGTGGATAACGGCTATAGTCCTGTCAACCAGCTCCTTGATACGGATCTGATGAAAGCCCGATACTCCGGTTCTAAGGATATCTCCGACGGGTGTCTTCCAATGATCCGGAATTCCTTTATAGCCTACGGCCAAGCCGACGACGGATCCTATAGTCGCACCATTGCAGTCTGTATCAAATCCGCATTCCATGGCGATCCCGAGACTTTTTTCAAAATCTAGCCCTCCGTAAAGAAGAGAAATAGCCACCACAACCGCATTGCTGATGGTATGACACCAGTCGTGACTGTTTGTCTCATCAAACTGATTATGCAGTTTTTCTATGGCATCCCCGAGCGTCATTCCACTCCGGTAGCCTTCCATTACTTGTTTGAGTGCGTTGTACAGCCGGCTTGTGGCCGGAATCTGTTCGATTCCCGCCTCCAGGATCTTATCCGGCTCCTGAACCCCATAAGCTGCTGCCAGCATGGCGGCGACAAACATTTCTCCGTATATCCCGTTCTTTACATGGGAAATTCTGGCATCCTTCCATGCTAGGGAAGCGGCCAGCTCCGGATCACCGGGGGATACATATCCAAAGATATCCGCCCGGATCTGCGCGCCGATCCATTCCCGGTAAGGATTTTTCCACCAGCCGCACCTGGGAGGCTCTATAAGGTTCCCTATATTGCGGTAAGCCACCCGTTCCGACGTGGATACATGGCCCATGGGAAGACTGGTGATCCATGTCCAGGCCACATCGTCACTGGTAAAATCATAGCCGTACTCTTCCAATACCTTTAATCCCAGCGCTGTGTAGTTTGTATCGTCATCTTCGGTCATTATGGTTACGTTATTGATCCAGTGTGTGATGTGGTCACAAAAGGCATTTTCGCCATTGTTGGACACCTGATATCGATCGATAATATCCTGGGGTACGTCGGAAGAAAGAAAATGCTTGACCGGATAATTATCTGTATCCAGTAGGAAACCTCTGATCCGTTCCCGATACCAGCCTTCAATCGGCTGTCCAAGCAGGCATCCGGCGCAGCGGCCTGTCCAGGCGCCGTAGACTTTGTCAAAAAGCAGTTCTTTTGGTACGGTGAATTTCTGAACATTCTGTATCTTCCTCAGCTTCCGTATCTCTTCCAACTCATTTGGCTCTTTATAGACATAGGCTTCTTTGACTGGAAGCGTCTCTATCTCCGCCAACAGCTGGTATGCTTTTTCTTCCCGCTCCTTTGCATATTCCGGCAGTTTTAAGATATCAGCAACCTGCTTTTTATAAACCGTTACCTCTTTCCCCTCTTCCTCAGCCTGTATCAGTTCCACCGGCAAATACTCCGAATACGTCATCCACTCGGTATTTTTAATCATATCTATTGCTCCTTTCCATTTTTCTCTGATAATTCCGGAAAAAAACACAATCTTTTCCCGGGACAGTCCATACCGGTAATCCGGTTGCCTTCATAGCGGACATAGAAACCGTGGTCCCGAAACTGATATAAAACTCGAGCCGGGACATATTTCATCGGAAACTGAACCGGGACACTCAGCGGCAGATCATATAGATAAAGCCAACTGTCAATTATGTCCCAGCGGATCTTCTGGCGGTTAAGCGCAGCCGTAAGCGGTTCTTCCTGGATTCCCTGATGCAGACGAATACGTACGCAAAACGGTTGTTTCAACATGATTTCCGCATCTCCCTTATGCTCATAGGGACTGCGAAAACGTATCGACGAATCTTCCATATCAAACAGCAAATTGATATCTGCCATCCCTTCCTTATAACTGGTTATGTGGCCATATGCCTGGCATAATCCGCTTACGCCGCCGCCAACGATGTCCCAGTTAAAAGAAATCGGGCTGCCTGGTTCATATTCATGACCATAGGGACACGGAAAACCAAAAGCGCCGCGCATCCTGGATGCAAAACGGTCGGTTGCCGGGTCTTTGGTGGCTTCATCTGGCAGCCAGCTTACATCCAGAAGCTGGGACGGAAGTACATGTCCGCGAATCATACGGTCAGCCATATCGTAATATTCCGGATATCCTGCCCTGCCAAGACACAGACAAGCCTCCATCAGATCACAAGTGTTATTGATTTCTCCCACCAGGTCATCGGGCCGCTTGGCATTTTCCAGACACCAGCCGAAATCCAAGGCAATCTCATGAAACCCATTTTCAAAGAACGACCGTACACGGTCCAGAATCTGCCGGTCATGCAAAAGATCCCCCAGCATAGCTACGCCGGATATGGTCGAGGTTGTCGAATGGATATGTTTGGCGAACAGATCTGCATCAAAGCCGCCATCCTCCCGCAGCATGACCCGGAAACAGGTCTTAGTAAGACGAATCGCCTGGCTTAATGCCTGGGGCAGCGGCCATTCCCGGTAAAGCCGTACCAGCGCTCCGATGTATCTGCCCAATGTGGACGAAAACCGATAGATCTCACTTGAGTCACTGGCTCCGCACATCACCTTGCCGCCGCAATCATTTTCATACTGCTTTGTTTTCCACCCACCGGTCTCGAAATCTGCATAGGTATCCACCATTCGAATCAGGTGTAACGCCATTTCCTTTGCCTGATTATCGGCTGGATTTTTCTTGATCATTGAGGTGAACGCATACAGCGCTTCTCTCAGATTATGTAAATCGCATAGCGGGACTGCTTCAAACGTATTCAGATCCAGATTCGCCGGCATTCCTGTTTTGTTGTCAAATATGTGAAATGCCCAATATCTCAAATTTTCATAGATCTCCTCCGGCACTGCCTCTCCGGTTATATAAGAAGCATTAACCAGAGCGTCCCACCACCTGCCCATGGTGTGTACCGCACTGTAGCTTTCGTGATGACTGTTTCCATAACGTTTCCCTTCTATATAATTATAGAAATAAGGCAAATTCCGTCTGGACGTGTCAAACCATGTCATCATCGGCCGCATTCCCTGCCGGAGCGCCATCATTAAGTCTGAATCATTTACCTTGACATACTTTGGATATTCCATTGTTTTTCCTCCCTCTTTTTCTAACTGCCATATCTTCGCTATTCTTCTATTTGGAATGTTATCCTTTCACACTTCCTGAAGTCATCCCCTCAACGAAAGAATCCTGCATAAGAAAATAAATTACCACGATAGGCAGAATCGAGATGATAGCTGCTGCATAGATAAATCCGAAATCACTGCCGCTTTTACCCACAAAGTTATAAAATTTAAGAGAGACGGTTCTCATGGATTCCTGTTGTAAAAATGTGTTGGAGAACAGGAATTCATTCCAAGTGTTCACAAAGACGATCAATAGGACACTGGTAAAGATCGGTTTGGCCAGCGGTACCACATTATATACAAAATTCTGCATTTCACCGGCGCCGTCAATCCGGGCTGCCTCGTCCAGTTCTTTTGGTAGTCCCTCAAAAAATGCATACATAAACATAAAGTTGAAACTAATATTGATTGCTGAATAAATCAGTATCATTCCCAGATGGGTATTTACCAGATTGACTTTATAAAAGAAAAAGAACAGCGGTACAATGATGGCAAATGTGGGGACCGCAAGGCCTGCCACGAAGTATGTGTGAAAGAATCTGGGAAAAAAACAGTGCATTTTGGTCAGTCCATACACCGCAAAAGCCACAATCAGAAGTACAATTACGGAAGAACCAATGCCGATCAGCAGGCTATTCCCGTAGGCCTGCAAATATCCTCCCTGTACCCAGGCCTGGACATAATTGGAGAAATGAAACGATGTGGGTACACCCACCAGTTGTCTGCCGATCTCTTCATTGCTTCTCATGGAATTGAGCAGAACCACAGCTAAAGGGATGATCTGCAGCAGTGTGATAAATGCTGCTACAGTTAACTTTACCGCCTTGGAGCGTTTCTTTTTCTGCATTAACGTCATAACTGCTCCCTCCCTCTTTTTTGTACCAATTTTAATATGAAATAAACGCTCAGTGCCAACAGACAGACACTAAGACTTAATGCCGAACCGTAACCCGCTTCAAAATTGATAAAAGTCGTTTTATAAATCCTGGTTGAAAATACTTCGGTGGCTCCGGCTGGCCCGCCCTGGGTCATAATCCAGACATAATCAAAGGTCGTAAACGCCGCAATTATTACAAATACAAAATAGGATACGATGGTTGGTTTGATCTGGGGAAGCGTGACATTCTTAAGAATCTGCCAGGAATTAGCCCCTTCCAGCTGCGCCGCTTCATAAAGAGCCGCATCTACCTGATGCAGTGCCGACATCATCAGTACCAATACGAATCCCCACCAATGCCAGTTATCTACGAAGGCTGCCGCATAGAGCGCCTGGTGCTCATTTCCCAGCGGCGCGAAATCCGCAAGGCCTCTGATCCCGAGCTGCTCAAAAAAGGATCCGATCCCAGAATAAGGGCTGTAAAAGATAGAAAATATTTTGCCCGCGACTGTGGCGCTGACCACATAGGGCAGAAAACATAGAGAGCGGAATAACAGCTGGATTTTGCCGATCTTTGTAAAAATTAGAGCCATACCTAACCCCAGGATCAGAGGGACAATCAGGAAAATGGACATCCATATCACATTATTTTTAAGAGCAAAGAGAAAATCATAGTCGGTAAGCATCCGCCGGAAATTATCCAATCCGTTAAATTGCGGCTCATTCAGGCCGTTCCACTTTGTAAACGCATAGTAAAACATAGAGCAGGCCGGGATTAGGACAATGACAAGATGAACCAAAAAAGCAGGCAGGATGAAGCAGGTTCCTTTAATTTTTTTCTTGATGAGTCCGTTCATGTGACATCTCCTTTCAGGACAAGAGGCTGCGGTGTATATCCGCCGCAGCCTCCTGTATAACCTTTGTTATCCCGCAAACACATAACCATCCGCCAGATCCTGCTCCAGGCATTCCTGAGCTTTGATCAGGAAGGTATCCAGATCCATCTGATCATAGAATACTTTATCCAGATTGTCGTTTAAAAACCACGCAGTCTTTGATGGATAGAATCCCCACGGCGCATAGCCGACAGACTCTGCGTTCATATTTTGATCCTGCACATCCAGTGTCTTGCGGATTTGTTCCGGCATATCTTCCGGATAGTTGGATGCATCGATGGAGCGGGCGGGGGTGGAGAATCCGGCAGCAACAGCCTGTGCGCATCTTTCTTCATTCATATAAAAGTCCATCATCAGTTCCACGCACAGGTCCGGATATTTGGTATCCGCGTTAATTCCAATGGCTTCTCCCAATGTAATAGCGGAAGCTGCCGGCATACCGTCTTTCATTGACGGCCAGGCACACTGCCCCCATTCGAACTCCCATGTACCGGGAGGAGTATCCACCAGTGTCAGCCAGGGACCTTCAAAGTTAAATACAGCCTTCTGGTTCGTAAATAACGTCCTTGCCTCATCATTTTTGATGGCACCGCTTTTTTTGTCATTAATATAACCAGCGTCCCAATCTGCTTTTAACAGTGCAAACGCGCCTTTGATATCCGGATCATCGAATCCGATTTCACCTTTTAACAGCTGTGCTGTCTTTTCCCCTCCCGCATAGCAGGTGATATAATGCTCATAGGGCCAGGTCAGCAGAATATTTTCTCCGGAATAGCCGAAAGATATCGGTATCAGACCGGCCGACAATGCCGTGTCACAAATGTCTACGAAATCCTGCCGTGTTTTCGGTACCTCCTTGCCAAGCTGATCCAGGAGAGTTTTATTGTATGTCATGGCCGTTGCCTCCACCGAGTGGGGAAGAGCGTACATTTCTCCCTTGTATTCGGTAGAATCGATCGCCCAGTCAAACATGAAATCATCCATACCATACTGTTCCCGATAAGGTTCGATATTAAGCAGATGGCCTGTAGAAGCAAAATCGGGTATATCGATACTGTCCATGTAGAACATGTCCGGCCCGGCCCCAGCCCCTATTTGTACCCGGATCGTATTCTGGAGATCGGGAATCCCCTGGAAATTCACGGTGACATCCGGGTGCTTTTCCTGGAACGGTTTGATTACATAGTCCTGCCAGACCTGTTGCTGGCTTTCTTTAATATTTGTCCAGGTAATGTTAATCTCTTTCTTTTCGCCATCTGATTGTACATTCGGACTTTGCGCATCCTGTCCGGTCTGTACCTGAGGGGAATCTTGCTTTTCGGCATTGTTTTCTGCCTGCGCGCCGCAGCCTGCGGCCAGGCTCACGGTTAACATAGCTGTTAGTAATACACGGATCCACTTTTTCATGACATCGCCTCCATTTAGTTTTTTGTCTAGTTTGGATCATCTGAATCTGAGTGCTTTATTTCCGGTTGCTGATTTTTATTATACGATCATAAAAAATTAAATAAATTCAGGATTTATGGTTCTTTCTTTATAATATTTTTTGATTTCCTTTCAAAAAGAAAATATTATAAAAACAGATATACAAATTGTATAAAATTACTAATTACAAGCTGATTCATGACTGTATCTTATGGATTTTATACAGTTTCTTATGCTATAATAACATTGTTTTATAAAAACGTCGAATGATGTCGAAGAAAATCGGCTTACGGAGGAAAGTTATGAAGCTTATAAAGAATTTAAAACAAAAACAGGGCATTTCCTTTCAGCCGCTTTTGATTCTTTGTATATCCGGTCTGCTGTCCGTTACCGCATTATTACTGTTGGCAGTACCTGCCCGCTTATATGCGTCATTATACGAAGAGCAGGCGAAGGGATATTGCGGCAATATCGTTTACCAGACCAGCGTCGGAATCTCCCAGGCCATCACCGCTTTTGACGTCAAGATCAACCGTCTGGCGGATGCTCCCGTAATCCGGTCAATCTTAAGCTCCCCCGCCGCCGCTGCCGATATGTGGTATGAATATAAGACAGCTGTCTCAGACCACTTTGTTCCGCAGACCATAGACGATTATTACCTCCAGGAGCTGGATCTATATATCAAGGGAGCGGACACTGTACTGCAGTACGGCAGTAAGCCATTACACCTTCCGGTCCCCTTTGAAAGTTCGTATTATCATCATTCGCTGATATATCCGGTTGAGATGAATTGGTTAGGCTATAATACCGCAGACGACTGCATCGATATTACAAAGGTGCTATACGATTACTCTACATATGAAGTACAGGGATTCTTTGTTATTCGGCTGTCTAAAGACTTCCTTCTGGATAAATTTGAAGCGTTTAATACCATTGATCCGGAACAGCTGTATATTCTGGACGATAAAGGCACGGTACTTTGTTCTAACAGTACTGCATACTTAGGTCAGCCGTTCCCTTATCCCTATGAACAGCTGGCCGAAGAACAGGGGTCGGTCAAGACGAAGGACCATATGATCGTCTATTCCGGATTCCAGAATATCTCCACAGACTTTCCCTACCGGAACTGGACTGCCGCGATCACTCTGGACCAGAATAAGCTGTTGAAGGATTTCCGCAGGATACTGTACCTGTTCATCGGCATTACGGCCGGAATCATTGCGGCCGGTGTCTTTATTACTGTTTACCTCTCCCGCTATGTGACGCATCCGATCGAGCATGTGGTACAGGCGATGAATGAGGTGGAACACGAGAATCTGCAGGTCCGTCTTGCGGATACCCATCAAATACGGGAGATCCGGTCTATTAACCACGGTTTTAACCGTATGACCATCCGTCTGGATACGCTGATCAACACCGTATATAAGACACAGCTGGCGCAAAAGGAGGCACAGCTTAAGATATTGCGGTCCCAGATTAACCCCCACTTTTTATTCAACACCCTACAGCTTATTAGCTGGAAAGCCTATGAATATGAAGCTTATCAGGTTTGTGAAATGATCGACAGCTTAAGCTATATGCTGCAGACTGATCTGGAAACAGGGGATGACAACTGGCATACACTTCGGGATGAGATGGAATACATCCGGCACTACGAACGAATCATCCACTGCAAATATGAGAATAAAATCACCTTCAACTTTCAGATCCCTGACGAATTGCTGGATTGCAGAATCCCGAAACTGATTATTCAACCGTTTTTGGAAAATTCTGTCTCCCACGGACTGGCGCCGAAAGATGGAGAAGGATATGTCACATTGCGCGTATCCGGCGAAGAACAGGTACTGACAGCGGTCATCGCAGATGACGGAGTCGGAATGCGTGGCGGGCTCTTAGCCGCTCTTCAGGACCCGGTTCCGCCATCCCGGATGGAAGAGGCAGACGCAAAGGGACATCATATTGCCCTCTCTAACATTCAGAACCGCATTCACATTTTATATGGGGAACCATACGGCTTTGAGATCGAAAGCCGGCTATATGAAGGGACGGTCGTGACCTTACGCATCCCGCTCGAAAAAGGAGACAGACCATATGTTAAAAGTATTGATCATAGAAGATGAAGCCGGCATCCGTAACAGTATCGCTAACGCTTTTTCCTGGGAAGAGATGGGGTGTGAACTGTTTGGCGCTGCCGGTTCAGGGCTCCAGGCCCTGGAGCTGTGCCTGAATACTCCGCCCGATCTGGTGATTTCGGATATCGTTATGCCTGGGATTGACGGCCTGACTTTTTTGAAATATATCAGGGAAAAATATCCGTTCACCCAATTTATCATTTTGACCGGACACAGGAATTTTGACTATGCTAAGGATGCCTTGAATCTGGGCGCTGCGTTTTTTATGCTGAAGCCCATCAATTTCATAGAACTTGAGAATTCGATTCGCAAACTGATAGAGAAGATCATGCAGGAGAGGGAAAACAAAAAAATAGAGACCCAGCAGGAGCATATCCTGAGAAGCCTCCTGAACGGACGAATCTATCACAATACTTCCCTGCTTCCTCAGGTCAAAAATCTTCTCAACCAGATCGCTTATTATCGAGTCTGTGTGTTAAAATTCGATGATGAGATCGAAAACGATCCGTTCCGTCTGCAGAACCTGATGGTGTTTTGCGAGAATCTGACAGCCCGGGAAAATCTTTTAATGGTAAAAACGGACAATGCCCACCTGGTATTTATTCTGCTGTTATCACAAAAAGATGCGTCCTTTGAGGATATGAAAGGCTATCTGATCCAACTGCTTCATCGTATTTTCGAGTTCTTCCACGTCTCTGTCTCTGCCGGAGTCAGTGAGATCCGGCACGGATATGATACGCTGCATGAGGCGTATATTCAGGGCCTTCGGGCACTGGGGCAGAA
The DNA here is from genome assembly GCF_019042275.1 of Diplocloster agilis. GTDB lineage: Bacteria > Bacillota > Clostridia > Lachnospirales > Lachnospiraceae > Diplocloster > Diplocloster agilis. The sequence continues at coordinate 54,273 of NZ_JAHQCW010000010.1, forward strand.
ATTCTTTACCGGAAGCGGATGTGTCCATATGTTTCATAAAACAGGATCACTTCCCGCAGTAACAGATTACAATCAACTGCTTGGATTCTGCCAGGATATCCTTACCTGGCTAGGAAGCGGCAATCCTGACAGCTTGAGCCGGTTCACCGACCGCCTGTTTTCAGAACTCCTGGCCTCTTTCGGAAGTGATGCCAGTCTGCTGAAAAGTTCTTTTTTGATTCTCTTTACGCTGTGTATCCAAAGGACCATCGGGGAGGATGCCCGTCAGATGTCCATTCTGCTGGAGCGGTATTCGAACTTCCAGAAAGTGATCCATTGTGAGAATATCGAGATCCTCAAAGAACTTATGCTAAACCTTATTATGGATCTCGCGGATTATCACATTGTAAAATCAGGCACCAAACAGATGATCGTGCAGAAGATCACCGATTTCATTGACCAGAATTATCAGGAGAACATATCATTAAACGACGCTGCCAGGGTTGTTTACTTATCCCCCTCCTATTTGAGTACGCTGATTACGAATGAAACGGGAAAAAATTTTACGGAGATCTTAAATGAAGTGAGAGTCAAAAATGCGATCGAGCTGTTAAAAGATCCATCACGGAAAATCTCGGAGATTGCTTATGCTGTGGGGTTTCATGAGCCGCAGTATTTTTCGATTATTTTTAAAAAGCTGACAGACCTGACTCCCAGGGATTATCGGAAGATGTATCTGAACTGAATTCGGGATGGATACGGCAGTTCAAAAAGGATTTGCATATGGGAATTAAAAACAGCTATTGTTGACTGGATAATCGGTTAATGCTATACTTTATCGTGTATTTACAATCCAATATGAAAAGGTGCCCGCGCAGCCAGTGCGAGGGATAATAGGGAAACAGGTGAAAAACCTGTGCGGTCCCGCCGCTGTAAGGCTTTTGCGGATCAGTTGACAGATACCACTGTATGGAACGAAGGATGATTCCGTATGGGAAGGAATGAGATCCGCGGAAAATAAAGCCGAGCCAGAAAACCTGCCTTTTGATAGGACTTACGCGAGCTGCCACGGAGTATGGCAGGGTGTGAGAAACGGATCCGGTATAGGATGTGTTTTCATACGCTTTTTTATGTGTAAGCCGCATAAAAGGGCGTTTTTTCATTCCATAAGAAAGAGTGCATTATAGGAAAGAGCGTGCTATGGAACAGCATTATTGGAGGAACGTATGAAAAAAGGAATACTGGTAGTGAGCTTTGGAACGACTTATCCGGATACACGGGAAAAAACGATTGGGGCCATCGAAGAAAAAATACGCGCCTCGTTTCCGGCGTACCGGGTATACCGCGCATTTACCAGCAGGATCGTGCGCAGCAGGATAGAAGAAGCGGAGGGCATCCGGGTGTTGGATGTGAAGAGCGCGCTGGATCAGATGCTGGCGGACGGGATAGAGGAAGCGGTGGTACAGCCCACCCATATTATCGACGGGATTGAAAACGAACTGATGAAAGAGGAAGCGGAGACGTTCAGAGAGCGCTTCCGGTATCTTGGGATCGGAGAACCTTTGCTGAAAAGCGATGAGGATTATGATATCGTCGCCGGCATTCTGGAAAACGAAAAACCCGGGGACGGACAGGCTGTTGTATTTATGGGACACGGCAGCGAACATTTTGCAAACGCCTCTTACCAGCGGCTGCAAAAGGTGCTGCATGGCAGAGGACATGAAGACTACTACATATCGACGGTAGAAGGAACGCCGGATATCCACGAGACCTTAGGGGAGGTGGGCAAAGGCGGCTATGAATCCGTCTCCCTGGTTCCGTTTATGATCGTGGCCGGCGACCATGCGAAAAATGATATGGCCGGGGAGGAAGACTCCTGGTGCCGCCTGTTTCGGACAAAGGGATATCAGGTGCAATGCAGGTTAAAAGGCCTGGGGGAAGATCCGGCGATACAGGAACTGTTTATCTCCCATCTTCGCCGGGCTTTGCCACAATAAGGGACAGATAACCCGCAGAATCCGGGATGTCCTTAAGAGCAGGATAGATCTTTTCGGTTGAAAGGCCGCAGTTTTCCACCATGGCTGCGGTGAGGCTGCGGTGCTTTAACTGATCCCGCACCTTTGCCAGCTGTTTTCCGGATTTCATCAGGACCTTCGTGCCGGGAAAATCAAGGACATCTTCTGTGGGATAAGCGCCCGGTATGATGACCATAGGCTCCGCTCTTTCCACCAGGCCGATGTTTAAAGCTGCGGCCGCGGCGCAGAACGAGGGAATCCCGCTTATGATTTCCGTCGGATAGCCGTGGGAGGAAGCGAGTTTTTTCAGATACAGATAGGTGGAGTAGATCGCCGGATCTCCAAGGGTGAGAAAACACACGGATTCGCCTTTGGACAATACGTCCTCGATCTGGGCGCAGCCGGCCTCGTGGCTGGCCTGCAGCCGTGCTTCATCTTTGGTCATGGGCATCTGTATGTACAGACAGGGCTTGTCTTGAATCCGGGGAACCGCCTGGACGGCGATCTGATAGGCGGCGCAGCTTTCTTTGTCTACCCCGGGGATCGCAAGCCATGCAGTTTCCGAGAGTATCCGGACGGCTTTTAGCGTCAGCAGTTCCGGATCTCCGGGACCGACGCCAACTCCGTATAAAGTACCATTCATCGATGGGTCTCCTTTCATAGGGCGGCAGAGGAATCCAAAAGGATATCAGCCACAAATTATTTGCATTGTATCATGGGATAGAAAGATTGAAAAGTAAAATTTTCGGGTGATCGAGATGCTGGAAGAATACCGGTATAAGGATAAAAAAAAATTAAGATGCGGCTACACCACCGGCTCCTGCGCGGCGGCGGCGGCCAAGGCGGCCGCTCAGATGCTGCTTGACGGGAACAGAATCGACGCGGTGGAACTGACGACGCCGGGAGGGGTGCTTTTGCAGCTGCCCCTGTCCGGAATCCGGCAGGAGAACGGCTCTGTTACCTGCGGGGTAAAAAAGGACGCGGGCGACGATGCGGATATCACGGATGGAATCCTCATCTATGCCACCGTGCGCAGAACCGGCCGGGGAATCCGCCTGGACGCAGGGGAGGGGATCGGCAGGGTGACCAGGGAAGGGCTTCAGCAAAAGCCGGGACAGCCCGCGATTAACCAGGGCCCCCGGAATATGATCCGCCGGGCGGTGGAGGAGATTGCGGACCGGTATGGGTACGAAGGCGGTTTTGAAATCATTTTGTCCGCGCCGGGCGGAGAAAAGATCGCGGAAAAAACCTTTAATCCAAGGCTTGGAATTGAAGGCGGCATCTCAATCCTTGGGTCGACCGGGATCGTGGAGCCTATGAGCGAGGCAGCGTTGGTGGAGACGATCCGGCTGGAGCTCCAGGTGAAGGCGGCTGCCGGCGTCCGAGAGTTATTGGCGGCTCCTGGGAATTACGGAAGGGACTTTGCCTCGGAACAGCTGGGAATTGACCTGGATCCCTGTGTGAAATGCAGTAATTTTATCGGGGATACTCTGGATATGGCCTGTCAGATGGATTTTCGCAGCCTGCTTCTCATCGGGCATATCGGAAAGCTGGTGAAGCTCGGAGCCGGGGTTATGAATACCCACTCCCGGTCTGCGGACGCCAGGATGGAGACGCTGGCCGCCTGTCTGCTGCAGGCGGGAGGAGACGCACAGACGGGAAGACAGATCCTTAGCTGTATCACTACAGACGAGGCGTTGGAGATTCTGCAGGAAGCGGGAATGAAGGAAGCCGCGATGAAAGTATTGGTAAACAAAATAGAGGTTCATCTGAACCACAGAACGGGCGGGGAACTGGAAACTGGCGTGATTCTATTTTCAAATGAATTCGGATTATTGGGACAGTCACAAAACGCGGACCGGATGCTGGAGCAGTTTCGTGACAAATCCACAAAAAAGGAGAGCAGGTGACAATATGATAAATTTTGTGGGAGCGGGTCCCGGCGCAAAGGATCTGATTACGGTACGGGGGCTGGAGCTGCTCCGAACGGCGGATATCATTATCTACGCCGGGTCGTTGGTGAATCCGGAGCTTCTTCAGGAGGCGGCTGTCGGCTGCCGGATATATAACAGCGCTTATATGACTCTGGACGAGGTCGTTAAGGTGATGATCGACGGGGAACGCTCCGGGTATAAAGTGGTACGCCTGCACACCGGAGATCCGTCCCTGTACGGGGCCATCCGGGAGCAGATGGACAGGCTTGAAGAGGCGGGAATCGGCTATCAGGTATGCCCCGGAGTCAGCAGCTTTTGCGCGGCGGCAGCGGCGCTGCAGGCAGAATATACGCTCCCGGCGGTTTCCCAGTCGGTGATCATTACCAGAATGGAAGGAAGGACGCCGGTACCGGAGAAGGAAAAGCTGCATCTGCTGGCGGGACATGGCTGCACCATGGTGATTTTCTTAAGCGTAGGCATGGTAGAAAAGGTACGGCAGGAACTGCTTGACGGCGCTTACTCGGAGGAAACGCCCTGTGCTATCGTATATAAGGCCAGCTGGAAAGAGGAGCAGATCGTTCGGGGAAAGCTTAAGGAGCTGCCTCAGATGGCGCTAAACCATGGAATCCGGAAAACAGCGCTGATCGTGGTGGGAGAATGCCTGGGAGATGACTATGAACTGTCGAAGCTGTATGACGCGTCCTTTACCACTGAGTTTCGAAAGGGGACGAAAGTATGAGGCGCACGGCCATCCTGTCATTTACGGAAAAAGGCACCGGACTGAATCTATGGCTTGGTGAGAAGCTCAGGGAGGCATTCCCGGAAACGGAGATCGAAAGTTATGCGGTCAGTCGGTTTGCGCAGGGAACATGCAGGCCGTTTACAAGTGTTTCGGATCTGATGCGAGAGCTCTTTCCCGGCATGGACGGGATATTGTTCATTGGAGCGATGGGCATTGCCGTGCGAAGCATTGCGCCGTTTATAGAGGGCAAGGACCGGGACCCGGCGGTGCTGGTGATGGATGAGCTTGGGAAATATTGCGTCAGTGTACTGTCCGGACATCTGGGGGGCGCCAACGAATGGTGCCGGGAAGTCGCCGTATGCGCCGGGGCCCGGCCGGTGATTACCACGGCTACGGACTGTGAACGCCGTTTCGCGGTAGATGTCTTCGCTGCGGAAAATTTTCTGAAGGTTACTGAGATCGGTAAAATAAAGGAGATCTCCGGCAGGATCCTGGAAGGGAAAATGGTGGGAGCGGTTGCGGAAGAGGAAATATCGGGACCGGTCCCGGATGGCTTACGGGTATATTCAATACCTGCCTCTTTGCCCGATGCGGCCGGGATTCCAGATATGGAGGCCGGGAACCCGGATATAGAGGCCGGGATCTATATCGGATACAATAAAACAGCGCAGCCGTTTCCGATCACCCTGCATCTGATCCCCCGGGATCTGTTCGTGGGGATGGGATGTAAAAAGGGAATTCCCTTCCATGAGCTGGAAGCGTTTTTGAACCGGACCCTGGAGCAGCGGGGAATGGATATAGAGCGGGTCCGGGGGATTTACTCCATTGACCGGAAAAAAGAGGAAGAGGGCCTTATTAGGCTGGCGTATAAACTGAGGGTCCCGTTTGTGACATTCTCAGAGGAAGCGCTTCGGAAGGTAAAAGGAGAGTTTCAGGGCTCCGCTTTCGTGGAGCATACGGTAGGGGTGGATAATGTCTGCGAGAGGAGCGCGGTGCTTGGAAGTGAGGGCGGAGAATTAGTGGTTCCCAAACAGGCGGAAAACGGTATGACCCTGGCCGTTGCACAGAAGAAATACCGAATCCGCTGGACATGGCAGGCGGAGAAGAGATCGGATAAAGATTCCGCAGAGGAATGATGAAAGATAGAAGGAGCGGTTGAAATGTTAAGAGTGATTGGATTTGGACCCGGAGGCTACGAATATATGACGATCGAAGCAAAGAAGGCGTTGGAAGCGAGCGATCTGATTGTGGGTTATACCGTCTATACGGATTTGATCCGGGAATATTTTCAGGAGAAAGAATATTATACCACGCCGATGAAGCAGGAGACCGAGCGGTGCCGGTATGCGCTTACGCAGGCCCGGGAGGGCCGGGAGGTGGCTGTGGTATGCAGCGGTGACAGCGGCGTGTATGGGATGGCGAGCCTGCTCTGTGAACTGGCCGGAGACGAGCCGGGAACCACGCTTAAGTTCATAGCCGGAGTAACGGCGGCCTGCAGCGGCGGTGCGGTACTTGGAGCCCCTCTCTCCCATGACTTCGCAGTGATCAGCCTGAGCGATCTGCTGACCCCTATGGAACTGATCCGGCAGCGCGTCGCGTTGTGCGCTCAGGCCGATATGGTTTTGTGCATTTACAACCCGTCCAGCCGCAAACGGAAAGATTATCTGAAGGAAGCCTGTGATATCATCCTGCAATATCAGTCGCCGGATACGGTCTGCGGATATGTGAAACAGATCGGCAGAGAAGGGGAGGAGGCTGTGATCTGCACCCTCCGGGAATTGCGGGAAACACAGGTGGATATGTTTACCACCGTGTACATAGGCAGCAGCCGGACGAAGAAAATCGGAAATTGGATGGTGACTCCCCGTGGATACCGTTATGCGTCGGTATAAAGTGATTCTGTTCGGCGGCACGTCGGAGGGACGGGAGCTGTGCGGATATTTAAAGGCGCAGGGGATTCCCTCTCTGATCTGTGTGGCCACGCCCTACGGCGAAGAAGTGATCCGGGAAATCCCGGGAATACCGGAAGTCCCGGGAATGCTGGATGTACGGACGGGCCGCCTGGATATGGAAGAGATGCGTGAGCTTTTTCTCCGGGAACAGCCGATGCTGGTGGTGGACGCCACGCATCCCTATGCCGGCGCCGTTACCCAAAATATCCGCACAGCCTGCATGAACGCGGGGATCTCCTATAGAAGGCTGCTCCGCCCTGCGCAGGCGGAAGCGCGTGCTGCGCATATCATCCATGCGGCGGACACAGACAGGGCCGCGCAGATACTGGCCGGCTCAGAAGGAAATATCCTGGTAACCACCGGCAGCAAAGAGTTAAAGCCGCTGTGCGCGATTCCAAATTATGAAGAACGGCTGTATGTGCGGGTGCTTCCTGCGCCGGAAGTGCTGGAGGACTGCCATGCCTGCGGTATCAAAGGAAGGCATCTGATTGCGATGCAGGGGCCGTTCTCCGAAGAGCTTAATTATGCCCTGATCCGGGAATTCGACATCCGCTGGCTGCTGACAAAAGAATCCGGCAAGCCGGGGGGATTTCAGGAAAAGATCCGTGCGGCCGAAAGAGCCGGCATCCGCGTTCTGTTGATCGACAGGCCGGCGCAGGAAAGCGGTTATTTCCTGGAAGAGATGAAAATACAGATAGGAGAATTGGTCGGATGAGAAAAGAGATCGCGTTGGTGGGATGTGGAATGGGCACGCCCGGCAGCCTGACCGTGGAGGGAAAATGCCGGATCGAAGAGGCGGAAGTGCTGATTGGGCCGGAGAGGCTGATCAAACCTTATTCGGACAGCAAAAAGGAGATATGGGTTCAGTACCGGGCGGAACAGATCCGGGAGATCATCGGGCACTCTCACAAACAGCGTTTTGCGGTTCTCCTGTCCGGAGATACAGGATTTTACAGTAATACGGAGAATTTGAAAAATGCGCTGGAAGGTTATCCAATAACGGTAATACCCGGGATCTCCTCCCTTTCGTATTTCTCCGCGAAAATCGGTATTCCATGGGAGGACGCCTTCATCCTCAGCCTGCATGGCAGGAGAGAGAGCCTGGTCACGGCCGTGCGCAGACACAGCAAGGTATTCGTGCTGACCGGGGAGGACGCGGCAGAGCATCTGCAAAGGCTTACGACTGCGGGCTTTGGCGGCTACGGGTTATGGATCGGGGAGAACCTGTCCTACCCGGAAGAGCTGATCAGCTCCGGCCGGGTGCGGGATTTTCTGGATAAGAAATTCGAGACTCTGTGCGTACTGATGATCCTGTGGGAAAATACAGATGCAAACATAGACCGTGAGAATAAATCCTGTGTGGGAATTCCGGAGGAACGGTTTATCCGGGGGGAAGTTCCGATGACCAAACCGGAGATCCGGGCCGTGGTCATGAGTAAGCTGGCGCTTAAGGAGACCGATGTAGTCTACGATATCGGCGCCGGAACCGGTTCCGTGTCGGTGGAGATGGCCATGGCGGCTGACCGGGGAAAGGTCTATGCGGTCGAGTGCAGGCAGGAAGCGGTGGAACTGATCCAAAAAAACGCGGATTACTTCGGTCTGATGAATCTGGAGGTGGTAGACGGCATGGCTCCCGAGGCATTGGAAGGCCTGCCGGCGCCGGACGCTGCTTTTATCGGAGGCAGCAAAGGCAGACTTTCTGAGATTCTTGCGAAGCTGTTCCGGCTAAACCCGCGGATGCAGGTCGTGTTGGATGCCATTGCTTTAGAAACGGTAACGGAGGTTCTTACAATATGTACACAGATGCAGTTACAGATGGATATGGTGCAGGTTCAAGTGAGCAAAACCCGTGCGGCGGGCCGGTATCACATGATGACGGGGCAGAATCCGGTGTTTATCATCACCGTGAAACAATCCCAGGAGTTTTAAAAGAGGGAGAACCGGTTCCCAGAATCCTGATCGCCGGTACCGGAAGCGGGTCCGGCAAGACATCTGTTACCTGCGGGATTCTCAACTGCCTGATCCGGCGGGGCCATTCGGCCGCGGCTTTTAAGTGCGGGCCGGATTATATCGATACCATGTTCCACAGCCGGGTGTTGGGAGTGAGCACGGGGAATCTGGACAGCTTCTTTGCAGACCCGGATACGCTTCGGCGTTTGATTCTAAAAAACGGCAGGGAGAAAGAGATCAGCATCGTGGAGGGTGTCATGGGGTATTATGACGGGATCGGGTTTACCGATGCGGGAAGCAGCTGTGACATTGCGAAGCTGACCGATACCCCCGTAGTTCTTCTGGTTAACTGCCGGGGGATGGGATGTTCTGCGCTGGCGGTGCTGAAGGGATTCGTTGAATTCCGGCAGCCGTCTATGATCCGGGGAGTCATCTTCAATATGATGTCGGAGAGTCTGTACCCGGAAGCAAAGCGTCTGGCGGAGGAGATGGGGCTTAGCGTATTTGGCTATGTACCCAGACAGAAACAGGAACTTCTCTTTCAGAGCCGTCATCTGGGCCTGGTTACGGCGCGTGAAATTGAAAATTTCAAAGAGATCGTAGACCGGTTTTCGGATCAACTGGAGCGGACCATTGATCTTGACGGCCTGCTGGCGCTGGCACAGTCCGCGCCCCCCGTCTATAGTAAGGCAGTATCCGGCGAAACGGTTTCTGCGCCGAAAGGCAATAAGCGAACAGGGCCGTTGAGGATCGCTGTGGCGAAGGATGAAGCTTTTTGTTTTCTGTACAGAGACAACATGGACTATCTGCGGGAGCATGGCTGTGAGATCGTATACTTTAGTCCGCTTCATGATTCAGGCCTGGGGGAGAATATCGGCGGACTGATATTGAGCGGAGGCTATCCGGAGCTCTATGCGGAAAAACTGGCATCCAACGAACCGATGCGCAGCCAGATCCGGCAGCAGATCGAAAACGGCCTGCCCTGTATTGCGGAGTGCGGCGGTTTTCTGTACCTGCATGAGGAGTTAGAGGGAGAAGACGGCGTATATTATCCCATGGCGGGCGTGATCCGGGGCCGCGGCTATAAGACCGAACGTCTGCAGCGGTTCGGTTACCTGGAGCTTAAGCCGGAGTCAGACTGCCTGTTGGGTGAACCCGGTGATGTCATCAGAGCTCACAGCTTTCATTACTGGGACAGTGAAGACAAGGGCAGCGCGTTTCAGGCCGTGAAGCCGGGTAAACGAAGTAAGTGGCGGGAAGGGATCGCATCCGATACCCTGTATGCAGGTTTCCCGCATCTGTATTTTTATGGAAATGCGAAGGCCGCGGACCGTTTTATTGCGAAGGCCGGAGAGTATCATAGAAGGTAGATTAAAAATCGATCAGTATAACTTAAGGCAGGGAAAGAAGGATTGGAATGAAGAAGATACCGGAGATTACACCGGAGCAGTATGTTTTGCAGCTGGCCGGGCAGATGCCATGCGGAATCGACGAGGCGGCGGCAGCCCGGGCGGCAGAACGGTGGGACAGCATAGCCAAACCGCTGAAAGGCCTGGGGAGGCTGGAAGAGCTGGTGACTCAGATCGCAGGCATTACCGGGAATGAAAATGTGCGGATTGGAAAACGCGCGGTTATCGTCATGTGCGCGGATAATGGGATAGTGGAAGAGGGGGTCACCCAGACGGACTCTGAAGTGACCGCTATCGTCTCGTTAAATATAGCCGGAGGAACCGCAAGTATCAACCGGATGTCGGACCGGGCCGGGATCGACGTGATTCCGGTGGACATAGGAATCGCCCGGGAGATCGCCCATCCAAATCTGCGGGCAATGAAAGCTGCCTATGGCACCAGGAATTTTCTGAAGGAACCTGCCATGTCGGAACAGGAAGTCTGCCGGGCTGTTGACGCAGGAATCCGCCTGGTGCGGGAATGCCGGGAGCAGGGGTACGAACTGCTGGCTACCGGAGAGATGGGCATTGGAAACACGACGACCAGCAGCGCGCTGATTGCCGCATATCTGGGACTTTCCGCCAAAGAGACCGTGGGAAGGGGGGCGGGCCTGAATGAGGAAGGCCTAGCCAGAAAACGCAGGGTCATTGCGCAGGCGCTTAAGACTTATCCCGTGGAGCGGATGAGCCCTTTGGAGATCCTTCGGACCTTGGGGGGACTGGATCTGGCAGGGATGGCAGGCGTCTTTATGGGAGGCGCTCTTTACCGGATTCCGGTGATCGTGGATGGGCTGATCTCCGCGGCCGCCGCGCTGGCGGCCGTCCGTATCTGCCCGCAGGTGAGGCCGTTCCTGCTGGCATCCCATCTGAGCCGGGAGCCTGCGGCGGAACCGGTGATGAAGGAACTGGGGCTTTCGCCTGTCATTGACGGCCACCTGGCATTGGGCGAGGGGACCGGAGCGGTGCTGCTTGTGCCGATGCTTGATATGGCCTTGGAAGTCTACCGGGAGAACGACAGTTTCGCTGAAATCGGGATCGAAGCGTATCAGGAATATGAAGACAGCGGGAAAAACGTGGATACGGCCGGATTAGAAAGCGCAGGGGAAATAAGATGAGATGCCTGGTTACCGGCGGAAGCGCCAGCGGGAAATCTGAATATGCGGAAAACTTTGCCGTAGAGCTCTCAAGAGGCGGGCCTCTCTATTACATAGCAACGATGGAGCCCTATGGCGAGGAGGCGGACAGGAGAATCAGCCGTCATCGCAGGCTCCGGGAAGCGAAGGGATTTCAGACGATCGAGTGTTACCGGGATATCCATCAGGCGCTTGCGTTCACGCCGGACCCGGCACGAAGCACCGGATCAGCTGCGGATGCCGAAGACGGAAGCGTTGCCCCGACAGTTCTCCTGGAATGCCTTTCGAATCTGCTGGCGAACGAGATGTATGCAGGATCAGCGCTTAAGGAAGAGCCGGAGGCGTTGGCACAGCGGATCTTCCGGCAGATTCAGGAGCTGGATCAGAGGTGCAGTCACCTGGTTATCGTGACCAATGAGATATTTTCCGACGGCCATCGTTATCCGCCTGAAACGGAAGCGTATATCCAAAGCCTTGGCCTTTTGAATACCATGCTGGGAGCCTGGACGGATCAGGTGTGCGAGGTCGTCTGTTCCATTCCGGTTCTGCTAAAAACGGCAGCAGCCGCAGCGGCCTTCGGGAAAGGGGAAGAACGTTGTCAATTCTGAAATCTTGTATCATCGCCTTTGGTATGTACAGTAAAATTCCGATGCCGGGTGTTGAGTGGTCCGAGAAAAACATGCGTTACAGCATCTGTTTTTTTCCGCTCGTCGGCGCGGTGCTGGGCCTGCTTATATTCGGATTTTATACGGTTTGCGGGCTGGCGGGATTTGGCCGGGCGTTTCTGGGAGCCGGGGTCCTGACTTTGTCGGTCCTCGTCACCGGAGGGATTCATCTGGACGGATATATGGATACGATGGATGCGCTCCACTCCTATCAGCCGAAGGAGCGGAAGCTGGAAATCCTGAAGGATTCCCATATCGGCGCGTTTGCGGTGCTCATGCTAATCCCGTATGTCCTGCTGACCTATGGAGCGCTGACGGAGCTTCAGGATCAGAGGGCCTGGATTTTGTACGGATGCAGTTTTGTCTGGTCCAGGACGCTGAGCGGCCTTTCCGTCGTATGGTTTCGGGGAGCCAGGAAGGACGGACTGCTATACTCATTTTCATCCACTGCTCATAAGAGGGTGGTACGGCTGGTCCTGCTGCTTGTGCTGGCGGTTACGGCAGCTGTGATGGCGGCGGTGCAGCCGGTGCTGGGAGGCGGGATGTGCGTGGCCGGCGGCTTGTGCTTTGCCTACTACCGCTATAAGGCTTACAAAGAGTTCGGCGGGGTGACCGGCGATCTGGCAGGCTGGTTTCTGGCGTGCGCGGAACTTAGCATGCTGCTGGTTCTGGTGGTTTTACAGCGTTTCATATAGAAAGACGGGAGGATGCCGGATGCATTTATATATTGGAGGAAAGGCCCAGGGAAAACGGGCCTATGTGGAAATGGCGGAAGGCGGCGGGGCGGATATCATTTCTGATTATCAGGAAGTGATCCGGCGGCAGCTGCGGCAGGGACAGGATCCCATCGAATGCCTGAGGAAGCTTCTGTCAGAAAAACCGGATGTGGTGATCATCTGTGATGAAGTGGGATACGGCGTGGTACCCATAGAAAAAGAAGAAAGAGACTTCCGGGAAGCGGTGGGACGGACCATGTGCGAGGCAGCGCAGGCGGCCCGGACGGTGGTTCGGATCGTGTGCGGGATCGGACAGAGGATAAAATGAAGATTACAATGATCCGCCATGGGATGACGAAAGGAAATGAGGAAAAAAGATATATTGGGACCACCGATGAGGAACTGAGCCCATCCGGAGCGCGCGCGCTGCTGGATGCGAAAGAGGCGGGGCGGTATCCGGGAGCGGATCTGCTGTACGTAAGCCCCATGAAACGCTGTGTACAGACTGCGGGCCTCCTCTATCCGGGAATGGAATTTTGCCGGGTCGGCGCATGGAAAGAATGCAGTTTTGGCCTGTTCGAGGGAAAGAATTATCTGGAATTGAGCGGATGCGGTGAGTACCAGGACTGGATCGACAGCGGCGGGACGCTTCCGTTTCCGGGTGGGGAGGACAGGACGCACTTTAAGGAGAGGTGTGTCGGAGGATTTTTTCATGTGATGGGCGGGGCAGCAGCCCTGTGTGGACATGACCTGCCACAGGTGCAAAAGAGTCTGGTCATGATCGTTCACGGAGGGACCATCATGGCGATTATGGAAGCTCTGGGGGAACCTAACGGGAATTATTTTGATTATCAATGCGCCAACGGCGGCGGTTTCGAGTGCGTTTTGCGGGAAGGCGGAAACGACGGTTGGCGGCTTAAGATTGTGAGGAATTTATGATTAGTCTGATAACAGGATTTATACTGGATCTTCTGCTTGGAGATCCGTACCGGATGCCGCATCCGATACGGGGAATCGGATGGATCATTCAAAAGCTGGAACGGCGGCTTTTAAGAGAAGAAGATTCCCCGGGAACCCAGTTGTGGAAAGGGGCGGTCCTGGTAGCGGTTGTATGTCTGGTATCGGTGCTGCTTCCGGCGGTGCTGCTTTTATTGGCTTATCGGATACACCGGTATCTTGGTATGGCGGTGGGAGCATTTATGTGTTACCAGCTGCTGGCGACGAAATGTCTGAAGACGGAGAGCATGAAGGTCTATCAGGCGCTGAAGGCCGGCGACGTGGAGGAAGCCAGAACAGCGGTGTCCATGATAGTGGGAAGAGATACCGCTGTGCTGGATGAGACGGGCATTACGAAGGCGGCGGTGGAGACCGTGGCGGAGAATGCGTCGGATGGCAGTATTGCGCCCCTTCTTTATATGGCGCTTGGAGGGCCTTTGCTTGGTTTCTTCTACAAAGCGGTGAATACCATGGATTCCATGATCGGATATAAAAATGAAAAATACCTGTATTTTGGCAGAACAGCGGCCAGAATGGATGACATATTGAATTATCTTCCGTCCAGGATCAGCGGCCTGCTCATGACGGCAGCGGCTTATCTTCTGGGTATGGACGGAAAAAATGCGTGGCGGATCTTCAGACGGGACGGCAGAAAGCATGACAGCCCCAATTCCGCCCAGACCGAGGCGGCCTGCGCCGGAGCGCTGCAGATCCGGCTGGCGGGGGACGCCTGGTACTTCGGGCATAAGAAAGAGAAGCCGACCATCGGAGATCCTATACGGCCGGTATGCGCAGAGGATATCAGGCTGGCCAACCGCCTGCTGTACGGTTCGGCGGTTCTGGCCCTGCTGGCGGTGTGCGCCGTCGGTGCGGGGATCAGGATTATGATAAATATTTGATGAAAGAAGGAGTCTGCCAATATGAGACCAACGGACCAGGACAGGCACGGAGGCAATATATATAACCGACAGATCAGATATGACTTTTCCAGCAACATCAATCCACTGGGCATACCTGCGTTTGCGCTTAAGAAGCTTCAGGATGAGGCAGTCCGCTGTGAACGGTATCCGGACCCGGAATACCGCGAATTAAAAACGTCTATAGCCCGGATGGAGCAGGTTCCCCAGGAGTGGGTCATCTGCGGCAATGGGGCGTCGGAATTAATCTATGCCCTTCCAAGGGCGCTGGCGATGCGAAAAGAAAGGCCGGTCCGGGCGCTGATTCCCCAGCCCTCATTTTCCGAATACGAGCGGGCTGTTCAAGCCGCCGGAGGACATGCCGCAGCTTTTTTATTAAAAAAAGAGAATGGGTTTCGGATCACGGAAGATATTCTGGATGAACTGACGCCGGATACAGACCTGTTATGTCTGTGCAATCCGGCGAATCCCATCGGGAACCGGCTGGACGAAGCCTTGTTGGCCAAAATACTAAGGCAGTGCCGGGAAGCACAGATCGTTGTCCTGCTGGACGAATGCTTTTTACCGTTTTGTGAGGATTATGAGAGCGCAAGCGGAAAACGGGTGATAAAAGAATATCCGCAGCTGTTTGTACTCAACGCCTTTACGAAGATCTACGCGATGCCGGGGATCCGCCTGGGGTACGGCATGTGCAGCGATACAATGCTGCTGGCCGGGCTGCGGGAACAGATCCCCGAATGGAGTGTATCCCAGTCTGCCCAGACGGCCGGTACGAGCATCGCCGGATATAGGGTTCGGGAACCCCGGTGGGATTATATGAGGAGGACCAGAGAGCTGATTCGTGAACAGCGGGAGGAGATGGCCGGTAAGCTCCGGGAACTGGGCATGCAGGTATTTCCTCCGACTGCGGATTTTATATGTTTTTATAGCCGGATTCCTTTATTTGAAGAATTGGAGAAGGCGGGAATCCTGATCCGTACCTGCGGAAACTACCGGGGGCTTACCTCCGGATATTATCGGACGGCGGTCAGAAATCCGGAGGAAAACAGGGCGCTGATACGGGAAATTGATCGGATCGTAAAAACTGTGGGGAAGGACAGAAGCCTGGAACCGGGGCAGGAAGGTGAGAACTGTGGCTAAAAATATCATGATACAGGGCACGATGTCGAATGCGGGGAAGAGTCTTCTGACCGCCGGATTACTCCGGGTATTCGCCCAGGACGGTTATCGTGTGGCGCCGTTCAAATCCCAGAACATGGCGCTTAATTCCTACATAACGGCGGAAGGCCTGGAGATGGGTCGGGCGCAGGTCGTGCAGGCGGAGGCGGCCGGCGTCGAACCGTCGGTACGGATGAATCCGATCCTGTTAAAGCCGGTCAGCGACGTGGGAAGCCAGGTGATCGTATGCGGTGAGGTGCGGGGAAATATGTCCGCAGCCGAATATTTCCGCTATAAACAAAAACTGGCTCCGGTTATCATGGAAGCTTACCGTGAATTGGAAAAGGATCGGGACATTATCGTAATCGAAGGCGCGGGGAGTCCGGCGGAGATCAATCTGAAGAACCACGATATCGTCAACATGGGACTGGCAGAGATGGTGGACGCGCCGGTTTTGCTGGCGGGAGATATAGACCGGGGCGGCGTCTTTGCCCAGCTATACGGTACGGTAGAGCTTCTGGAACCGCAGGAACGGGAACGGGTCAAGGGACTGATTATCAACAAGTTTAGGGGGGACCGGGGGATTCTGGAACCGGGAATCGCCATGCTGGAGGAAAAGTGCCGGCTGCCGGTGGTGGGCGTGATGCCTTGGATCAATGTGGATATCGAGGACGAGGACAGCCTGACGGAGCGGTTCCACAGAAAGAGCAGGGCCGGGGAAGTAAAAGCGGCGGTAATCCGGCTGCCGCACATTTCAAATTTTACGGACTTTAATCCGCTGGAAACCGTGGAAGGGCTGGAGGTTGCTTATGTCTCGTCGGTGAAAGAATTGGGGGACCCGGATCTGATCCTCCTGCCGGGCACCAAGAATACCATGGGAGACCTGAAGTGGCTGCGGCAGAACGGTCTGGAGGCAGCGGTTCTTAAGTGTGCGGCGAAAGGGGTACCGGTATTCGGAATCTGCGGCGGCTATCAGATGATGGGGGAGAAGCTCAGCGATCCCTGCAAAGTGGAGTCTGGCGGACAGATGCAGGGGATGGGACTTTTGCCGGTACAGACGGTATTTGAAGAGCGGAAGGTGAGAACCAGAGTCCATGGCACGGTGTCAGGCCTTACGGGATTTTACCAGGGGCTGTCCGGAAGCTCATTTTCCGGATATGAGATCCATATGGGAACGTCGGAAATCACCGGGCCGGAAGCTTCCAAAGCCGGGGGTGCCGGTTGGAAAACGGACGGCGGAGAGTATGGAGAAGATTCTGGCCGGGCGTCTGGTTTTTCCAGGATACAGATGTCTGCCGGCGGACAGCCGGGGGCGGGAACGAATGGTTTGGAGGCAAAGGATTTAAATGTAAAAGAATTAAACATAAAAGAGGACGGCTGTGTTTATAAAAATGCGGCTGGAACCTATGTGCACGGCATATTTGAGAACAATGAATTTACAGAGCAGTTTCTGCGCCTGATATACCGGCGGAAGGGGTTATCGTTTGAAGACCGCGGGCGTGTGGATATCGAAGAGTATAAGCGCAGGCAGTATGACCGGCTGGCGGACGCGGTGCGGGAGAATCTGGATATGAAAGAGATTTACCGCATGATCGGACTATAAATCGGAAAAAGACGAGAAAAGAAGGAGGCGGTTTTGGTTGCGTTTTGATACGATGGACCCTCAAAAAATAGAACAGAGAAGTTTTGAGATCATTGAACAGGAACTTAAGCGGGAGCTGGACCCGATACAAAAACCGGTGATCAAACGGGTAATCCACACGACGGCGGATTTTTCCTACGCGGATACCCTGTGTTTCTCCCCTCAGGCGGTGGAAAAAGGGCTGGAAGCGATTCGTGGCGGCGCGTCGATCGTGACGGACACGAATATGGGAAAGGCGGGAATCAGCAAACAGACCCTGGCCGGATTCGGCGGACAGGTACACTGCTTTATGGCCGATGCGGATGTAGCCGGGGAAGCGAAGCGAAGAGGGGTCACCCGGGCGGCCGTCAGCATGGAGAAAGCGGCGGGCCTTGGAGAAAATTTTATCTTTGCCATCGGAAACGCCCCCACGGCGTTGATCCGCCTGCGGGAACTGATCGACGAAGGCCGTATTCATCCCCGCCTGGTGATTGGCGTCCCGGTCGGTTTCGTAAATGTGGCGGAGGCTAAGGAATATTTGATGGAGGCGGATGTTCCCTATATCGTCGCCAGAGGAAGAAAAGGCGGCAGCAATGTGGCGGCTGCGATCTGCAACGCCCTGCTGTATCAGTGTGTATGAGCGGGCATAGTCACAAGCACCAGGGCGCGCAGTCAATTGATTACTATGCCTACACATCCGGCATGCGGAAGGTGAACGCCTCCTTTAAAGTCCTGTTTTCTGTCACACTGCTGATTTTGTGCATTGTTTTGGATCATATCTGGGTATCCGTAACAGTGATGGCCGGCATGGGACTTTTGACTGTCTGTGCGGGAGGCTTAAGCCTCCGCCGGTATCTGTCCCTGATGAAATTTCCTGTCGCCTTTATATTGATGGGAAGCATTGCCATAGCAGCGGGCATAGCCGCCAGGCCCTATGGAGATTTTAACCTGAATCTGCATTTTTTCTATCTGTATACCTCCGGGGCGGATCTGCTGCGCGCGGCGCGGCTGGGCCTGAAGGCTCTGGGGGCGGTCAGCGCCATGTATATGCTGACGCTCTCCACGCCTGCTAGTGAAATTATCTCGGTTCTGGGGCGGGCGCACCTGCCGAAACTGCTTGTCGAGCTGATGAATATGATATACCGTTTTATTTTTATCTTAATGGATGTACAGAGCAGAATGAGTACGGCGGCAAGAGCGAGGCTTGGGTATGAGGGGTTTAAAAGGAGCTGCTATACGTTTGGGCATATAGCCGGGAATCTGCTGATCCTGTCTTTTCGGAAAGCGGGGATTTACTATGACGCCCTGGAATCCCGGGGATACGACGGGGAGCTTAAGTTTTTGGAGGAAGAGAAAAAGATTAAGGCCTGGCAGGTGTTTGCGGCGGCAGGATATCTGCTGGCGCTGACGGCCCTGGCGGTTATCTTATGAGGGAAAACACAGAAGGCCTGTAGAATATATGGCGCGGCAGATGCGCCGCTGGAGGAAAAAATGGAATCACGGCAGCAAGAGGCAGAGAGTTCTGTCATACTGGAAATCCGGGACCTCACTTATCGGTATGAAACCGGTACACAAGCCCTTGACGGCGTCAATCTCAAGATCCGTACAGGGGAGCGTATTGCGGTGCTGGGAGCCAATGGAGCGGGCAAATCCACGTTGTTTCTGAATATGAATGGGGTACTGTCACCGGATCGCGGTGAGATCTTTTTACACGGTGAAAAAGTGAATAAGAAAAATATAAACGCACTGCGCAAAAAAGTAGGGATTGTTTTCCAGGATGCGGATAATCAGATTATCGCGTCCACGGTATTGGCGGAGGTGTCATTTGGCCCCATGAATCTAAAGCTGGCCAGGCCGGAGGTGGCCAGGATGGTGGATGAGGCGCTGGATTATATGGAGCTGAACGAGTTCCGGGACAGGCCGCCGCATTATTTAAGCGGCGGAGAAAAGAAACGGGTCAGCATCGCGGATATCATCGCGATGAGGCCGGAAGTGATTATTTTCGACGAGCCAACCGCTTCCCTGGACCCGGTCAACGCCGGAATGCTGGAGGAAGTGCTGGAAAAGCTCGGATCAGAAAATAAAACCATTATCATATCCACCCACGATGTGGACTTTGCCTACCGCTGGGCGCAGAGGGTTCTGGTGGTCTGCGGCGGAAAGGTGCTACGGGACGGGACGGCATTGGAAGTGTTCTCCGATACGGAGACTCTGAAGAAGGCCCATCTGAAGCGTCCGGCCCTGATGGATATCTATGAGCTGCTGGTAGAAAAGAAGCTGGTGCCGGATCAGAAGAAATATCCAAGGGATACCGAAAATTTCAGGGATTTATTTGAGTAGGCCTGAAGCTTTGTTTTACCGGAGTGAGTAATATAAAAGAAGGCAATTCGCGGGTAGTTTTAAGACCGCTTTTGCATATAGATTACTGCGCAGCATAACTGCGCGGCAGCCCGTAAGGGCGCATGTTAAGGGAAGAGGTGCCTGCATTTCTCCGCAGGATAATAGGGAAAAGGGTGAAAAGCCCTTACGGTCCCGCCGCTGTAAGAGAAGAGTTTGTATCCGGCCCCGTATTTTCTCACGAATACGGGTATCACTGGGAAACCGGGAAGAGAGAGGAGACAGACGAAGACGCTCAAGTCAGAAGACCTGCCCTTCCTAGTTTCGTTCCGGCCGTTTGGCGCGGGGACAAACTGCGTACCAGCTACGGAAGATAGCTGGGCGCGGACGAAATCCGAAAAACCGGATTGTCATGATTCTGACGCATGTCTGGGAAATATGTACGAGGAATCATGAAAGAAAGGAGAAGAGAGATGTCAAAAAGACAAAAAAGAGCAGTAAAATTAGCAACCGTATTTGCGGCCATATTCGCCGTGGTTCCGGCTGTCAATGCGATGCATATCATGGAGGGATATCTCCCTGCCGGTTACTGTATTGCATGGGGAGTGATCTGTCTGCCGTTTCTGGTAGCAGGATTTTTCTCGCTGAAGAAGATTTTGAAGGAAAACCGAAGGGCAATGACCATATTAGCCATGTCCGGCGCATTTATTTTCGTCATTTCGTCCCTGAAGATCCCGTCCGTAACAGGGAGCTGTTCCCATATGACCGGTACCGGATTGGGTGCGATCCTATTCGGCCCCGGCGTTGTGGGGATTTTGGGGATCATTGTCCTGTTATTCCAGGCGCTTCTTCTGGCCCATGGGGGCCTGACCACTCTGGGAGCCAATACTTTTTCCATGGCTATCGCGGGACCGTTCCTGGCTTACGGAATATACAAACTTTGTCTGAAATGTAAGGTGAACCGCCGGATCAGTATCTTCTTGGCCGCTTTTCTGGGGGACATCTTTACCTACTGTGTTACCAGCCTCCAGCTGGCTCTGGCGCATCCGGCGGAAAATGGCGGCGTCGCCATATCCGCGGCTAAGTTCCTGGGCGTATTTGCTCCGACGCAGCTGCCATTGGCGATTCTGGAAGGAATTCTGACTTTGGTTATCATGATCGCGCTGGAGACCTATGCCAAAGCGGAACTGAAATCCATTGGCTTTTATAAGGAGGTAAAATAGATGAGCAAAGATACAAAACTTGTACTGATCCTGCTGGTCATAGCAGTCCTTCTGGCGGGAGTTCCGCTGTTTGCGTTAAAGGGTGCGGATTTCGGGGGTTCGGACGATGCCGGAAGCCAGATGATCGCCGAGGTCCACGCGGATTACCAGCCGTGGTTCGAGCCGGTGCTGGAGACGATCATCGGAGGAGAACTTCCGGGGGAAGTGGAGAGCTTGTTCTTCTGCCTGCAGACCGGGATTGGTGTGGGGATTATCGCCTTTATTATGGGTCGCTTTGTGGAGAGAAAGAAGCAGGAAGATAAGAGAGCTGCCGGGGAGTGATTTTACTAAGGGAGCGGAGCGGGCTGTCGCACTAACTTAGCGTTCTTCCTGGGGGGCTTCGTATGTCCGCTGCTTACGGCTTGGAACCGCGGGCGGTATAAGGGGACGCGCCGGGTGGCCGGATTCTTTTGTATCTCCCTGGGAGCGCGGAGGGCTAGCGCTGGAATACGCTAAGTGAAATCGAAAAGCCGGGTTCAGGAACCGAGCCTATTCACCAGGAACACGTGATGTGTTCCCGGTTCAGAGGCTCTTGCCCGTCGGACGTGAAGTCCGCCGTGCATCCTGAACCCGGCTTTCCGATTTCACAAAGCGTATTCGCAGCCGCCCTATGCGCTCCCAGGGAGATACAAAAGAACCCGGCCACCCGGAGCATCCCCTTATACCGCCCGCGGTTCCAAGCCGTAAGCAGCGGACATACGAAGCCCCCAGGAAGAACGCTAAGTTAGTGCGACAGCCCGCTCCTGCGTTGGTGAAGAGTGAAGTGGAGAGGTTATATTTTTTGTGGACAAAAATGGGGTGTATGTTGTATGGTAATAATTGAGTGAATTTGGAATTTGCGAATTTGGACATGTCCCAAACTGGTTTGGACATGTCCCCCTTTGGGAGGTTAAAGTGATGAAGATTGTTGAGGAAGTGCTGGACGCGGGGTCTCATGCTTATGTGACGGGGTATCTGCACGATGTTAGCGAGGAGATGGAGAATCATAGAATCAGGCCTTGTATGGTGGTCTGTCCGGGGGGCGGATATGAGATGTTGTCGGACCGGGAAAAGGATCCTCCGGCCTTTGCCTGGTTCGCGGCCGGGTATCAGGTGTTTGCACTGAATTATTCTATTAAGGAGTATGCGGGGGATCTAAGGCCGCTGATGGAATTGTCGAAAACGGTTATGATGATCCGCAGGAGAGCCGGGGAATGGCAGATTCATCCGGATCAGATTGCGGTGATGGGATTTTCGGCCGGAGGCCATCTGGCGGCCAGCCTGGGGACGCTGTGGAACAGCGGCAGGCTGAAAGAGAGAATGAACACGGAGAACGGGATGAACCGTCCGAACGCGATGATTTTAAGTTATCCGGTGATTTCCGCAGGGGAGTTTGCGCATCAGGGTTCTTTGGAGAAGGTGTCCGGAGGGGATGAGGAGCTGAAGGAATGGTTCTCTTTGGAAAAGAGGATAACCCCGGATACCCCGCCCGCATTTTTGTGGCACACCGCGGATGACGATGTGGTGCCGGTTGAGAATACCATGCTGTTTGGCATGGCGTTAAAGCGGGCGGGCGTTCCGTTTGAATGTCATATTTTCCCCAGCGGAATACATGGGCTTTCCATGTGTAACTATGACGTGGATACGAAGAATGAAAGCTGCGGCCAGTGGTTTTCTCTTGGCCTGTATTGGCTGAACCAGCTGTTTGGCTATCGGTGCTGAGGTTCGGATGGGCTGAATCAGTGATGGTTTCCGCCGTGGCTGTGATGTCCGTGGCCGGAAGTTGTCTTGGCGGTCTGCGTTGATGTGGAAGCCTGGGTTTCGGAGTGGTGGGTTTCAGAGTGATGGGTCTGTGTCTGCGAGGTGCCGGTATGGTGGGTGCCGGAGTGTTTTTGGGTACACGTGGAGTCGGTGTTTTTGGAGCAGTCTTCCGAATGGTGTCCCTCGTACCAGGTTCCGTCATGCGTGTGATCGTAGGTCTTGCTGCATCCGTTCTGCGTGCATACAGGGTAAGCCGTCGTGGCAGGAGTGGCGGAAGCGGCTGGAGCGGTCTCAGAGGTTGACGCAAGAGCGGGGATACATACAACAGCGGCGGTCAGCATACCGGTTAAAAGGAAAGCAGCGAATTTTTTCTGTAACATAAGATTACCTCATTTCATTTTTTATTTTTGACTCGCTAAAAGAATACGACTGATCAGGTGAAAAACGTAGGGTGCCGGAAAAATATTTTTGGCACCCTATAAAATATAAGGCCGGATTCGTATCTATTATATAGATGCATATCCGAGTAATCCGAATGCAGCAGAAGTAAAAAATAGGAGAACTGATGTGAATACGATAGAAATACGGGTTCAAAGCGCACAGACTGATCCCGGGGAAACCGAACAACTTATGGAGGACTATCTGCCGTTTATAAAAAAGCAGATAACCGGAATGCAGGATCTGATGTTGGAATACGACGATATGCTGAGTCTCGCCATGCTGACATTTCTGAACTGTATCAGACAATATTCACCCCAGAAGGGGAATTTCCTTTCTTTTTGCAAAACCTGTATCAAAAACCGCCTGATCGATGAGGGGCGAAAACAGATGGGATACCGCTCAAAGGTGATTGCTTTTGAACCGAAGGAGGAAGAGGAAGCCGGACAGATATCCGATGCGGAGGCGAAAGTATCCTGGCAGCTCTATGAAAAGGACCAGGAGAGGAACGCGCTGTCCGAGGAGATCCGGCTTTTGTCGGATGCCCTGGATGCCTATGGGATACGATGGGAAGAACTGCCCAGGATCTGTCCCAAACAAGAGCGTTCCAGGAAGAACTGCCTCATGATCGCCCGGGCGGTGGTGGAGAAACCTGATTATAAGAAGGAACTGCTCCGGCAGCACCGCCTGCCCCAGGCGGATCTGGCGGCGCAGCTTGGAGTATCCGCGAAGACGATAGAGAAACACCGGAAATATATTATAACCCTGGCGATCCTGCTGATGGGCGATTATCCCGGTATCCGTACATTCTTACCCAAGTACAGGGAGGTGAATTAAATGAAAGCACAGACCGGAATTGTGATGAAAATAGAAAAAAATACGGCCGTTGTCATGAAAAATGGAGGGGAATTCGTATCCATACCTGTGAGACAGGGCTGGAAGACCGGGGAAGTGATCGTGCTTCCGGAAAAAAGAAGGAGCATCAGACCTCTTTACACGGCGGCGGCCTGTCTGGCCCTGGTATTCACGCTGGGCGCCGGCAGCTTCCATTATTATTATGCCCAGACCTCTCTGGTGAGTATCGATGTCAATCCATCCATTGAGCTGGGGATCAACCGCTTCAACCGAGTAGTTGAGACCAGGGCCCTGAATCCCGAGGGGGAACAGATCCTGGCTGAACAGAGTCTGAAAAACCTCCCTTGGCAGGAGGCTGTGGATACGATTATGGGAGCGGAAGAAATGGAAGGTTATTTCAGGTCCGCATCAGACATTGTCGTCACTGTGTATGCAAAGACGGCGGACACCCAGGAAGCTATGCTGGAGGAGGTGCGCCGGTACGTTGACACCGCGTCAGCCGATTATCCGGCCCTTCAGTCGGAATGCCATGCCGTAGATGAAGATACGGTCTCAGAGGCCCATGACTACGGTGTCACTCCGGGAAAATATCTGTATCTTCAGGAACTGAAGGAAACTGACCCGGAGGTGGATATTACAGAATACACCCATCACAGCATCGAGGAACTGCAGGGGCAGATCGACGCCTGTGAATCCCACGGGGAAGGCACGAGCCATGAGGAACATAAAAAACACGCTGATGCTGTAGAAACCACGCCTTCTTCTACCGACAGCCAAAATGGCCACCACTCGCAGGAGGATTCCGGTGGAAAGGAAAGTCATCACCATGACTGAGGAGTATCCGCTAATTTTATCGGGAGAAGCTTTCTCACGGTTATGTAAATGAAAAGAATAGTCTTCCTTTCCACTGCAGTGCGATTCGCCGGAGGGCATTTAATCCATAAGAGCACTTTCCTACGGAATAAGAAAAATGGTTTCATCACTTCAAACGCTGATCATTGCGAAGTGATGAGACCATTTTCATTTCAGTCAAGTCTTTAAGCGGCGGACACATCACTTACCGGTAACCCAGACCCTCACATTAGGAATCTGATAAAGCACCGGAAACAGGATGACCGCCAGTACGATGCCGACTACGCCCTGTACAATATTGAATAAAACGCCGGCGGCAGACGCTGTAAAGGCCGCGGCCAGGGCGCTGCCGCTGATGATGGCCAGCATGGTTTCATAGAATAGATATCCGGCCACCATGAACAGTTCCCCCAAGACCCCGCCTGTTATGATACCGGCGTAGCTGCTGCCGGTGCTCCCGCTTCGGACCGCGCGGATCCGCCGGAACACCAGTCCTGCGATGGCGGCTGTCAGCGCCTTGATAATCAGGGTGCCAAGAGCAAACGACAGGTAGCCGGAGAAAATATCCGCCAGCATGGAACCGATACCGGCCGCCAGCGCGCCTCCCACCGGTCCCAGGACAATTCCGCATAATAATACCAGGCCGTCCCCCGGATGGATATAGCCGAACGTGGGGGTTGGAATTTTAATTACCATAGTAGCCGCACAGGTGAGTGCTGCCATCAGAGCGGCTACCACAAGTTTCTTTGTATCTTTCATCTAAGATCTCCTCCTTTATGCTTTGCAGTATAAAACAAATCTGGCATTATTGAAATAACCAGTTAGTATAAAAATAACCATACCAGTTTTGACTTAAAGTCCACAGAGATGATGTCGGCATACGTGCAGTTTTCCGTACCCATGCGCAGCAAAAAATACCTGGTTGACGCATACCCTTATCGAGACTATAGTTAAAGTAGAATAAAAAATTCTGCGCAGCCCGGCAAGCGGGCATGGCAGTAACCCAAGTCAGGAGGGATGCTATGAAACCAAGTAAATCAAGGAATCTGGCTACGGCCGCAAAATCCTTGTTCGCCTCCGTCATCTGTTTTTTTCTATACCGGGGAATGAAAGTCCTCTATAAGCTGGACACCCGGGTAAAGGAAGAGATTGACAGCTGGCCGGTGGGAAGGACGATCGTGTTAAGCGCTTCCTATGATGGCCCTAAGCTGTGTATGAAGCGGGTATCGTGGGGGCTGGCCCGTTTAAAGGATGTGAGCGATCCGGATATCTGCATCGCGTTTAAGAGTCTGGACGGTGCTTTCCTGGTGTTTTCCGGGCAGATCGGTACGACGGCTGCTTACGCGCAGCACCGGTTTATGGTCAAAGGGGATCTGTACGAGGTGATGTCCATCGTCCGGTGCATCGACCTGACGGAGAGCTATCTGTTTCCGCCGGTGATGACCAGAAGAATCCTGCGCAGGCTGCCGGAAAAGCAGGTCGGCAGTATCACGGTGTATTGCCGTGCAATCTTAGGAATATAAGGGAGGGGTACTATGCTGCCAAAATATTATGAATTTCAGAATTCCACGAAAATCCTGTCCGGGCAGAAGGCGCTGGAGAATATTGCCTATGAGCTGGAGGGGTTAGAGGCCGCCCGTCCGATGGTACTGTCCGACAAGGTGCTTGAAAAGATCGGTGCGCTTCAAAAGGTACTGGACGCCATGCTAAGCCAGGGGTGCCGGCCGGCCGCCGTATTCACCGATATCCCGGCGGACTCTTCCGTGGAAGTGGTGAACGAAATAACGAAGCTGTATAAACAGAACAACTGTGACAGCCTGGTGGCCATCGGAGGCGGCTCTGTAATGGATACGGCCAAGGGGACGGCGATTATGATCGCCCATGACGTGGATGACCTGTTAAAGCTTCAGGGGTGCGAATCCATGACCAGGGGAAAGCATGTACCGTTTATCACAGTGCCCACCACCTCGGGTACCGGCTCAGAGATGACGATGGTGGCTGTCATTAAAAATGAAAAGAAAGCGGTAAAGATGGAGTTTATCTCCAACCATATGCTGCCGGATGTGGCGGTGCTGGACCCCAGGATGACGCAGACCCTGCCGCCCAGAATTACGGCCTCCACCGGTTTTGACGCGCTGTGCCACGCCATGGAGGCATATAGCTGTACGCAGAAAAATCCTCTGAGCGACGCGTACGCCACGGCGGCGATTACTATGGTGCGGGAGTATCTGGTCAAAGCGGTGACAAATGGAAAAGACCAGGAGGCCAGGCTTGCTATGGCAAACGCCTCTACGATGGCGGGAGCCGCATTTTCCAATTCCATGGTCGGAGCGGTGCACGGAATCGGCCATGCGCTGGGGGGAGTCTGTCATGTTCCCCACGGAGACGCGATGACGATTCTGCTGCCGCATGTGATGAGATATAATTTGGGGAAATTGGATGAAGTCTACGGCGAACTGCTGTTATATCTGGCCGGTCCCGAGATCTACGCGGCGACCGCCAGGGAAGAGCGGGGAAAAGAGGCGATCCGGACAGTCCGCCGCCTGCAGAAGAAACTGAACCGTATCTGCGGCCTGCCTATGCGCCTTAGGGATGCCGGGGTCAATCCGGAGGATTTCGAGACAGTCGCGGTGACCGCCCTGAGGGACGGAGCGATGTTAGCGAACCCGGTGGCTGTGGATAAAGAGGACGTAATCCGGATACTGAAAAAAGCCTATTAACCGTCAGGAGGTGTCTGGAAGAATGGCATACCAGATAACAGAAGCTTGCATTGGCTGCGGCCTTTGCGCCCGGCTGTGCCCGGTGAGCGCGATTACCGGCGAGGCAAAACAGTTACATAAGATAGATCCAAGACGGTGTGTGGAGTGCGGAGTCTGCGGCCGCGCCTGTCCGAAGGAAGCGGTCCTTGACATGGAGGGAAAGAAGTCTTCTAAAGTCCCCAGAAACCAATGGAAGCGGCCTGCTATTGACACGGCCCGGTGCAGCGCCTGCTCTATGTGTGTGCAGATCTGCAGGGCCCGGGCGCTAAGAATTTCCCTGCCTGCGTACAAAGGGGATATTCGGGTATTTGCGCAGCTGGCGGATGAGAAAGCCTGCGTCGGCTGCGGCCTGTGCGAACAGAAATGTCCGCTGCACGCGATCGAAATGAGATGTCCAAAGGAAGGAGGAGCGCTGTGAGATTACCGGTTTATGCGAAAATAGATCTGACCAGGAGAAAGGCCGTCCGCTATCCGATCAATCAGGAGATGTTTGAAAAATATATCGGCGGGAAAATTATGGGTTCCAGGCTTTTATACGATTTGACATCCCCGGGCCTTGACCCTCTGTCGCCGGAGGCCGTGCTGATTATCAATACCTGCCCGGCGAACGGGACCGGAGCGCCCTCTTCCAGCCGGTTTAATATGAGCTTTAAAAATGTGATGACCGGAGGAATCGCCACCTCCAACTGCGGGGGAACATTCGGTATGATGTTAAAAAGAGCCGGTTACGACGGGCTTATCATTACCGGCCGGGCGAAAAACCCCTGTTATCTCATGATTATAGACGGGGAGATTCACTTAAAATCCGCGAAGGAGTTTTGGGGAATGGAAGCGCAGGAGGTACAGAAACAATTTCCCCAGGAATACGGCAAGCTGGTGATCGGGCCGGCGGGTGAGCATCTGGTGCGTTATGCCTGCGCGGTTTCCGGCGAGCGGGTGGCGGGCCGCTGCGGAGCGGGAGCCGTGATGGGATCGAAGAATTTAAAAGCCTGTGTGGCCTATGGAACGAAGGAGCCCTACATCTATGACCGGGAGGGCTTTGACCGGTATGTGGAGAAATGGGTCCGCTTCCTGCAGCGCCATCCGATGACCGGAGCGTCCCTTCCGAAATACGGCAGCGCCGGGCTGGTGAACAAAGCCAACGCCTCAGATGCGCTGCCCACCAGGAATTTCCGGAAGGGTTCCTACGAGAAGGCGGATGAGATCAGCGGAGAACGTCTGGCGGACACCAAGCTGGTGAAAAACAGCGGCTGTACCAGCTGCCCGGTCCGCTGTGAGCGGCGGGTGAAGGTTCACGATGTGGAAGTCAAGGGCCCGGAGTACGAAACGGTGGGGCTGTTTGGCTCGAACATTGAGAACGCGGATCTGGACGTTATCAATGAAGTGAACTATCTGGCGGATGAGCTGGGAATGGATACCATATCCCTGGGCGGCACCATTGCCTTTGCCATGGAACTAAAGGAGCAGGGGATCGCGGATTTTGGCGTGGAGTTCGGGCGTACCGACAACCTGACGGAAGTGATCCGAAAGATCGCGTATCGGGAGGGAATCTACGATGAACTGGCCAATGGTTCCAAATGGCTGGCAAAGCGATACGGACAGGAAGCGGCGGCGATCCACGCCAAAGGGCTGGAATTGGCCTCCTATGAACCCAGGCAGTCGGTTGGCATGGGCCTTGGCTATGCCACCTCGAACCGGGGCGGCTGCCATCTGAACGGGGGCTATCTGGCCCTGTTCGAGTCTGTGGGCGTCATTTCCGCCGATCCTCTGGCCACGAAGGGAAAGCCGGAGCTGACCGTCATGCTGCAAAATACGATGGAGGCCGTATCCGGGGCCGGGTTCTGCCTGTTTACCGCTTACAGCATGATTCCTTCGTTTCTTTTTCGCCTGGGGCCTTCCCACTGGTTCACGAAGTTCTGCGGAAAAGCGCTTCTGGCGGCCCGCGGGGTTCTGGGAATCATGTGGAAACTGATGCCCGGGCTTCTGCCGTTTAATTCCATGTATCTGCTGCCGCATGCCCAGACGCTTAAGCTGATCACGGGAATTTCGATGACGACCGGTAAGTTTATGCAGCTCGGTGAGAGAGGGTATAATCTGGAACGGATGTATAACTACCGGGAAGGGATGACGGCGGAAGATGACGCGTTGCCGGAGCGGCTGACAAAGACGCCGCAGGACGGCGGTAACCCGGACACTGTGGTTAAGCTTCAGGAGATGCTTCCCCGCTACTATCAGGTGCGGGGCTGGGGACGGGACGGATATCCGTCGAAGCAAAAACGCAGACAGCTGGGGCTGTATGAGTGACAGGGGGTGTGGAAAATGGCGTATCTGAAATATTATGGGGAACTGAGGGAATTGACCGGCGCCGAACAGGAGACCTATCCCGGGGACGACATCAAAGAATGCTTAAAGCATATAAAGACGGTTTACGGAAAAGAGGCATACGCCGAGGCCAAGAGAAGCCTCATTACCGTAAACGGTAAAGGAATTCTGAACACCGGTAATTACCGCACCAGGATTCAGGATCAGGACGAAATCCGTTTCCTACCCCTGTGCGGGGGAGGCTGATTCTCCTTGTTAACCGGAATAAGGGAAAGTGCGGATAGTAAAGAATCGCACTATGGAGGAAGAACGGGCATGCAGCGATATAACAGGCAGGAAAAATTAAAATATCTGCAAGGCGGCGGACAGAAGAAACTGTTCGCCGCCTCCGTGCTGTTGGCCGGGGCCGGGGGACTTGGCTGTTCGGTACTTCCGGGTCTGGCCGGGGCAGGGATCGGCAGGATCGGGATCGTGGATGATGACAGGATCACGTTTGATAACCTGAACCGGCAGTTCCTGTATACTCCCGCGGATGTAGGGAGGCAGAAGACAGAGGCGGCAGCCGCATGGCTGGCCCGGTTTTCTCCCGACATCCGGTCGGAAATTTATACACACCGGCTGACCAGGGAAAATGCAGATCTGGTAGAAGATTTCGATCTGGTGGTGGCGGCGGTGGACAATATAGAGACGAGGCAGCTTTTAAATGAGGCCTGTGTCCGCAGGGGAATCCCATTGATCGATGGCGGAATCTGCGGATGGGGAGGCAGTCTGTTCTATGTAAAACCGGGCGGGGGTCCCTGTCTGGCCTGTCTTTATCCGCAGGCTGATAAAACGGATACGGAGCCGGCGGCGTTCGGCACTATGGCCGGCATCATCGGCATGGCCCAGGCCCAGATGGCTGTGCTGGCGCTGACCGGCCATACGGAGGGATTCGAGGGAAAGTATATCTGGTTTGACGGCGTGAGGATGGAATTCCACCATACGGTAATTAAGCCCCAGAGCGGCTGCGCGATCTGTGGTGAATATGCAAAAGAGCAGGCAGGGAACGTGTGATAGGATGGTTTTGTACTGCGAAGAGAAGGATTTGTGCCGCAGACGGCCGTAGGCCGGCCGTCGGTTAGTTGACAGTTTCAGGAGTGTATGGTAGAGTTTTTCCATGAAGCGAGGTGGCACAGGATGCGCTGCAGGTTAAGCGATCAGATGAGAAGAAGAGTAAGCTCCGCACAATAAGGGAAAGAACATTGTACGGAGCCTGTATTATGATAGATTCAAGTTGCGTTTGTACAGCTCCCTGAATTGTAAACGGATAAAGGAAGGGCTGTGAAACGGTAATGGGTCCGGAAAGCATGAATTTCATGCTTTTTTGGCGTACCCATTAAAGGGACTTGGAGAATGAAAAGGCTGTCGGACAGTGGCGTCCGGCAGCTTTTTTCATTCCATAGGAAAGTGCGCCAATGGAATAAAAAGCCCTCCGGAAGATCGCATTGCGGCGGAAAGGAAGATGCCGCTTAAATTTAAATTTTAGGAGAATACAAAATGAATGAATATAGCTTACAAAAGGAATGGAAAGGGAAAACCATTCGTTTTATGACCGCCCAGACGATATCCCTGTTCGGTTCCTCCCTGGTTCAATACGCCATTATCTGGTATATTACCCTGTCCACTTCCTCGGGCATGATGATGACGATTTCCACCGCGTGCGGATTTGTACCGCAGATCCTCATATCCCTCTTTGCCGGGGTCTGGATCGACCGCTACGACAGAAAACATATGTGCATGCTGTCAGACGCGGTTATTGCAGTATCCACATTTATCCTGGCCCTGCTGTTTCTGAGCGGATACCGGAGCGTCTGGCTGCTCTTCCTTGTTTTGCTGATCCGCTCGGCGGGTACGGGAATCCAGACACCGGCCGTAAACGCGCTGATTCCCCAGTTGGTACCTGCGGAACATCTGATGAAGATAAATGGAATAAACAGCACCATCAATTCCCTGATGATGTTCCTGTCACCTGCGGTCAGCGGGGCGATTCTCTCGGTGACGTCCATAGAGGCCGCTTTCTTTCTCGACGTGATAACGGCGGCCATCGGCATCGGTATTATGTTTACCATAGCGGTGCCGCCTTTGCGGTCAAAGGATGAGCAGGGAAGCCAGGTGAAAGAATCCGTGATACAGGAAATGAGATACGGATTCCGGTATCTGAAGGATCAGCGGTTTATCCGGAATCTTCTGGTGTTTCAGATAACCGTTCTGATTCTGATCAGCCCGTCGGCGTTCTTAACGCCGCTTATGGTCAGCCGGACATTCGGGGCCCAGGTGTGGCGCCTGACCTTTAGTGAAATGACGTTCAGCGCCGGCGCCGCTGCCGGGGGCCTGCTGATCGCGGCCTGGGGCGGATTCCGCAGCCGGATGCGCACTACGGTGCTGGCCGGATTCCTCTATGGGATTCTGATGATCGGGCTCGGCGTATCGCCGGTGTACCCGGCCTACCTGATATGCAACTTCCTGATTGGAGTGACGATGCCCTGTTACAATGCGCCGATCAATGTGCTGATACAGGAGAAAGCGGACCCTGCCATGCATGGCCGGATTTTCAGCTTTATGCAGATAACCAATGCCTGTGCGCTGCCGTTTGGAATGCTGGTATTCGGCCCTCTGGCGGACGTGACCAGGATACAGAATCTGTTGATCTTCGGAGGGACCGCGGTTTTATGCTGCACCCTTTACACAGGGAAAAAGATCGCTTAGGAGCTTTATAAAAGCTGTTGTGCGCGATGTGTGAAAAACGGACGGAAGATTTTTGACGGGCGCTACTATTTTTTCTGGCTTCGGGGCATATAATAAAGGCATAACAATACGAAAAAGGGCTGCAGGATCTTATGAACGATCAAAAAATCGAAAATCTGTTAAATCTGGCGCTGGACGCCACGGAAGTTGAGAGGGAACGGTCGCTGGAACTGGATGTGGGTTTTGATGAACTTACCCGGACCTGGGAACTGATCGTAAAGTACTCAGGCGATATCGGACGGCTGGCCAGAGAAAATGAAGAGATCACAGTGGTGGAAATGTTGAATAATTTTGCGGTTGTGACGGTGCCGGAGCATCTGATTGACCGCCTGGCCGATCAGCCGGAGATCGAATACATAGAGAAGCCGAAGCGGCTATTCTTCGCGGTGAACCAGGGGAGAACGGCATCCTGTATACCTCCGGTTCAAAACGAAAGGTTCCGGCTGTTCGGGCAGGGAGTTCTGGTGGCTGTGATCGACAGTGGTATCGATTATACGCATCCTGATTTCAGAAATGAGGACGGGACTACAAGGATCGTAAACCTGTGGGATCAGACCGTTTCCGCAGGACCCGCCCCGGAAGGGTATCTGATCGGAACCGAATACTCCGCGGAGCAGATTAACGAAGCGCTGCAAAAAGCGACGCCGCAGGAACAGTACGCGGTGGTGCCCAGCCGGGATCTGAGCGGTCATGGAACCCACGTGGCCGGGATCGCGGCCGGAAATGGGAGGGCGAGCAGCGGTGTCTACAAAGGTGTGGCGTCCCAAAGTGAGCTTTTAATCGTTAAGCTTGGAAATCCAAGGGCTGATTCGTTTCCCAGGACAACCGAGCTGATGCAGGCAGTGGATTATGTGGTCCGTAAGTCCATAGCGCTTGGAACACCGGCGGCCATCAATATCAGTTTCGGGA
Source organism: Diplocloster agilis (assembly GCF_019042275.1). Classification (GTDB taxonomy): domain Bacteria; phylum Bacillota; class Clostridia; order Lachnospirales; family Lachnospiraceae; genus Diplocloster; species Diplocloster agilis. The sequence continues at coordinate 87,757 of NZ_JAHQCW010000010.1, forward strand.
ATACCTACGGGTCTCACAGCGGTACTTCCCTGATCGAGACTTATCTGAATAATGTCTCCAATCTGGGCCGGACCGCCATCTGTGTGGGAACCGGAAACGAAGGGGCGGCAGCCGGACACACCCAGGGAGTATTGACGGAAGGAAACCCGCGGGATATCGAATTTTCTATTTCCAATAATGAGACCGCGATGAATCTGCAGATCTGGAAATCCTATGTGGATGAGGTAAATATCGCCATCGTCCACCCGTCGGGAATGGAAGCCGGACCGATTCAGCCCTTTCTGGGTCCCCAGCGGTTTGTAATGGGGGGGACGGAGCTTTTGTTATACTACGGAGAACCCAGTCCATACAGCATTTATCAGGAGATCTATATCGATTTTCTTCCTAGAGAGCAGTATCTGGACAGTGGAATCTGGAAGATCCGTCTGGTACCCGAACGAATCGTGTCCGGCCGTTACGATATGTGGATGCCAAGTGAAGGCGCGCTGAATACCGGCACCCGCTTCCTGACTCCTACGGAAAATATAACCCTCACCATTCCTTCCACGGCTTCCGGCGTCATCAGCGTCGGCGCTTACGATTCCAGAAGGCGCACTTACGCTGCCTTTTCCGGGCGGGGCTATACCTGGATGACGAACCAGCCAAAACCGGATCTGGTCGCTCCCGGCGTGGATATCATGAGCGCCGCTCCCGGAGGGGGATATACCTCACGATCCGGGACGTCTATGGCTACCCCTTTTGTATCCGGTTCCGCCGCGCTGCTCATGCAATGGGGGATTGTGAATGGCAACGATTTGTTTCTATATGGAGAGAAGCTGAAAGCATATCTGCAGCGGGGGGCCAGAGAACTGCCGGGATTTACGGAATATCCGAATTCACAGGTTGGGTATGGAGCGCTGTGTGTGAGAGACAGCTTGCCGGTGTGAGTTGTCAAGCATACGAGGATGAATATGGATGTTGAAAAAATGCTTATTTTAATTCCAAGTGAAGAACATAAGCGAGGGATGCTAAGACAATATCAAATGATGACCGGCATTTGAACGGCATTTGAACGGAACGAAAACACTTTGACACATGGTACAGGATTCGCTATAATAAAAGTGTTTCATTAAAGCATTTTGTATAAGTGGATTTACTGTGAATTTGTCAGGGGCAGTAAACGCGCTGCTTGAGGAAAAAATGAAAAATATTGTGGAGGATGAAGACATGGATGTGATTTGTGTAGGGGAAATGCTGATTGATTTCATACCGGGCGCAGAGCCTTGCAGCTACGTAAAAAATGCGGGAGGCGCACCGGCCAATGTGGCCATCGCGGTGGCCAGAAACGGCCTGGACTCCGGATTTTGCGGAAAAATGGGGGATGATGATTTCGGCAGATTTCTGGCAGACACGCTGAGGGAAAATGATGTGACGGTCCTGTGCCCGGAATTGACCAGGGAGGCGGTTACCACTATGGCGTTCGTTACACTGTCCGGGAACGGCGAGCGCACGTTTACCTTTGCCAGAAAACCGGGAGCGGACATGCTGCTCACAGTGGAAGACATCGACCGGGCAGACCTGGACGCCACGAAAATGATTCATGCCGGTTCCTGCTCCCTTTCCAAGGGAAGTGCTTCCGATGCCACCGTCTATGCGCTGAAGAGAGGACATGAAAAGGGAAAAATCGTAAGCTTTGATGTGAATTACCGGAATGTGATGTGGGATGATGATCAGGAAGCGGCAGCCAGAAAAGTATTTGAAATTCTCCCCTATGTGGATCTGCTGAAAATATCGGAGGAAGAAGTGGATATGGTAGGCGGGGAAGAGCATATTGCCCGGCTGATGGAGCAAAACCGGATCGCCCTGGTTGTGGAGACTCTGGGGGCGGAGGGAGCGAAATGCTTCTTCGGCGGCAAGGTCTTAAGAATTCCCGGACGAAAAGCCAAAGCGGTGGACGCCACCGGCGCGGGAGACGCGTTCTGGGGCGGGTTCCTGTCCAGCCTTTTGATCCAGGGAGTGGACCAGATCGGTAAATTGGATGAAGCGAAGCTGTTGAAGGCGATGGAATATGGAAACGTCAGCGGATGGATCTGTGTGCAGAGCAAGGGGGCGATCTCTTCCCTGCCGACAAGGGAGCAGATTGAAGCGGTATTGAATCATGATGCAAAAACTAAGTGAAGACCAAAAAGAAAGATTCTATAAGGCGGGGATATTGCTGATCCTGCCGGCAGGTTTGCTTGGCTTTCTTTTTCTGCATCATTTTGGCGGGCTGCTGGCCGATCTGTTTCCGGCATGTCTTTTCCGCAGGCTGACGGGTTTTTACTGCCCGGGCTGTGGAAATACCAGGAGTGTGCTGGCTTTGCTTCACGGGGATATCCTCACGTCGCTTCGCTACAATATCACTCCTGTCGTGTTGGGAACCGTGCTTGGCCTGCTGTATGCGGAAGGGCTTACTTATGCATTCGGACGTTACCGGAAGATCCTTCCTCGGGACAGCCGGTTTTGGTGGGTCGTGCTGAGCCTTATGTTTTTGTATTTTATAGTGCGCAATTTTTTCCCATATCTTATACCATAAGAGTGGATGAAAAATTTCCTTGAAATAAAAAGGACCGGATAGCTGTACCGGTCCTTTTTCCTGTTCAGTTGTTATCAATACAAGCTGTTGACGTCATATCCCATGTTAGCCAGATAACTTACTGCTGCTACACCTACGATAAGTAAAACGATCGCCAATACTAATGAAATAATAGATGTAACGATACCTGCAATCGCCATACCTCTTCCGGGCGCCTGTTTTCTTAACGCGATGATACCTAAGACGAGGCCGATGATTCCGGTCACAAAAGCCGCATATACGTAGCAGCAGGATACTACGATTGATACGATACCCAGAACCATGGATGCAATAGACATTCCTTTTCCACCCTGGGGCTGTTCGGGTTCATAATACGACTGAGGCTGCTCATATACCGGCTGATCGAATTGAGGCTGTTCAAAGGTCGGTTGTTCCTGTGTTTCTGGTACCTGATTGTTGTTTTCGTCCATTATGATATCCTCCTCATAAATTTAATGACGCTTTCATACTATCATAATTATTTTGAATTTACAATAAATTGGACTCGACTGAATCTAAATTTTTCCTTAAGATTTGTCGGATAATAGGCAGAAAGTGCTGAAAAAGGCGGGGTTTTCGCCAAAAAAAGACAGTCAGACAAAGAGATTCCCCGTGTCCGCGGGGGCAATAATGCCGGAATTTACGGTTCTGGCAAATTTCATCTATTTTTCCGGGGAAAACTTTGCTATAATGAAAACCGTAGCAGGAAAGATAACGATCCTGTTCTGATTTAGGAAGCTTTAAAGGAACTACTGGAGGTTATTATGAAAAGATTTATTACTTTGTTATGGATTGCCGTGGCGGTGTTTATGCTGTCCGGCTGCTCTAATACAAAACAGGAAATGGAATTGACGTACCGGGATCAGGGAATTAAGCACATGAACGCCGGGGATTACACAGCGGCAGTCACATCTTTTACCAAGGCGTTGCAGCAGGCGCCGGGCCGGGTACGGGAGCTGGAATTGGATATTTCCTATTATAAAGCGGCCGCTCAATATAAGAGCGGTGATTTTGGCGGGGCGATTGACACCTACACGAATCTGATCGATTATAAAGCAAGCGCGGATCTTTATATTTTACGGGGATCCGCCTACATCGGCACCGGTGAGACTGAGAAGGCTTATGCGGATTTTGACCAGGCGATGGAAATGGACGGGAAAAATTATGAATCCTATATCCGCATCTACGAATCCCTGGCCCAAACGGATGCGGAGAAAGCAAAGGGGTATCTGAATGAAGCTTTGAAGCTGGAGGGAAAGAAGGATAAAGATTACCTGAACCGGGGCGAGATCTATTACTATCTCGGCGATTACCAGAATGCGGAAAAAGAGCTGAAAGAGGCTTTGAAGAAAGAGAACATGGAAAGCCTTCTCTATCTGGGCAAAACCTACGAGGCGGTGCAGGATCCGGACACCGCGTTAGATTACTACCAGCAGTATCAGGAAAAAGGCCGGGAGAGCCAGGAAGTCTATAACATCATGGGCATGTGCAAAATGAATAAAGGGGATTACGAAGGAGCCCTGCAAAGTTTCCAGGCCGGACTTGCCATGACAGACGGCACCGCCTTCCGCCAGACGCTTCTGTTTAACGAGGCGGTGGTGTACGAATATCTGCTGGATTTCGACACGGCGGCGGCTAAGATGGCTGCTTATCTTGAGGAATTCCCGGACGATACGAAAGCGCAGAAAGAAAATGAATTTCTTCAGACCAGACGGACAAAATCCGCCGAGGAGGGCGATAATCCGGAAGAAAGTGGAGATACTGATGAAGGAGACGGCCAAGATCCGGGAGGACAGGATGGCGAAGGCGGAGAGGCATAGATGATAGAATTTGAAGAAATTAAGGAAAAAGTGATTTTAGTCGGGGTATCCTTAAACGACGGGGATGACACCCAGGACTCCCTGACAGAGCTTGAGGAACTGGCATCCACGGCGGGCGCGCAGACGGTGGGCGTGTTGATTCAGACGCGGACCCAGATCCACCCCGGGACCTATCTGGGGTCCGGAAAATTAGAAGAGCTCTCGGAGTTGATATACGAGACAGAAGCCACCGGTATCATATGTGACGATGAACTATCCCCGGCACAGCTGCGGAATATGGAAGACGCGCTGGACACCAAGATCATGGACCGGACGCTGGTGATCCTGGATATTTTCGCCAAGAGGGCGTCCACCAGTGAGGGAAAGATCCAGGTGGAGCTGGCCCAGTTGAAATACCAGCTGGCCAGGCTGGTTGGGCTTCGAAGCTCCCTGTCAAGGCTGGGAGGCGGAATCGGCACCAGAGGGCCGGGAGAGAAGAAACTGGAAATGGACCGGCGGCTGGTAAAGGAGCGCATCGCACAGCTGAACCGGGAATTAAAAGAAGTCAAGCGCCACCGGGAGGTTACGCGCAGCCAGAGACAGAAGAACCGGATTCCGGTAGCCGCCATCGTGGGTTACACCAATGCGGGAAAGTCAACGTTACTGAATACGCTTACCGGCGCGCAGGTACTGGAAGAGGATCAGCTCTTTGCAACGCTGGACCCCACTACCAGGAGCCTGACCCTGCCCAGCAGACAGCAGATTCTGCTGACCGATACCGTGGGGTTTATCCGCAAACTGCCCCATCATCTGATCGAGGCATTCCGCAGCACATTGGAAGAGGCGAAATATGCGGATATCATACTACATGTTGTGGATGTGTCTAATCCACAGGTGGAAAAACAGATGTATGTAGTCTATGAGACGCTGGCGGACCTGGGGATCGCGGGCAAGACCATCATTACCCTGTTTAATAAACAGGACAGAATGGATACCCCCGTTAATATACGCGATTTTAAAGCGGATAAAACATTGAAGATTTCGGCCAAAACCGGCGAAGGCTTAGAACAGCTGAAGGAAACCTTAGATGAGGTGCTTCATGAGCGCCACATGCTGTTGGAACGGGTATTTCCCTATGAGAAAGCGGGGCTGATCGCACTGATCAGAGAGCAAGGCGGACTCATCAGCGAGGATTATCGGGAAAACGGGATTTATGTAAAAGCATATGTGCCCAAAGAGCTTTATGCAAGAGTTTCTGGGTGATTATCGACACTGACACTATATTTTGTATGAAACTTATAAAACATACAAGATATAGTGTTTTTCTATTGACTCCTCCTGGGAAATCTGCTACAATTTGATTGCTGACGTAAAGAGATTAATTGATGACATGGGAAGGATGAGAGTGAGATGTTTCGTGTAGTAAAGAGAGACGGCGAAGTGGCAGATTTTGATCTGGCCAAAATCAGTGGCGCAGTTCAGAAGGCATTCACCGCAACGGAAAAAGAATTTAATCAGGATATTATCGATTTGCTGTCCCTGAGAGTGACGGCAGACTTTCAGTCTAAGATCAAGGACAACCTGATTCACGTGGAAGATGTGCAGGACAGTGTGGAGAAGGTATTGGAACAGGCCGGCTACACCGATGTGGCGAAGGCTTATATTTTATACCGGAAGCAGCGGGAAAAGATCCGGAATATGAAGTCCACGATCCTGGATTATAAGGAAATCGTTAACAGTTACGTAAAAGTGGAAGACTGGCGTGTAAAAGAGAACTCTACCGTAACCTATTCGGTAGGCGGACTGATCTTAAGCAACTCCGGAGCCGTGACCGCCAATTACTGGCTGACCGAGATCTACGATGAGGAGATCGCAAGCGCCCACCGGAACGCGGATATCCATCTGCATGATTTGTCCATGCTGACCGGATACTGTGCAGGATGGTCCTTAAAGCAGCTGATCGAGGAAGGGCTGGGAGGCATCCGCGGCAAGATTACTTCCTCTCCTGCGAAACATCTGTCCGTACTGTGCAACCAGATGGTAAACTTCCTTGGTATTATGCAGAATGAATGGGCCGGCGCTCAGGCTTTCTCATCCTTCGATACCTATCTGGCGCCCTTTGTTAAAGTAGATAACCTGAACTACCGGGAAGTAAAAAAATGTATTGAATCCTTTATCTACGGCGTGAATACGCCCAGCCGCTGGGGTACCCAGGCTCCTTTCTCCAATATTACGCTGGACTGGACCGTGCCCAACGATTTGGCGGAGCTTCCGGCTATCGTAGGCGGTAAGGAGATGGACTTCAAATACAAAGATTGTAAGATGGAAATGGATATGATCAATAAGGCCTTTATTGAGACGATGATCGAAGGCGATGCCAATGGCCGGGGCTTCCAGTATCCGATTCCCACCTACTCGATCACCAGTGATTTTGACTGGTCCGATACGGAAAATAACCGTCTGCTGTTTGAGATGACTGCGAAATACGGAACCCCGTATTTCTCCAACTACATTAACAGCGATATGCAGCCCAGCGACGTCCGCAGTATGTGCTGCCGTCTGCGTCTGGACCTGCGTGAACTGCGCAAGAAAACCGGCGGATTCTTTGGCTCCGGCGAGAGCACCGGAAGCGTGGGCGTGGTAACCATCAATATGCCCAGAATCGCTTACCTGGCCAAGAACGAACAGGATTTCTACAAGAGACTGGACCGGATGATGGATATCTCCGCCAGATCCTTAAAGATTAAGCGGGAAGTGATTACGAAGCTTTTGAACGAAGGCTTATATCCTTACACCAAACGTTACCTTGGAACCTTCGACAATCATTTTTCCACGATCGGCCTGATCGGTATGAACGAAGCAGGCTTGAACGCCAGCTGGCTGCGCAAGGATATGACTCACGAAGAAACCCAGGAATTCTCCAAGCAGGTATTGAACCATATGAGAGAACGGCTGGCCGACTACCAGGAAGAATACGGTGACCTGTATAACCTGGAGGCAACACCCGCGGAATCCACCAGCTACCGTCTGGCGAAGCACGACAGAAAACGCTGGCCGGATATCATCACCGCAGGAAAAGAAGGGGATACCCCTTATTATACCAACAGCTCCCATCTTCCGGTGGATTATACGGCGGATATCTTTGACGCGCTGGATATCCAGGATGAACTGCAGACCCTGTACACATCCGGAACCGTATTTCACGCATTCCTGGGAGAGAAGCTTCCGGATTGGAAAGCGGCGGCATCCCTGGTGCGTAAGATCGCGGAGAATTATAAGCTTCCCTATTATACCATGTCGCCTACCTACTCGATCTGCAAGACCCACGGCTATATCAGCGGCGAGCACTTTAAGTGCCCTGAGTGCGGTGCCGAAGCGGAAGTTTACAGCCGGATCACCGGGTATTACCGGCCGGTACAGAACTGGAACGAAGGAAAATCCCAGGAGTACAAGAACCGTACCCTGTACGATATTGACAATTCCTGCATGAAGAGAGTGCGGACGAACATTGTAACGGTATCCAAAGAAGATGTGACGGTCACTCCGGCTCCGTCCATGAAATACCTGTTCACCACCAAGACCTGCCCGAACTGCAAGATCGCCAAAGAGATGCTGTCAGACGAACAATATGAGCTGGTGGACGCGGAAGAAAATGCCGAACTGGCCAGAAAATACGGTGTCATGCAGGCTCCCACCCTGGTGGTGGTAAACGGTGAGGATACTCAGAAATACGTAAACGCATCCAATATCAAAAAATACGTAGACAAAAAATAGGAGCGCTTGAAAAAATAGGAGTGATGAAGCATGCCCTGCATAAATGTTAAGACTAATGCGGAGATAAGCAGCGATCAGGAACAGAGGTTGAAGGAGCAGCTGGGCCGGGCCATATCTTGCATTCCAGGAAAAAGCGAGAGCTGGCTGATGATCACCTTTGAAGATCAGGTACATATGTATTTCAAAGGAAAAGCCGACCAGAGAATGGCGTTTGTGGAAGTGAAAATCTACGGCAGCGCTTCCGCAGAAGATTACGACCGGCTGACCGGAGAGATCACAAACATACTGGAAACAAATCTTGGTATTCCCCCGTCACAGATCTATGTGAAATACGAAGAGGTCGCCTATTGGGGATGGAATGGCAATAATTTTTAATCACGCAATGGACTTAGTCCCGCGAAGCCCGCGCTATGCGCAGCTTCGCGGGCTTTTTACAAACGGCAAGCACGAAGGGAGGGGACTGGCTCCTTTCGGCAGTAAAGCAAGACCGTAAGAAACTACGCAGAGAAAGGTGCCTGTCCCCGGATGCCGGCCAGTTCAAGAAGTCTCCAAAACTTCAATCCGCATATTGCCATAATCAAACTTTCTAAAACCCATCAAATATCCATAAAATATTAATCAAAAATATAATGAAAACTATAATTACAAGGTAAAATTACAATAATGATTGACAACATTCCCAAACCGAGCTACTATTATAATAATAAATGTGCTCGAGCACAAACCCAAACAACACCCAAACCAAAAGTAAGAAAAGGAGCAAAGAACATGAACAATCTACCAGTTGTAAAAGCAGGAATCGTAGCAGTATCCAGAAACTGTTTCCCCATGTCGCTGTCAGAGAACAGGCGGAAAGCGGTAGTGAAGGCTTACCGGGAAAAATATGGCGATATCTATGAATGCCCCACCTGCATTGAGACAGAAATCCATATGAGAAAAGCCCTTGCCCAGGTAAAGGAAGCCGGATGTAACGCGTTGATCGTCTATCTGGGGAATTTTGGCCCTGAATCCGCGGAAACCTTGCTGGGAAAAGAGTTCGGCGGCCCGGTCATGTACATAGCGGCGGCGGAAGAGACCGGCGATAATCTGGTGGGAGGGCGCGGCGACGCCTACTGTGGAATGCTGAATGCCAGCTATAATCTGGATCTGCGGAATATAAAAGCCTACATTCCGGAAAATCCGGTTGGAGATGCGCAGGACTGCGCGGACCGGATCGCCGAATTCCTGCCTATCGCCAGAACGATCATCGGACTGCGGAACCTGAAAGTGATTGGATTCGGTCCCAGACCGCAGGATTTCCTGGCCTGTAACGCTCCGATCAAACAGCTTTACAACCTGGGCGTGGAGATCGAGGAGAATTCAGAGCTGGATCTATTTGAGGCCTATCACAATCACGCCGACGATCCGAGAATACCGTCCGTAGTACAGGAAATGGAAGCAGAGCTGGGAGCGGGCAATAAAAAGCCGGAGATTCTGGCCAAGCTGGCGCAGTATGAGGTTACTTTGCTGGATTGGGTGGAGGAACACAAAGGCTCCAGGGATTATGTGGTAATCGCCGGGAAATGCTGGCCGGCTTTTCAGACCCAGTTCGGGTTCGTTCCCTGTTATGTAAATGGACGCCTGACCGCTAAGGGCATCCCCGTATCCTGTGAAGTGGATATCTACGGTGCTCTAAGCGAATTCATCGGAATGTGCATCAGCGAAGATACCGTGACTCTGCTGGATATCAATAATACGGTTCCCAAAGATATGTATGAAGAAGAGATCGCCGGAAAGTATTCCTATGGGCTCAGCGACACTTTTATGGGATTCCACTGCGGAAATACGTCTGCGGGTAAACTGAGCTTCTGCGAGATGAAATATCAGATGATCATGGCCCGGACCCTGCCGGAGGAAGTGACCCAGGGAACGCTGGAGGGAGATCTGGTTCCGGGTGAGATCACCTTCTACCGTCTGCAGAGCACTGCGGATGCGAAATTAAAGGCATATGTGGCCGAGGGTGAGATCCTGCCGGTAGCGACCAGGTCCTTCGGCGGAATCGGAGTGTTCGCGATCCCAGATATGGGAAGATTTTACCGCCATGTGCTGGTAGAGAAACACTATCCGCATCACGGAGCGGTAGCCTTCGGACATTTTGGAAAAACCCTGTTCGAAGTATTCAAATATCTGGGAGTGGAGGATATCGGGTTTAATCAGCCCAAAGAGATGAGATATCCCTCGGAAAACCCCTTTGCATAGCAGAATATAACGGAGACGGGACATATGTCGGTGACAATCAAACAGATCGCGGAAAAAGCGGGTGTATCCAGGGGAACCGTGGACCGGGTCATTAACAACCGTGGACATGTCAAACCTGAGATCGAAGAGCGCGTACAAAAGATCGCCAAAGAACTGGGTTACCGGCCCAATGCGGCCGGTAAAGCCCTGGCGGCCCGAAAAAAGAATTTTATCATAGGTGTGATCCTGTGTGCCAGGGGGAATGAATTCTTTGACGATATCTTAAAAGGGATCAAGGGAGCGGAGCAGGAGGCAGCCGAGTTCGGCATTCAGGTAGTGGTAAAGACCATGAAGGGATACCAGGTGGAGGAGCAGCTCCGGCTTATGGATCAGCTGGAAGAACAAATTCATTTTCTCATCCTGAATCCGATCAATGATGAGAGGATAGCCGGTAAAATCAATGAATTGTCGGAAAAAAACATACCGGTCATTACCGTAAACACGGATATCGAAGGCAGCCGCAGACTCTGCTACGTGGGCTGCGACTATCTGAAAAGCGGTCGGACGGCTTGCGGTATCCTGGGTATTGCGACAGACGGCAAAGGCCGGGTAGGTATCGCAACCGGTTCCGTAAAAATCCTGGGCCACAATCAGCGGATCAGAGGCTTCTATGAGACACAAAAGAAAAGATTTCCCGAACTTAATATTCTGGACATTGTAGAGACGGAGGATGACAAAGAGACCGGCTATACCCAAACGCTCCTAATGCTGAACCGGCATCCCGAAATAAACGCGGTATATATAGCGGCGGCAGCGGCCGATGGGGTGTGCCGAGCGGTGTCCGACTGGCAGAGCGGGAATACGGAACTGCCCCACCCTATTAAAATAGTCGGCAGCGACCTGACGCCGTCCATATCAAAGCTATTGAAAGAAGAAAGAATTCTGGGCACCATCTGCCAGCAGCCCTGGACCCAGGGCTATCAGTCGGTTACGCTGGCCGTTCACTATCTGGTCAACGGGCAGAAACCGGCCAGAGAATATTTTTATATGAAAAATGAAATAAAAATACCGGAGAATCTTTAGCCGGAAAATAAAAAGGAGGATATTATGCTCTATATAGGTATTGATCTGGGAACTTCGGCGGTTAAATTACTGCTTATGGACGCGAAAGGCAGCATCCGGAAGATTGTATCCCGTGAATATCCCTTATATTTCCCTCACCCGGGATGGTCGGAACAAAACCCGGAGGACTGGTATGAGCAGACGATAGAGGGGATTCGGGAACTGCTGGCGGATACGGACAAAGAACAGGTAGCCGGTATAAGCTTTGGGGGCCAGATGCACGGACTGGTAATTTTGGATGAAAATGACCGGGTGATCAGACCGGCTATCCTCTGGAACGACGGCCGGTCCATCAAAGAATGCGAGTACCTGAATGGCGTGATCGGAATGGAAAAACTGACCGGCTATACCGCCAACATCGCGTTTGCCGGTTTTACCGCCCCGAAACTTCTGTGGGTTAAAGAAAACGAGCCGGACAACTTTAGCAAAATCTGTAAAATCATGCTTCCCAAAGACTATCTGGCTTACCGTTTGACCGGCGTCTTCTGCACGGATGTATCCGATGCTTCCGGCATGCTGCTCTTTGATGTCAGAAACCGCTGCTGGTCCAAAGAAATGGAAGAAATCTGCGGAATACGGGAAGAGCAGCTGGCCCGCGTATACGAAAGTTATGAAAGCGTCGGCACGGTCACGAAGGAAATCGCCGATACGCTGGGGCTGTCTCCTTCGGTAATCGTGGCCGCGGGGGCAGGGGATAACGCTGCCGCAGCGGTGGGGACCGGAACCGTAGGCGACGGTATGTGCAATATATCCCTGGGGACTTCCGGGACGATCTTTATTTCCAGCAAAAACTTCGGAGTGGATGCTCACAACGGTCTTCATTCCTTTGCCCATGCCGACGGGCATTATCACCTTATGGGCTGCATGCTCAGCGCCGCATCCTGCAATAAGTGGTGGATGGATGAGATTTTAAACAGCAGCGATTACCAGGGGGAACAGGACAAAATACCGGCGCTTGGCCATAATCACGTGTTTTTCCTGCCCTACCTGATGGGAGAGCGTTCCCCGCATAATGATCCCAATGCCAGAGGAACCTTTATCGGGATGACCATGGACACCACCCGGGCCGACATGACCCAGGCGGTCCTTGAGGGGGTAGCCTTCGCCCTTCGCGATTCCCTGGAAATCGCCAAAGACCTGGGCATCCGTATAGAGCGCACCAAGATCTGCGGCGGCGGCGCAAAGAGCCCGCTATGGCGGCAGATGATCGCGGATATCCTCAACCTGAAGGTAGACCTGATCGAGGTGGAAGAGGGGCCTGCTTACGGTGGAGCGATACTGGCGGCGGTGGCCAACAAAGAATTTGAGTCCGTTGAGGACGCTGCCGAAAAACTGATCCGCATTACCGCCACCATAGAGCCGGATCCGGAAACCGTGGACCTCTATGAAGAGCGCTATCAAAAATTCCGTAGGATTTATCCCGGACTTAAGAATATTTTTAAAGAGATTGTCAGATAACGGATCTCAAAACCCGGGCTATCAACTGGGCCTCTGAACCGACAGCACCTAAGGTGTTCCCGGTTCAGAGGTTTTTGCCCGCTTGTGCCTTTTTTGCGCCTGTTCCGTTCGGTAAAAGGTTCGGTAAAGGAAAAACCGCTTGTCAATTCTACTTCCTGTGTGTATAATGAAAATAATTGGAAATTAAAGTCATAGTCGTTTCTGACATGAATCCCAGCATGTAAACCAAAACGGTAATACAGAACAGAATAAATAAAGGAGAATAGCATGAATCGGGAAAAATACGAATCGTTATCATTGGCAGCGCTGAAAGACATTGCGAAGGCCCGCGGCATGAAGGGGACTTCCGGGATGCGTAAAGGCGACCTGATCCAACTGATGCTTGCAGAGGATCAGAAGGCGGAGGGGGAGCCGGCCACGGCAGCCGGACAGGAGGAAGCCGCACAGGAAAAAGAAGAAATGAAACAGGATAAAGAAGAAAAACAGGCGGAAAAGCCGCTGAGCGAGACGAAGAAGAGAGTCGTGTCCAGCCAGCAGCGACCGCGATATAAGAATCAGTCCAGGATAGCGGTAAGAACTCAAACGCCGTCCAGGGAAGAGAACGGAAATCAGACGGCATCCAGGGAAGAGTCAAGGAATCAGGCTCCGTCCAGAGAAGAGACGAGAAATCAGGTTTCTTCCAGGGAAGAGACGAGAAATCAGGCCCCTTCGAGAGAAGAAACAAGAAATCAGACCGCATCCAGAGCAGAGGAGCGAAACCAGGCTCCGTCCAGGGAGGAGTCAAGGAATCAGGCGCAGTCCAGGGAAGAGGGAAGAAGCCAGAACCAGTTCAGAGAAGATTCAAGAACTCAGGCCCAGTCCCGGGAGGATGTAAGATTCCAGACACAGCCTGAATCCAGGGAAGAGAAGAGGCAGGATAACCGCGAGGACAGGCAGGACGGCGAGAGCAGGGCGAATGTCCCGGATATGGAACAGCTGGACAGCGGTGTTACAGCCAACGGAATACTGGAGGTACTGCCGGACGGCTATGGATTCATCCGGTGCGCCAATTATCTTCCGGGAGAGAACGATGTCTATGTATCCCCATCTCAGATCCGCAGATTTAATCTGAAAACCGGTGATATCTTATGCGGAAATACCAGGATTAAAACCCAGCAGGAAAAGTTCAGCGCGTTACTTTATTTAAAGAGTATTAATGGCTTTCATCCTTCAGAGGCAAACCGCAGATTTAACTTTGAAGATATGACGCCTATATTCCCAAATAAGAGACTGCGTCTGGAAAGATCACAGTCCAGCATTGCTATGCGGATTGTGGATGTGATTTCCCCGATCGGTAAAGGACAGCGCGGTATGATCGTCTCCCCTCCGAAGGCAGGTAAGACAACCCTGTTAAAGGATGTGGCCAAGTCGATTATCACCAACAATCCGGAAATGCATCTGATTATCCTGCTGATCGACGAACGGCCGGAGGAGGTTACGGATATCAAGGAAGCGATCGAGGGACAGAACGTGGAAGTGATCTATTCCACTTTCGATGAGCTTCCGGAACATCACAAACGGGTGTCGGAGATGGTGATCGAACGGGCGAAGCGCCTGGTGGAACACAGGAAAGACGTGGTGATCCTGCTGGACAGCATAACGAGACTGGCCAGAGCCTATAACCTGACGGTGCCGCCCAGCGGAAGAACGCTTTCCGGAGGTTTGGACCCGGCGGCCTTGCACATGCCAAAACGCTTTTTCGGCGCCGCGAGAAACATGCGGGAAGGGGGAAGCCTTACGATTCTGGCTACCGCCCTTGTGGACACGGGCAGCAAGATGGACGATGTGGTATATGAGGAGTTCAAAGGAACCGGTAATATGGAGCTGGTTTTGGACCGAAAGCTGCAGGAAAAACGGATTTTCCCGGCCATCGACATTCAGAAGTCCAGCACCAGAAGAGAGGATCTGCTCCTGACCAGGGAAGAGCAGGAAGCGGTCTATCTGATGCGGAAGGCGCTGAACGGCCTGCGGACCGACGAAGCGGTGGAAAATATCCTGAATATGTTTGTACGGACCAAGAATAATATGGAGTTTGTACAGATGGTGAAAAAAACAAAATTTATTTAAGAAAAACTTGCAATCAGCTCGTGGGTATGATACAATATGAAAGCTGTTTATAAGTAACGTATGTAAGATCCCCTAAGGGGACAGAAAGTAGATATAGAGAGGTGAAAACAATGAGAGAAGGAATTCATCCGACATACCATCAGGCTACGGTAACCTGCAACTGCGGAAATACTTTTGTAACCGGATCCACAAAGAACGAAATCCACGTGGAAGTTTGTTCCAAATGTCATCCGTTCTACACCGGACAGCAGAAAGCGGCATCCGCTCGCGGACGTATCGATAAGTTCAACCGTAAGTATGGCATGAACGAAAACAAATAAGGCAGATAGAGAAGGTTGAGGTTATTTAATCTCAACCTCATTTTTTAAGGAAATGAAAGGGAGTTTCGCAGGGAACTCTTTTTTCCGTAAAATGTATGGCGCAGTTACGGGCCATAGGAGGAAAACATATGAAATCTTCAGGAATCGGCGGGCAGGCAGTGATCGAGGGTATCATGATGAAGCATGGTGATGAATACTCTGTTGCCGTGAGAAAGCCCGATGGAGAGATAGAATTACAGATCAGCAATTATGAAGGGGTATTAAAAAACTCACGGATTAAGAAGTGGCCGTTTATCAGAGGCGTCTTTGCGTTTATCGATTCTCTGGTGTTGGGAATGAAGACATTGACCTTTTCGGCCAGCTTTTATGAAGAAGAGGAAGAAGCCCAGGCATCCAAGGCGGATCAGGTCATGGAAAAGCTGTTCAAAGATAAGGCGGAGAAGGTAGTCATGGGACTGGCCATCGTTCTGTCGGTAGTATTGGCAGTCGGGATCTTCATGGTACTGCCGCTATTGATAGCCGGCTATTTTAAGAAGTACATTATTTCCTATACGGTGCTTGCTATTATAGAAGGGGCTATCCGTATTATTCTGTTTATATCCTATGTAGCGCTGATTTCCTGTATGAAGGATATCAAGCGGGTCTACATGTATCACGGAGCCGAACACAAATGTATCAACTGTGTGGAACATGGAAAAGAACTTACCGTGGAGAATGTGCGCAGCAGTTCGAAGCAGCATAAGCGCTGCGGCACCAGTTTTCTGTTGATGGTTGTCATTATCAGTGTGTTTTTCTTCATGTTTATCCGGGTGGATTCGCCGGTGGTGCGTCTGCTCAGCAGAGTCCTGCTGGTGCCGCTGATCGCCGGAGTGGCTTACGAATTTATCCGCCTGGCCGGTAATACGGACAATAAGCTGATCGGGATCCTGAGCAAACCGGGCCTCTGGATGCAGGGACTGACGACGAAGGAGCCGGATGACAGCATGATCGAGGTGGCGATCACCGCTGTGGAGGCTGTTTTTGACTGGAAAGCATATCTGGCCGAAGAGTTCGGCGCAGAACAGTTGGGAGATAAGCATGACGTTTCAGGAAGCAAAGATATACGGAGAAAAGAAGCTGGCGCAGTCACAGATTGAGGAATACCGCTTTGACGCATGGTATTTGCTGAATTACGCTTCCGGACTCACGAATGCGCAGTATCTGCTGCACCAGCGGGAACCTATGGACGACGGTATGTGGGAGAATTATGACCGGCTTCTGGATGCGCGCTGCGGACACATTCCGCTCCAGCATCTGACCGGAGAACAGGAATTCTACGGCCTGCCCTTTCAGGTGGACCGGCGGGTGCTGATTCCAAGACAGGATACGGAAGTCCTGGTGGAAGAAGTGAAGCGGAGGCTGTCGCCTGGCATGAAGGTACTGGATCTATGTACCGGTTCAGGGTGTATTTTATTAAGTTTATTATATGGAAGAAATGACTTGCTCGGCGTTGGCACGGATCTATCCGCGGAAGCGCTGGAAGTTGCGAAAGCGAATGCAGAACGGCTCGGCGTGGAGGCGTGCTGGCGGCAGGGAGATCTATTCGAACCGATAGACGGAACCTTCGATCTGATTGTCTCGAATCCCCCCTATATCCCTACGGAAGTGATCAGTGGCCTGATGCCGGAGGTCAGGGAATATGAGCCCTTATCCGCGCTGGACGGCGGAGCCGATGGAATGGATTTCTACCGGAGGATCGGAGCCGAAGCGGGCGATTATCTCACCCCGGGAGGATGGCTGTATCTGGAGATCGGATACGATCAGGGTGAAGCGGTGTCTTCTCTGTTGAGCGGGCATCATTATGAAGAAGTCCGGGTAATTAAGGACCTGGCAGGCTTGGACCGCGTAGTGTGCGGGAGATTAAAGGAGGAATTATAGATGTTTGACAGACTGGAAGACTTATTGATACGGTTTGAAGAAATCATGAGCGAACTGAATGAGCCTTCGGTAGTCAATGATCAGAATCGTTTCAGGACGCTGATGAAAGAGCAGAACGATTTGGCGCCGATTGTAGAGGCCTATAAGGAATATAAGAACTGTAAGCAGAATATCGAGGACAGTCTCGCAATGCTGGAGGAGGAATCCGACGAGGAGATGCGGGAGCTGGCTAAGGAAGAGTTAAATGAATCCAAGGACAGGATGGCGCAGCTAGAGCACCAGCTAAAGATCCTGCTGCTGCCCAAGGACCCTAACGATGAAAAGAATGTTATCGTTGAGATCAGGGCCGGCGCCGGCGGAGACGAAGCGGCGTTGTTTGCTGCCGAGATATACCGGATGTATGTCCGGTTCGCGGAGCGGAACCGCTGGAAAACAGAAATGATCAGTGTGAATGAGAATGGAATCGGCGGTTTCAAGGAAGTCATTTTTATGATTACCGGCCAGGGCGCATATTCCAAATTAAAATACGAGAGCGGCGTGCACCGGGTACAGCGGGTGCCCGAGACCGAATCCGGCGGCCGTATCCATACTTCGACCATCACCGTTGCGATTATGCCGGAGGCGGAAGAAGTGGACGTGGAGCTGGATATGAACGACTGTAAATTCGACGTGTTCCGGGCGTCCGGAAACGGCGGCCAGTGCGTCAACACCACAGACTCTGCCGTGCGTCTGACCCATATCCCCACCGGAATCGTGATATCCTGTCAGGATGAAAAGTCCCAGCTGAAAAATAAAGACAAAGCGCTGAAGGTGCTCCGGTCCAGACTATACGAACTGGAGTTGGCGAAAAAACATGACGCCGAGGCGGAGGCCAGAAGAAGCCAGGTTGGAACCGGGGACCGTTCCGAGAAGATCAGAACCTACAACTTTCCCCAGGGCCGTGTAACGGACCATCGGATCAAGCTGACCTTACACAAGCTGGATTCTGTGCTGGACGGGGATCTATACGAGGTCATCGACAGCCTGATCGCGGCGGACCAGGCGGCGAAGCTGAGTAATCTGCAGGAGGCCTCCTGAACGTAGACGTATTGAAGTAAAACAGTTTAAATACGAAGAGGACTTTCGTCTCAATGGTGATAAGACGGTAAGCCCTCTTCGTATTTAGACTGTTTTTCCACAGCCCCTTTTGATTGCTTAAAAGCAGTGGCAGTACTTCTTGATATATCTTTATCTTACTTATTATCTTACCTGGTTTTAAAAAAACATCACTGCAAATATGGATTATGTATACTCTTTACTTTCCAAATTCTTTGTGCAAAACCTTCTGCAGCTCCAAAACCCACTTGATGGCTGTTCTGTTGGGGTGCGGCATACTGACCACAAGTGTCTTTTTTCCTGTCCTCGCATTTTTCGTCCAATAATACCATAAGTTTGGCTCTGCCTCATCCGCTCTTTTTTCCGGATTGTACCAATTGCTTTTTGGTTCTTTTAGCAGAATATCATGTACGAAGTCAGATACCAGATTCCATCCGCCTGTAATTATGAGATCCGGCTTATATAATCTGATCTGCCTTGCCAGTAAAACACGATCGTCTTTTGCAATTCTCTTTACCTCACTTTTGTCAGCAGTATTCCCGCCGGCGTATTTCTTAATATTCATAACAGCAAAATTATGTACGGCATCATCCAGAACTGCTCTTGGAACATATTCTATGAACTCATCTTGAAATATAACATTCATCCATCTGGCAACATTATTCCAAGTTTTATAATAAGTCCGGCTTCCTCCACAGAATAAGAAGTCCGATAGACTTGTAGCCAATTCATTGGTTTCTTTTAAAATGACAAGGATACGTTTTCCGTCAGGCATGGTGAAATAACGACCATAATCAACTACACCATCCGGATTAAACTTATCATACTCAGGGTGTATATTCTGCCACCATTGCCGCCATTCCTTCATCAAAGCCTTTTCGTCCCGATACACAGTAATTGCTTCCAACCATTGCTCCAATGAAAAAGTATAATAGACCGTATCATCAACCGAACCTGCTTCTAACCGATACGATTGTATATCCTTCCACGCTTTAGCAGGAATTCTATCTTTTACAATGATAACAATATCTCCACAGGCTGCTAAGACAGCTTCATACTGATATGTCACATCACTGACAATACCGCTGACAGCAAATTTTTCTTGTACAAATTCCATTTCATCTGGCTGCACTCCGAGTGTCAGTACCTTATTATTTCCATCGATCATACTATTTTCCTCATATCTCTCTGACATTTCAGCAATTACATCATTTAGAGAATACCACTTTCCGGCAAATACCGCCACAACACCTTATGAAAGCCAAATAAAAAAGAGCATGATGGGTGAACCAAGCAGCAAAAATTGTAGAAAAAGGTTGAAAAATCTGTGAAATGAAAAGAGAGCATTTACTTTTATAGAAGAACATGATTATAATAGTTGTTAAGGCTGTTATGCAACGGACAGCAAAAGAGGATGGGCTTGGACCGTGCACGCGGGTTATGCTGAGGAAAGGAATGGATATGTATGCCGAAGGAAACGATAGAGAAAACAAAGCTGGAAGATGATGCTTTGTTATATCAGAAGCGGGAAGAAAAGAAGGACAGGGAGAAATTCAAGGAGCTTGACGGAAAGGGAAAATTGCAGTTTTTCCGAGATTACTATCTGGTAAAAGTGCTCATTGTTGTGATAGCGGCGGCCCTCCTAGGTTCCGTTATTTATACGATGGTAAAGCCGAGGCCGGAAGCGGCTCTTAACGTCGCGGTGGTCAATGATCAGTGGGAGGAACAGGCGCGGGAAGATTTTAAGACCGATCTGCTGGACTATCTGGGACTGGATGCCGGTAAGAATACCATCGAGGTCATGGATGCGCTGTGGATTAACGAGGATGGATCGGATATGGCGACCCGGACGAAGCTGATGGTGAATATCTCCGCGGGAATGGTGGATGTGATGATCGCGGACCGGGAACAGTTTTTAAGCTACGCGGAACAGGGACTGTTTGTGGATCTTTCTGACAAATTGCCTGCGCAGCTGGATCAGAAGCTGGACGGGCAGATACTGAAAAGCGGTGTGATAGAAGAAGAGGGGCAGGAGCCCACAGGAGAGTACAGCGTCGGGATATCGCTGGAGAACAGCGGGATATACGGATCTTTGACTAATCAGGCGGAACCGATGTATATCGGAATCACAACCAGCACGAAGAACATGGAAGACGCTGTGAAAATGATTCAGTATCTCTTCCAGTAACGCCAGAGCATTGTAAGAGCCGCAAGGGACTGTTGTACAAGGGGATTTGCCGGGGGCATCCCTTTTACAGCGGCCCTTTTGCTGTCTTGATATATTCGAAGAAGGATTGGAAAAAGAGGGAGAAGATGGAAGAGCTTAACATGGAAAACGAGAAGAAAACGCAGATAATGGGCCATACGCTGGCCTGCCTCACAATAATTGTATGGGGAAGCACCTTTATTGCTTCCAAAATTATGCTGGATTATTTCACACCGGCTCAAATTATGGTTATGCGCTTCGGGATGGCTTATGCCGTTCTGGCGCTGCTCAGCAGAAAATTTGAAAAACCGAAAAGCTTAAAAGATGAGCTTGGAATAGCCGGTTTGGCTGTGATGGGAAGCACGCTTTATTTTCTATGCGAAAATGTTGCCCTGACTTACACGCTCACATCCAATGTGAGCATCATTCTGGCTGCGGCTCCGATTTTTACGGCCGTATTGGCTCATATTATGACCAAAGATGAAAAGCTTAAGAAGTCTACCTGGAGCGGGGCGCTGATTGCATTAGCCGGAGTAATGCTGGTGGTGTTTAACGGGACCTTTGTGTTAAAACTAAACCCATTGGGCGATCTGCTGACTGTGCTGGCGGCTCTGTGCTGGGCAGTTTATTCCGTGAATCTGAAAGCTTATGTAAAGCGTTATGATAATCTGGTGCTGACCAGAAAAATCATGTTGTATGGATTCCTGACCACACTGCCCGTGGTGATCTTCCAGGGCGGTGCATTCAACCTGCCGGCGCTTGCCCGCCCGGATGTGCTGGTGAGCCTTCTGTTCCTGGGATTGCTGGGCAGCGCGGCAGGTTATGTGACATGGAATGTGGCGGTGAAATCGATCGGAATCATTAAAACGAATAATTATATTTATCTGAATCCATTTGTAACGATGGTGGCGGCCTGGTTAATTTTGGGAGAAAAGGTTTCCTACATGGGATTCGCCGGAGCCGTTCTGATCATCGGCGGAGTGTTTCTTGCG
The DNA here is from genome assembly GCF_019042275.1 of Diplocloster agilis. Taxonomy (GTDB): domain Bacteria; phylum Bacillota; class Clostridia; order Lachnospirales; family Lachnospiraceae; genus Diplocloster; species Diplocloster agilis. The sequence goes on from NZ_JAHQCW010000010.1 coordinate 109,356, forward strand.
GACCGTTAGGTATGTAGGGATCAGCATGATTTCATGGGCCCACAGCGGCAGGGAGGCCAGGCAGAGAAGGCGGCCCCACTCGCCATGGGAAAGTTTGGCAGTGCCGAACATGGTTACTAGGGTGGGAATCTCTGTTACGGAAAACTGCAGCAGGAAGCCGAGAACAAAGGACAGGATCATCAGTTTATTGTTGAACAGTCCGATCTTGAATACGGATTCCTCCACATTGCGCATACCGATCGCATGGAAGAGCTGGGAGAGGCCCAGTACGGTAAAGGCATAGGTCTGCGCTCTGGCCAGCAGTTCCGGTACAGCCAGAACCGTCATAATATTTGTCATGGTAAATTCCGCGTGGTTGGCCTGCAGGTAGGCATAGGGAATCGTCATAAAGGCAACCAGGCTGATCAGGGCAATCAGTGTGCCGTAAAACAGGGTGCAGAACAGCCCCCCGTGGGCGAAGAGATTTTCCTTCGGATTCCGTGGCGGCCTGGACATCAGCAGCTTCTTGTCGTTTTCGTCCACGCCGAGAGCCAGAGCGGGCAGGGAGTCTGTGATCAGATTGATCCACAGGATGTGGCTGGCTTTCAGAGGACTTGGCAGACCGATCAGTATGGATAAAAACATGGTAATGATCTCCCCGAAGTTGGAGGAGAGTAAAAACAGTATGGATTTCTTTATATTTTCATAAATCCCCCGTCCTTCGGAGATAGCCTTTTCAATCGTGGCGAAATTATCGTCGGTCAGAATCAGGTCGGAGGCGTTCTTGGCCACATCGGTGCCGTTCATTCCCATGGCGATTCCAATATCCGCGGTTTTCAGGGAGGGGGCGTCGTTTACACCGTCTCCCGTCATAGCCACGATATTGCCAAGAGATTTAAAAGCTTTGACAATCCGAACCTTGTGTTCGGAGGATACTCTGGCGAAGACGGTAATATTCTTAATCTTGGAAGGCAGTTCCGCCTCCGGTATCTTATCTAACTCCGCGCCTTCGATACACTGTTTGGGATGATCGGCGATTCCGATATCCCTGGCAATGGCGTAGGCGGTGTTGACATGATCGCCGGTGATCATCACCGTGCGCACCGAGGCGTGCCGGAACTGCTGTACCGCGCCGTAGACTTCCGGCCGTACCGGATCCATCATGCCGACCAAGCCGACAAAAGTCATGCCCTTTTCCACAAGGGAGGTGCTGTCCCGGCGCATGGAGAGGGCCAGGACCCGCAGGGCATCCGCCGACATGTGATTCATAGCGGATAGGATTTCTTTCCGGTGTCCGGCGGTCAAAGGCACAGTTTTTCCATGCAGAAGAATATGTGTGCAGCGCTCCAGTATTACATCCGGGGCCCCTTTGGTATAGGAGACGGTGGTGCCCAAGCTGCGGTGCATGGTCGTCATCATTTTCCGGGAAGAATCAAAGGGAAGTTCATTTATCCGCGGCATTCGGTGCTCCAGCACAGGTTTGGATTTATGGCATTTGATGCCCAGTTCCACCAGGGCCAATTCGGTAGGGTCGCCGATCCTTCTGGAATCTTCCACGGTAGCGTCGCTGCACAGAACCAGTCCTTCCACCAGATAACGGTATTTCTCATCGTCCAGTTCTTCGGTCGTATGAAATTCCAAGTTTACAAAGCTTCGGACCACCGTCATTTTATTCTGGGTCAGGGTTCCGGTCTTGTCCGAGCAGACGATGCTCACGGCCCCGAGAGTTTCCACCGAAGGGAGCCTCCGGACGATGGTATGTACCTTAACCATACGTGACACACTGAGCGCCAGTACGATGGTGACGATGGCCGGAAGCCCTTCCGGAACCGCCGCCACCGCCAGAGATATAGCCGTAAGCAGCATATCGAAAACATTCCGGTGCTGGAGGATCGCGATACCAAATAATGCCACGCACAGGAAAACCGCGACGATACTGAGTAGTTTACCAAGGTCAGCCAGCCGCTTTTGCAGCGGGGTTGGCTCATTATGGGCGCGGGATATCATACCCGCGATCCGGCCGATCTCCGTGTGCATTCCGGTTGCGGTGACTAAGCCGCTGCCTCTTCCATATACGATATTGGTAGACATATAGGCCATATTCCTGCGGTCGCCCAGAGGCAGTTCCTTGACGGCCAGAAAACCGGAATCTTTTTCGATCGGATGTGATTCTCCGGTGAGAGCGGATTCCTCGATCTTCAGGCTGGCGGAGGAAATGAGACGCAGGTCCGCGGGAATCTGCCGGCCGGCTTCCAGGATTACCAGATCACCCGGCACCAGTTCCTCGGACGGTATCTCATAGGTCTGTCCTTCTCTTTTTACTAAAGCGCTGGGGCTTGTCAGCTTTTTCAGCGCATCCAGCGCTTTTTGCGCCTTACCTTCCTGAATGACGCCGACAATGGAGTTCAGCAGGATTACCGCCATGATGATGATCGTGTCTCCGAATTCCCGAAGCAGCATGGAGACTCCCGCTGCAACAAAGAGAACAAAGATCAGAGGTTCGTTCAGCTGCTCCAGAAACATCTGGGCAGAGGATTTGGGCTTTTCCTCCGCCAATGCGTTTTTTCCATATTCCTGTAATCTGGCCGCCGCCTCCACTTCTGTCAGCCCGGCGGAGGTATTGGCTCTTAGGTCTTTTGTAAGTTCCTGTATAGGTTTCCTTTCGAACATCGTCCACACTCCTTTTCCTTATGCACTAATGTATGCGGACAGGTTGTGGAATATGTCCAAGGTTGGAGGAAGTACTGTAAAAATCCAGTGCATTCCTAATGCTTTAGCAGTTACCGGCAGGTGGAGGTGGTCAGATAGAAATAGAATTTCCGGAAGGTAACACATGTCACAGAAACTCATTTCGGTATTCGCGGGGGGTGATACCAAATTTGTCACGGAATGAACGGTTAAAATAGGAGATATTATTGTATCCAATCATCAAGGCAATATTCATAATGGGATCCCGGGTTTCGGATAAAAGCTTGGCGGCCAGATCCAGGCGAAATTGGGTAATATATTTATTGCAAGGCAGTCCTACATATTTTTTAAAGGTATTCATGAAATGACAGGGACTGAAGCCAGTCAGATCAGCCAACTTGTCAATACTAAGATCATCGCTGTAGTGTTCTTCGATGTATTTTAAAGCAATACGAATTTTTTCTTCATTTTCCCGGATTACTGGCCGGGATTTTTGTATGGATAGAAAGTTGTGGTGGAACAGGAGATAAAAAAAGTGCAGGAGTAATTCTTTTAGTCGGAGCTCATAATAGGGTTCCTTATTTATATAGCAACTTTTCATATTGAGAAAGCAATGTTTCAAATCTTTGTGACCGGGCTGGCTGGGCCTTATGATTTGAATGAAACAAAGCTCTCCTTCGAAGATGGGGTTCAGGTAATTTAAGGAGGTGACTTCAGGGAGTGCAGAAGAAAGGAAGCCTGGCTGGAAAACAAAGCTGTCAGTTACAAAATCCAACTGCTCCATCCGTTGTCCAGAATGCATTACCCGGGGGGATATAATGATGATATCGTTTTTTTCAATGATGTATTCTCTGGAGTCTATTCGGTAGAGACCTTTGCCGCTTTGTGCCAGAGTGATCTCAAATTCGTTGTGCCAGTGCATGGGAAAGCTGGATATTTTCTGGGAATAGGGCATGTGGTAGAGCTTGAGAGGAAGAAGTCCGATGCGGTGATCTGCTTTCTCTTTAAACTGTGGATTATTAATTTGAATCATATTTGGTGATCTCCTATTATAAAGTATAGAATTATGTTATTAAATCGCAATATAATACAAGAAATATATAAAATATTATATTATAATATTATACATCAAGACAGGGCGCCCTGCAATAAAATGGAGGATATTGATGGAAAAAAACTGGTGGAAAGAATCTGTGGTCTATGAGATATATCCCAGAAGTTTTTATGACAGTAATAAGGATGGGATCGGAGATCTGGAGGGAATCCGGCAGAAGCTGCCTTACCTGAAAGAACTCGGAGTAGATATCCTGTGGCTTTGTCCTATTTATGAATCACCCAATGATGATAACGGATATGATGTAAGTGACTATCAAAAGATTATGACAGTATTCGGTACAATGGAGGATTTCGAACGACTGCTGGAGCAGGCGCATCAAATGGGATTGAAGATCATGATGGATATGGTGCTGAATCATACATCAGACGAGCATGTGTGGTTTGTGAACAGCAGGAAGTCCCGCGACAATCCGTACAGGGATTTTTATATCTGGCGTGAAGGGAAGGAGGGAAAGGAACCGAATAACTGGAACTCTTTGTTCGGAGGCTCTGCATGGGAGTACGATTCACATACCGAAATGTATTATCTGCATCTGTTTTCCAAGAAGCAGCCGGATCTGAACTGGGAAAATGATAAAGTGAGAGAAGAGATCTATCAGATGATGAACTGGTGGTGCAGCAAAGGCATCGACGGTATTCGGCTGGATGTTATTAGCGATATTTCAAAAAAACCGGGACTACCAGACAAAGAGTTCGCGAAAGATGTTAGCCCTTACTGCCACGGACCACGGGTTCACGAGTTCCTGAGGGAAATGAACCGGAAAGTTCTATCGAAATATGAGCTGTGTACGGTGGGACAAACAGATGATGTGACAACGGTTGAGGCCCTGCAATATGCAGGATATGACCGGCGCGAATTGGACATGGTTTTTCAGTATGAACTGGATTCTTTTGGTAATGATGGGCCATATGGAAAATGGAACGATGAAAAGATTCCACTTCGTATCTTGAAAAATATAGTGACAAGATGGCAGACAGAGCTGGAGGGGAAAGGCTGGAACACACTCTGCTTGGAGAGTCATGATTCTCCAAGGGCGGTAACAAGATACGGCGACGATAAGAGGTATCGCTGCGAATCGGCGAAGATGCTAGCGACTTGTTTTTATACGTTGCAGGGAACACCGTTTTTGTTCCAGGGACAGGAATTGGGAGCGACCAATGCAAGATTCTCCAGTTTGTCGGATTATAAGGATGTGGAAGTTGGAAACTTTTATAGGGAACTGGTGGATACAGGGAAACTGACAGAGGAACGTTTTTTGGAATTGGTTCAATTCCGGGGACGAGACAACGTAAGAACGCCAATGCAATGGGATAGTGGGAAACATGCAGGGTTCACAGAAGGAACGCCATGGCTGAAGGTCAATCCGAATTACCGGGAAATAAACATATTGGATCAACGGAAGGATCCCGATTCTGTATATTCATACTATAAAGAATTGCTTGCCCTTCGAAAACGCTATGACGTATGGATTTATGGAAAATATGAAGTACTGGAAGAAGACCATCCTTACATCTTTATGTATACCAGAACACTGGCTGAGGAACAGCTTCTGGTTATCTGCAATTTTACAGATCAGAAGGTATCGGTTCTGATTCCTAAAGAATACCGGAAGGATTTCCTGAAAAATAGACTTCTGATCGGGAATTATAAGGTTTCCAAGGATGAAATAGGTGTTAATTCGGAAAGCGGCAGTGCTGTCGAGAAAGAATTTTTGTTCAGGCCTTATGAGGCCAGAGTATACTGGCGGGAAATGGATGAAATTACCAGAAACGAACAAGATGATTTGAGGTAAGATCAATGTAAATACCAGATCTGGATTTTGGGCAGCTCAGTGGAAGGGAAGAAGGAAGATGCGGAAAAAGAGGGTAGGAATCGGGGCACATTTGTTATTCCTTGGACCTGCTTCGGCAGTATTTATTATAGCGATTGTAGCTCCGTTTGTGATCAGTATTATATATTCTTTTACGGACTGGAACGGAGTTTCTAACGAGATATCTTTCATAGGATTTAAAAATTTTGCAGCCATATTAAATGGGAAATCTACATTTCTGGAGTCATTCTGGTTTACATTTTCCATCACATTTGTCAATGTGATTCTGGTAGTTGTGACAGGAACGGCCGCTGCAGTTGTACTGACCGCGCGCGTGCCATTACGCAATATGTTCCGGCTGGCGCTGTATCTACCGAACACAATCGGTGGTATGGTGTTAGGATTTGTCTGGCAGTTTATTTTCGTGGCCGGCATGCCTGCTATTGGTGAGAAGTTACATATGACTTTTATGCAGGTACCGTGGCTGGGCCAGGAAGAGACGGCATTCTGGGCGTTGGTCATCGTGTTTGTCTGGCAGAATCTTGGATATGTAATGGTTATCATGACGGCGGGATTTACGTCCCTGTCTTCGGATTTGTTAGAATCTGCCCAAATCGATGGAGCCAATGGTTGGAAAACCTTCTTTCATATCAAATTACCATTGGTTATGCCTTTTATCACCATCTGTTTGTTCTGGACGATATCTTGTGCATTTAAGATGTTTGAGTTGAATTTTTCCTTGACCAAGGGTGGTCCGTATGGATCTACCACGTCCCTGGCACTTAATATTTATTATGATGCATTTTCCAATAATAAATACGGACTGGCAACAGCGCAATCCCTGGTGTTCTTTCTGATAATTGTGGTTATTACATCGGTCCAAATGTATTTGACCAGGAGAAAGGAGAAGAAATGGGCTTAAAAAGGAAAAATTTTAAAACGGTAATCCTAATCATTTTCTTAACAATTATCATTTTGATCTTTCTCTATCCGCTGTTGATTGTATTTATTAATTCAATAAAACCTTTGGGTGAAATAGTATCAAATCCCCTTGGATTTCCGTCGAACCTTCAGTTGGGAAACTTTTCGAAGGCCTGGAAAACAATAGAGATCCCAAAATTACTGCGCAATACAACTTTGATCACAGCAGCAGGAATACTAGGAATTCTACTTCTTTCCAGTATGGCGGCCTACTGGTGCGAACGATATCCCACTATGTATTCCAGATTGTTTTCAAAATTACTGATGGCTTCCATGCTGATTCCATTTGCTACCATCATGATTCCACTGGTACAGGTGACAAGAGTTTTACATTTGAATAATTCTCTGTATGGCATTGTGATCGTTTACTGGGGATTGGGGCTGGCATTTGCCTTTTTCCTTCTGCAAGGAACGGTAAGAGGAATTCCATATGAATTGGAAGAGGCGGCGCAGATCGACGGCTGCGGCCCGATCCGTTCATTTTGGCTGGTTATTTTTCCTCTGATGAAAACGGGGATCATCAGTGTGGCAGTTATGGACATCTTCTGGCTGTGGAATGATTTTATGACGCCTCTGATTCTGCTCAATAATGGAAAATACGATACCATTCAGCTTGGAATTAACAAACTGTTCGGGATGTACAGCAGTAAATGGGACATAGCATTACCGGCATTGGTTATCACTATGCTGCCCATCCTGGTTGTATTTGTCCTACTTCAGAAAAAGATCATGTCCGGCGTGGTGGCCGGTGCGGTAAAAGGATAAACAGGTAAACAATGTATATGTCTTTTCAAAAGGAGGATATCTATGAGTAAAAAGAAAGTTTTGGCAATTGGTTTAGCTATACTGATGAGTTTTAGCCTTATGGGTTGTGGTGAGGGCAAAAACGCAGGAGATATTACCGCTTCGGAACAAAGCTCAGACAATGTTGATACGCAGGGAGAGAACCCAGAGGCAGAACAGCTGGAATCTCAGAAGAAAAATGCACAAATCCAGTTACTAAACAACAAAATTGAGATAGACGAAGGCATAAAGGCGGCAGCTGTGAAATATCAGGAATTAAATCCTGGAATCACGATCGAAGTGGTATCCATGACTGCAGAACCCTATGATACAGATCTGAAAACCAAATTTGCAGGAGGTGCTGCTCCGGATATCTTTGCTGTAAGCGGAAATTCCCAGATGCTGGCTTGGGAATCCCATTTGGAAGATCTGACAGATCAGCCTTGGGTAACTGACATGCTAGACATCGGAAAACCGGGAATTACAAAAGACGGTAAAATCTATGGTATGCCCATCTGTGTCGAGGGCGGCGGCTATATGTACAATAAAGATATGTTCGAAAAGGCCGGAATAACTGAAATTCCAAAAACCAAAACTGCATTTAAGGATGCTTTACAAAAACTTTCAGATGCAGGATATACCCCCTTAATCGAAGACAGTGGCTGGTATGGTCTTGGCTATTACTTTGTTAATTATGGATTTGCAAACCAGGAAGAGCCCATGGCTTATATAGATGGTCTAAACAATGGTACAAAAACAATCACCGGAGATCCAAAATTTACTGAGATGGCCGAATATTTTCTGTGGGAATCGACCCAATGTACCAACATGATGGGTATCGATTTTAACACTCAGGTATCCATGATGGCGAATCAGGAAGTGGGTATTACCTTTGGAGGCAATTGGAATCAGCTCACTTTTGACGAAGTAGACCCCGATCTGCCGATAGGACTGATGCCTGTTCCCATAACCGAAGATGCCGAATATAATGACTTTCTCTTGGCCGGAGTAACAAACTACTGGGTGGTAAACAAAGACTCTGCAGTTAAGCAGGAAGCAAAAGATTTTATGACCTGGCTGGTAACAGATCCGGAAGGTCAGAAATTTATTACGAAAGATATGGCTCTTATTCCGGCTTTTTCAAGTTTCGAGGCTGACAACGAAAGTATCGGCGCCCTGGGGACGGACCTAGCCGGTTATATAGCCAATGGAAAAATCAAAGGTTTTTACGCTTCCTTCTACCCGGATGGAGGGACCCAGACCTTTGGAGAAGATATGCAAAAACTGGTGGCCGGGAAAGCAGGCATTGCTGAATTCCTAGAAACTCTGCAAAGTGACTGGGAACGACTGGCGGAGTAGGGTTATCCGCATAGAGGAAGGAAACTTCGGGAGCATGATCAAGCTTCCCGGAGTTTCCTTTTCTGATACAGATTAATAGAAGGCAGCCTTTATCTGGCGAATGCAAAACCAAGAATCCCTATTGAAAATATTCCCCCGAGGAAGTATAATTTTTACATACGATGTGAAGGAGACCGGCTATGGGAGATACGAAAGTGATATGCTTTGCCAACAATAAAGGGGGAAGCGGAAAGTCCACCACCTGTTCGAATGTCGGGTTCGGGCTGACAAAACTGGGGTACAAGGTGCTGCTGGTGGATGGGGATATGCAGATGAACCTGACGCTTTCTTTTTTTACGGAGGAAGAGGCTTTGGGTTTCGCCAGCGGGAACCAAAACCTGTATCATGCGATTCGGAATCAGAACGATCTGGAGCACTATGTGCAGCATACCCGATATGAAGGGCTGGATCTGATCCCCTCGTCCACGCTGATGAGCGGGATCGAATACGAGTTGTTTACAAAATGGCAGAGGGAATATATTTTGAAAAAATGTCTGCGGACTGTGCTGGAATCCGGGGAATATGATTATATCCTCATTGACGCGCCGCCGACTCTCGGCGGATGGGTAATGAATATCCTGGCCGCTTCGCATTTTTTAATCATACCGGTGGAGGCCAGCCCCTGGGGATTATTCGGACTGGCTAACATGTTTGAGTTTTTAAGCGAGGTAAAGGAGATCACTCCGGACCTGAAACTGATGGGAATAGCGGTAACAAAGGTGGATACCAGGAAGAACTATTTCAAGCAGACGTTGGAAACGCTGCGGGAAATGGATGATGTTCACTTATTTGATACATATATCCGGGTGGACAGCTCGATCGAATGGGCGCAGGATAACAGCCAGCCTGTAATATCTTTTAAACAGAGCAGCAGAAGTGCACAGGAGTATATGGAACTAACAAAGGAGGTAGTGAAAATTGCCAGTAGGTAAAGGAAGCATTCAAAGAGCGAATCAGATCGCGAAAGATCAGGATCTGAAAACAGAAGAAAAGGTGGCCGAAAAGGCGGAGGACGCCGGTATGGAGGTGTCCGAAGCACAGGCGGGCAAAACAGAAGCAGCCGTTGCGGATAAAAAAGAGGGAACCGCAGCAAAAACCGTGGCAAAGGCAGCGGAAACAGTTGCGAAAGCAGCAGCCAAGCCGGCAGCTAAGAAACCGGCGGCAAAAAAGCCTGCTGCGAAAAAACCGGCAGCCAAAAAGCCGGCCGCGACAAAGGAAAAAGTGGAAACGGTGGCTGCTCAGCCACAAGAGAAGAAGTCCGATAATATTCATGAGAAGAAATTTGAAGTTATCTCAAATCTCAGATGTGATCTGCCGACCTATCTTCTTTAATGATGAGAACATAAAGTATAAAAAACTGTGTCGCGGAGACGTGATGCAGTTTTTTTGTGGAAAACTAACGGAGGATTTAGTTGATATAAATAGGCCTCACTGTTAAATGCAAATATGCAAAATCGGCAAAATCGAATAAGCACAATCCATATATTGCATAAGTGAAATCCGCTATGATATAATAAAATTCAAATCAAACAGATTGCTGCGGCTTACGCCGCAGGATGTTTTTTCTATCAGTCACTCCGGTGACATTCTAAAGTGCGAAAAGTTCCATTTTGGCCGGATCGGCCGCAAACTCAGCAAAAACTGTCAGAGAAAAGTAAAGAAAGATTGGAGAGATGCCTATGGAATGATCATTGAAGAATCGGATCATTTCTATTATAATAGATAGGAGAGATACATATGAAAAGGAAGCTGTTGCAGTGGCATCCGGCATTTCAGGCGGCCCTGCAGATCGAGTTGAGGGAGGTATCCGGCTGTCTTACGTTCGAACGGGAATACAATCTCACGGAAAAACCTCTCCAAATAGACACCTTGATTATCAAAAAGGAACCGGGATACAGGATCGAAAAAAGTATCGGCCGGATTTTCCGCCGGCATAACATCGTAGAATATAAGAGCCCGGAAGATTATATCAGCATCAATGATTTTTTCAAGGTTCACGGTTATACCTGCATTTATCAGGCAAATACCGGGAGAGAACTGGAAATCCCGCCGCAGGAATTAACCATAACGCTTGTGGGCTACCATTATCCCAGAAAGCTTTTTCTGTTTCTGAGAGAGCACTATCATGCCGAAATAGAAGCGGTTTATCCGGGTATTTATTATATCCATGGCTTTTTATTCCCGCTTCAGGTTTTGGTGACACGGGAATTGTCCAAAGAGGAGAATGTATGGCTTAGCCGGTTACATAGTAATCTGCAGCTGCACGAGGATATTGAGCCTCTGGCAAGAGCCTATAAAGGAATGGAAAAGAACCCGCTGTATGCAGCCGCGATGGATCTGATCGTACGGGCCAACTGGAAAAAGTATCAGGAGGGTAAAGAAATGTGTGAAGCGCTACGAGAATTATTCGCAGAGGAATTGACAGAGAGAGAAATCCAGGGAATTGATAAGGGGATAGAACAAGGAATAGAACAAGGAATAGGGCGGGGTAAGGTGGACGATATTCTGGAATTACTGACGGAGCTGGGACCAATTCCGGATCGGCTGCGCAAACGGATTGCTTCTCAGTCCAATTGTGATATCCTAACCAAATGGCTGAAACTGGCGGCAAAATCGGAGAGTATTGAAGAGTTTTCCGACAATATGACTCAAGTCGAGTGATTGGCGGCTCATTTCAAAAGAATTGGTGGAACTTGTGGATTTCTGTTGTTTTTTGTGGAATTAGTCTTGATAAATCGGGCTAAGAATGTTATAATATTCACAATGCAATGAAAATGCTTATTTCTGGGAAGGAAGAGAAAACATGAAGAGTTTTGATATCAAGACAAAAATATATTTTGGTGAAAACTCCCTGGACAGACTGGTTGATATTCCTTATAAAAAAGTTATGATTATTACCGACCCATTTGTAGTGCAGAGCGGTATGATCAAATTGATTACATATCGTTTGGACAGCGGCGATATAGAATTTGATGTTTTTAAAGATGTAGTTCCTGATCCCCCTATTGAGAAAATCGTAACGGGCGTTCAGGCTGTCGTTGGGTACAAGCCCCAGGCGCTGATCGCAGTCGGCGGAGGATCCGCCATTGATTCCGCCAAGGCGATTAAGGACTTTGCCCTGAAGACGGGAGAACTGGATGAACTGGCGCTGATCGCGGTTCCGACCACCAGTGGAACGGGCTCGGAAGTGACATCTTTTTCTGTAATTACCGATACACAAAGCCATGTAAAATATCCGCTTGTTTCTGAAACGCTGATCCCCACAGAAGCGATTCTGGATGCGGAACTGGTTCGCAGTGTTCCCCCGGCGGTCACGGCTGATACCGGTATGGACGTATTTACCCACGCTTTGGAGGCTTATGTCAGTATCAATAATAATGAGTTTTCCGCGGCTCTGGCCGAGAAAGCTATTGAAATATGCGGGGTATTCCTGTTAAGAGCTTTTCTGGACGGTAACGATACCCATGCAAGGCAGAAGATGCATGTGGCGTCCTGTCTTGCCGGTCTGGCGTTTAATTCCGCCTCCCTTGGCCTGAATCACGGCATGGCACATCAGCTGGGAGCGAATTTCCATGTTCCGCATGGCCGGGCCAACGCAATGCTGCTGCCCCATATTATCGAATTTAACAGTGATATCAATATTCATAGCCGCAGCAGGAAAGAGTATCTGCCCCAGGTAAAAAAATATGTGAATATCGCTAAAATTCTGGGACTCCAGAACTTTAACACCATTACCACCGTCCGTGCGCTGGTAAACTGGGTGCAGTTCATGTTGAAGGAAATGGATATTCCGTTGTCCATGTCCCAGTATGGGAAATGTACGGAGGAGGAGTATATGTCAAAGATCAGCACCATGGCGGAAGCCGCGCTGGCAGACAGCTGTACCGCTACGAATCCCCGGGTTGCCAATAAGGCGGATGTAATGGATATCTATCGGAATCTCTGGTAAAATAATTTCATTTCAGACATATATAGGATAAGCGTAAAAATGAGAAAGGAGTCGGCAGACATAACTGCGGGGGTTATGTCTGCCGACTCCTTTTTTATTCCATAGAAAAGTACGCCTAAGGAATAAATTTATTTGGAGACATGATCGGAAGATTACTCGGTTCTGGATATCAATTGGCAGTATACAAATACATTTTCAATCTTTTTAGCCTCGCTGCCGAAATACGGATTGATGACCGGCTGGCTCTCCGAAGGCATAATATAGAGCCGGAATATCAGGCCATCCTGCCCGACTTCCATCTGCTGTGCGTTCGTGTATTCGAATTGTTTCTTTTCCACATGCAGATAGTTGTAAATGATGCTCTCAATATTTGTGTTTTCAAAGCAACAGATCATATCCTCCTCCCGGTGCAGATCCATGATCGCTTTGACCTCGTCAAAAGTCAGATTGACTATCCGGTACGATCCCTGAGAGATCGCGGAGGGCAGAGATTTGTCATCCAGTAGGAACAGAGGATGTTTGAGCGTGCTTGTCATAAGAATTCCCCCTAACTTTATATAAAAATAATATAATTCTTTCTAAATTCAGTATAAACTAAAAAAGTTGGATACACAACAATTGTTATTTTTTAAACTGGAACGTTATTTTTTAAACCAGCCTGTTATTTTTTTGACCTTTTGTTCCATTTACGCGGACGGTGGATTTTAAGCAAAATAAAAACAGAAAATGTGGATAATATGGAAAAATTTTTCTCATACTATAAGCGAATACAAGCTTATGTAAGAAAGAGAGGGCATCTTTGTGAAAAGGTTAAAAAAATGGACGGCTGTCACAATGCTGATCGCGGTACTGGCCTGTACCCTGACGGCCTGCAGTAAGGAAAAGAAACCGGAAAACGGACAGCAGGATACCAATCAAAATGATACGGCACAGAATAATTCCAATACGGATAATAATCAGGCAGCAAATGGAAAAGGCCGTGTGTATTATCTGAATTTTAAACCCGAGGTGGCGGATGTCTGGGAAAAGATAGCCGCGGAATACACAAAAGAAACCGGAGTGCCGGTAAAGGTGGTTACCGCAGCCAGCGGAGAATATGAAAAAACTTTAAAGTCTGAAATGGCCAAGAAAGAGGCGCCAACCCTGTTCCACATCAACGGACCGGTCGGATACCAGACCTGGAAAGATTACACGATGGATCTGAAAGATACCAATCTGTACAGCTGGCTGAATACGCCGGATCTGGCCATATCGGAAGACGGCGGGGTTTTCGGTGTACCGTTTGTCGTGGAGGGCTACGGTATTATCTATAACGATGATATCATGCAGAAGTATTTCGCTTTGACTGACAAGGCGGTGGATATAACCAGTGTGGATCAGATCAATAATTTTGCGACTCTAAAAGCGGTAGCCGAGGATATGACGGCGAAAAAAGATCAGCTGGGAATAAAAGGCGTATTTGCCTCCACGTCTTTTTCCGCAGGAAATGACTGGAGATGGCAGACGCATCTGATGAACCTTCCGATGTACTATGAATTCAAAGAAAGCGGAAACAAAAACCCGGATACGATCGCGTTTACTTACAACGAAAACTTTAAAAATATATTTGACCTGTACTTGAACAATTCCCTGACCGCTCCGGAAGCACTAGGAAGCAAATCTGTGGATGACTCTATGGGTGAATTCGCCCGGGGAGAAGCGGCTATGGTACAAAATGGAAACTGGGGCTGGAGCGAGGTACAGAAAGCGGAAGGCAATACGGTCAAAGAAGAAAACATCAAGTTCCTGCCGATCTATATCGGCGTGAATGGAGAAGAAAAACAGAGTATTTGTATCGGAACGGAGAATTTCTTAAGTGTGAACAGCCAGGCGTCGGCAGACGATCAAAAGGCCTCCATTGCATTCATGGAATGGGTGTTCAGTTCCGACAAGGGAAAAGAATTTGTTTCGAAAGATCTGGGCTTTATCACTCCTTTCACTACCTTTGAGGACGCGGAAAAACCGGTGGATCCGCTGGCCAGAGAGGTAGACCGTTATATGAAAAATACCGATCTGTATACGGTAACCTGGGATTTCACCGCATTTCCCAGTCAGGAATTCAAGAACATGCTGGGTGCGGACCTGCTTTCCTACGCACAGGGGAATCTGAAATGGGAAGAGCTGGTTAAAAATACCAGCCAAAACTGGGCGGACGAAAAGGAAATGTCAGCTCAATAAAAGCCGTCTGACAGGCGGGGTATTCAAAAGAGAAAATGTGGAGAAGGGTGAGTACCGAATATAAGCTGCTCACCCTTTTTCCGAGCATCCATACCAACAGACCTAAATAGAAAAGGAGAAGGTAATTTATGCAGAAAACGTATAAAAAATACTTTCCGGTATTTGCCCTGCCGACGCTGATCGCTTTTGCCATTGCATTTCTGGTTCCGTTTCTCATGGGCATCTACTTATCATTCTGTAAATTCACTACGGTGACAAACGCGAAATGGGTGGGTATCGCAAATTATACCCGTGCATTCTCCAATCGGGATTTCCCCAGCGCGCTGTGGTTTACGGTTAAATTCACAGTGGTCTCCGTAATCCTTATTAATATTCTCGCTTTTTTGCTGGCTCTTCTGCTGACCAGGAAAGTAAAGGGAACCAATGTGTTCCGAACGATCTTTTTCATGCCGAACCTGATCGGCGGTATCGTGCTGGGGTATATCTGGCAGCTGATTATTAATTCCGTTCTTTTGGCGACGGTGGGAGCGGATATTACGTCCAGGGCGGGCTACGGTTTCTGGGGACTGGTGGTGCTGATGTGCTGGCAGATGATCGGTTATATGATGATTATCTATATCGCGGGAATTCAGAACGTGGCGCCGGAGCTGATCGAAGCAGCCCAGATCGATGGGGCTACCGGATGGCAGGTCCTCACCAAGGTTACGATTCCCATGGTCATGCCCTCCGTTACGATCTGCCTGTTCCTGACCATTTCCAATTCCTTTAAGCTTTTTGACCAAAACCTGTCGCTGACAGCGGGACTGCCCGGGAAGCAGACCCAAATGATGGCGCTGGACATTTTTAACACGTTCTACGGCAGAAACGGCTGGGAAGGGGTCGGACAGGCGAAGGCCGTGATTTTCTTTGTTATCGTAGGAATTATCACATTCACACAGCTGTGGCTGACCAGGCGAAAGGAGGTCGAGGGCTGATGGCAAAAAAGCAGTCTGGAAATACCATATTATTTCTGTTCCTGTTGTTATTGTCGGCAGTGTTCCTGGCGCCGATTCTTATGGTGCTCATGAATTCCTTTAAAGGAAAACTGTATATCAGCGACGCTCCGTTTCAGCTCCCTTCGGCAGTCTCCTTCGCCGGTCTGGGCAATTATGCGCAGGGAGTGGAGAAAAGCGGATTTTTTTCGGCCTTTGGATACTCCCTGTTTATCACCGTATTTTCGGTAGCCGCCATCGTACTGCTGACCTCCATGACCGGCTGGTGGCTGACAAGAGTCAAGGGCAGATTTACCGGAGGCCTGTATTACCTGTTTGTATTTTCCATGGTAGTACCATTTCAGATGGTCATGTTTACCATGAGCAAGCTGGCCAACATGCTGTATCTGGACAATCCCGCCGGCATGGTGGTTCTGTACGTGGGATTCGGGGCGGGACTGTCTGTGTTTATGTTCTGCGGATTTGTAAAATCCATTCCGATCGACATCGAAGAAGCGGCTATGATCGACGGCTGCAACCCGATCCAGACCTTTTTCCGGGTGGTGTTCCCCATTATGAAGCCTACCGCTATCACAGTGGCGATCTTAAATACGATGTGGATCTGGAACGACTATCTGCTGCCCTATCTGGTAATCGGTTCAGACTATAAGACGATACCGGTTGCCGTCCAGTATCTGAGGGGAGGCTATGGTTCCGTCGATATGGGACATATGATGGCGGTGCTGGTTCTCGCAATAATTCCTATAATTATCTTTTATATTTTCTGCCAAAAGTATATAATTGAAGGAGTGGTCGCGGGAGCGGTCAAAGGATGAAAGAAAGCCATAAGCAAAGGAGGATATACAATGAGAGCGAATGGGATATTACTGCCGGTTTCCAGCCTGCCCTCCAGATACGGAATCGGTTCGTTTTCCAAAAGTGCCTATGATTTTATAGATTTTTTAAGAGAGGCGGGTCAGAGATATTGGCAGATTCTGCCGCTGGGCCCTACGGGATATGGGGACTCCCCCTATCAGTCTTTTTCCACGTTTGCGGGGAACCCTTATTTTATTGATCTGGATGAGCTGGCGGCCCAGGGGCTGCTGACCCGGGAAGAGTGCGAGTCCTGTGATTTCGGTGACAGCCCGGCCTATATAGATTACGAAAAGATCTATTTGTCCAGATTTCGGATTCTGAGGAAGGCTTTTGACAGAAGCCATATCCAGCAAAACCCTGAATTTCAAAAGTTCTGCCAGGATCAGGCATTGTGGCTTGAGGATTACAGCCTGTACCGGGCGGTAAAGGATTCCTGCGGGGGCGTCAGCTGGATCGAATGGCCCGAGGACATCCGTCTGCGAAAACAGGAAGCATTGGCCGATTACGAGAGAAAATATGCAGAGGAAATCGAATTCCAGAAATATCAGCAATATCTATTCTGGACTCAATGGAAAAAGCTGAAAAATTATGCCAACGCGAATGGCATACAAATCGTCGGTGACCTTCCGATCTATGTGGCCTTCGACAGTGCGGACAGCTGGGCAAACACGGATCTGTTCCAGTTTGACCAGGATCTGAAACCCATAGCGGTGGCGGGCTGCCCGCCGGACGGCTTCTCCGCTACCGGGCAGTTGTGGGGAAATCCGCTCTACGACTGGGATTATCACAGACAGACCGGCTTTGCCTGGTGGATGAAGCGGATCGCTCATTGTTTCCGGTTATATGACATGGTACGGATTGACCATTTCCGCGGGTTTGATGAATACTATTCCATTCCCTATGGGGAAAAAACCGCAGTGAACGGAACCTGGAAGCCGGGTCCCGGTCTGACCTTGTTCGAGACGTTACAAAGAGAGATGGGTGATCTCCAAATTATAGCGGAGGATCTGGGCTACCTGACCGATTCTGTCCGAAAGCTTTTAAAAGATACCGGTTATCCCGGGATGAAAGTCCTGGAATTTGCTTTCGATTCCCGGGAGGAGAGCGACTATCTGCCCCATAACTATACCGAAAACTGTGTCGTCTATACCGGTACCCACGATAATAATACCGTACAGGGATGGTACGATGAGCTGTCGGATCATGACCGGAGCTTTTCGGCCAGATATGTGAATAACGAAGATCATAGCAGGGGGCGCATCCATTGGGATTTTATCCGTCTGGCCATGGGCAGCGTGGCCAGGCTGTGTATCATTCCGATTCAGGACTTTTTGGGACTTGGCAGGGAGGCCAGGATTAATATGCCTTCTACATTGGGGGATAACTGGAAGTGGAGGCTTACGGAGGGACAGCTGACTTGGGAATTGGCCCGTGAGATCCGCGAACTAACCAGACTGTTTGGGAGGGGGTAGGAAAGGGAAAAGAAACTCCATGCCGGACTCGGGTCTTCCACGGGTGGGGTATGCACGTTGCTTTAGGCTGGAGAGGGGACGATATCTTGGGGCCGCCGGCCGCCGGGGTCTTTTGTGTCTCCCCGGGAGCGCGGAGGGCTTGCGCTGGCATCCGCTAAGGGGAATCGAAAAGCCGGGTTCAGGAACCGAGCCTATTCACCAGGAACACGTGATGTGTTCCCGGTTCAGAGGCTCTTGCCCGTCGGACG
>NZ_JAHQCW010000100.1 GCF_019042275.1 Diplocloster agilis
CTGGAGGAAAATACCGACATAGAAGCATGGGATGCGGTCATCGAAAATAACGATGAATTATTGGAAAAGTATATCGCAGGAGAACCAATCAGCCGGGAAGAACTTGCGCAGGAGGAACAGCGGCGGGTTCAAGAAGCCTCCCTGTTTCCGGTCTATCATGGCAGCGCCAAAAAGGGCCTTGGCATTCAACCGTTGATGGATGCGGTGACAGGACTGTTCCAACCGATTGGGGAACAGGGGAGCGCCACCCTATGCGGCAGCGTTTTCAAGGTTGAGTACACCGATTGCGGCCAGCGGCGTGTCTATCTGCGGCTATACAGCGGAACGCTGCGCCTGCGGGATACGGTGGCCCTGGCCGGGAGAGAAAAGCTGAAAATCACAGAGATGCGTATTCCATCCAAAGGGGAAATTG
>NZ_JAHQCW010000101.1 GCF_019042275.1 Diplocloster agilis
GGATGCACGGCGGACTTCACGTCCGACGGGCAAGAGCCTCTGAACCGGGAACACGTCAGGTGTTCCTGGTGAATAGGCTCGGTTCCTGAATCCGGCTTTCCGATTTCACTTAGCGTATTCCAGCGCAAGCCCTCCGCGCTCCCAGGGAGATACAAAAGAACCCGGCCGCCCGGAGCATCCCCGGATACCGTTCACGGTTTCAAGTCCAAAGCAGCGGGCACACGAAGCCCCGTGAAAGAATGCTAAGTGAGTGTGACAACCCCCGTTCTCCGTAAAACCATGAATACATCCGGTATGTGATTCCCAAAGGCCAGAGTCTGGATAATTATAAGCAGAGAGACGCCTGCGTACTTATGAACCATATCAACAGTGAGGCCAGAGACAGCCTGAACGGTTGCACTCCATTCAGG
>NZ_JAHQCW010000102.1 GCF_019042275.1 Diplocloster agilis
TCTCTTATGCTTATTTTTGTACTACAAGAGAAATCTCAGGACCAGGTCATAAAGGTTTTCGATTATTTGACAGAGAAGCTCGGTATTAAGGTATTTCAGGAACTGTTTCCTGTAATCCTGACCGATAATGGTGTGGAATTTCAATTTCCGGAACGATTGGAATGTGATAAAAATGGAGAAATTCGAACTAAAATCTTTTACTGTAATCCGAACTCTTCCTGGCAAAAAGGACGTATTGAGAAAAACCATGAATACATCCGGTATGTGATTCCCAAAGGTCAGAGTCTGGATAATTATAAGCAGAGAGACGCCTGCGTACTTATGAACCATATCAACAGTGAGGCCAGAGACAGCCTGAACGGTTGCACTCCATTCAGG
>NZ_JAHQCW010000103.1 GCF_019042275.1 Diplocloster agilis
GTGCGCTTATGCGGTATTAGCAGTCATTTCTAACTGTTATCCCCCTGTATAAGGCAGGTTACCCACGCGTTACTCACCCGTCCGCCACTAAGTCACAAATGCTTCATCCCGAAGGAATCCTCATAAGTGCTTCGTTCGACTTGCATGTGTTAGGCACGCCGCCAGCGTTCATCCTGAGCCAGGATCAAACTCTCATGTTTAAGTGTTTGATTCCATCAAGATAACTACTAGCTATCTTTCCGTCATACTGTTTTAAGGTTGCTTCTCATTCTTCCGCTTCCTTCGCAAAATCGCTTTTGCATCCGGTTGCTTCTATAATAAGAAAGCGTTCGTTTCTGAAATTCTTTTTTAGAATTTTCAGGGTTGTTTCACTGTTTA
>NZ_JAHQCW010000104.1 GCF_019042275.1 Diplocloster agilis
GGGCTTGACCAGAATGGTCTGAAGGTTTGAGATTAGAGGTTTGGAAGAGAACCGAACGGATGGAAAAAGATTTTACAGTGTGTAGTTTTGAAGGTACATGTTAATTGCATATGATCCTCGATAGCTCAATGGTAGAGCATTCGGCTGTTAACCGAAGGGTTGTTGGTTCGAGCCCAACTCGGGGAGTTTATAAAAACCGTAAATATGTATTTACGGTTTTTTGTATATTTGGATAAGCATGTCAGAAGTAAGGCTCTGGAAGGCTAAATGGGGTTCTTCCTCGGGTTTGGGTATGCCCGCTGATCAGGGCCGGTGTATGTGTCGGTGTTCCGGAATGCTCCGGGCTGCCGGATTCTTTTGTGTCTCCCCG
>NZ_JAHQCW010000105.1 GCF_019042275.1 Diplocloster agilis
CTGGATGAAAATGAAAAATGATGTGGCCTATCTGATCCGTGATATCCTCTCACTGTACGAGCATCAAAGCACAATGAATCCGAATCTTCCGGTCCGGGGTCTGCTTTATTTCGCGGATATGTTCCGGGGGCTCCTGCACGGCAAGCATATCTACGGCACAAAGCTGGTGTCCTTGCCTACGCCGGTTTACATCGTATTTTATAACGGTGACCAGGAGATCGGGGAAGAAAAATGGCTGAAACTGTCCGACGCATTTATACATGGAAATGAGCAGTCTAAAATGGAATTGCAGGTTCAGATCCTTAATATCAACAACGGGCATAACAGCCAGCTGATGGAG
>NZ_JAHQCW010000106.1 GCF_019042275.1 Diplocloster agilis
TAACGCGTTATACAGGTCCAGGCCGTAATTCTTTTCGGTGAACAAAAGGCGGAACAACCGGTCCTTATAGCCTTTGTTCGTCCCGATGTAATCGGTTGTGTTCATGCTTTTTCCTCCTTGAAATGTTTTCAGGGAAGAAACGGCCTCCTTATATCTGTAACTATTCGCTGCGTTTTTTCATGGGAATTATATAAGAATATTATAAAGGATGTATTAGAATACTACAAGCAATGATGCTATGGGATTTGGGATCTGATTCATATACCGTATATCTTCCGGCAGACGTACAACATGCGTGTTGCGGCGAAGTACAAAAGATTATTCAGAAGCTGCTTC
>NZ_JAHQCW010000107.1 GCF_019042275.1 Diplocloster agilis
CAGAGTCTGGATAATTATAAGCAGAGAGACGCCTGCGTACTTATGAACCATATCAACAGTGAGGCCAGAGACAGCCTGAACGGTTGCACTCCATTCAGGCTGTCTAAGATGCTTTTGAATAACAGGTTGCATAGACTTTTATGCCTGCAGGAAATACCGGCTGATCAAGTCAATTTAAAACCATCGTTACTCAAAAAATAGAAATGTAATCAAGACGGAATCCACTGCCGAATTTAATCTTACATGAAAAATGCATGTGGAATTTAGTCTTGCACGCTTACCCAGATGCCTGTTTGTCATGCTTGCACACATGAAAACAGGCC
>NZ_JAHQCW010000108.1 GCF_019042275.1 Diplocloster agilis
TCCGTCAGGATTGAATTCATTACTTCCGCCCTCCTCGTCATCAGGAACTCTCTCAATATTCCTTCTTCAATACATTCGTCCACAGCCCGCTTAACCGCCCCCTCAAAATTCATCTCCCCGCGGTAGGACTTTACCTTTCCGACCAGGACCGCGTATTCTTTGAGGACAGGGCACCGCTCCATTAACTGGCTGTTATGCCCATTGTTGATATTAAGGATCTGAACCTGCAATTCCATTTTAGACTGCTCATTTCCATGTATAAATGCGTCGGACAGCTTCAGCCATTTTTCTTCCCCGATC
>NZ_JAHQCW010000109.1 GCF_019042275.1 Diplocloster agilis
TGCAGCCAGACTTACTCTTGTACCGGTTTTTCTAGGCTTACATTTGTAACGTACCTTGCGACGCAGATCGATGTTCTTGGCAGTAAAAACGCCCAGGTCGATATAATTGTAGAGCGTCTTTCTGGAACAAGGAATCTCATGCCCGTGAAAGGCATAAATGTGAGCGAGAGACTGCCCCTGAGAGAGCAATGGAGAAATGAGGTCATCAAGCAGAGCGATGTCAGCAGCATTTTGATTAATGCCTTGCCTGCAAGATACGAGTAGTTCCTGTGAGGACTTATCTGCATTCTGAGCAATG
>NZ_JAHQCW010000011.1:0-69442 GCF_019042275.1 Diplocloster agilis
CACGTCCGACGGGCAAGAGCCTCTGAACCGGGAACACATCACGTGTTCCTGGTGAATAGGCTCGGTTCCTGAACCCGGCTTTTCGATTCCACTTAGCGGGTGCCGGCGTAAGCCCTCCGCGCTCCAGGGGAGACACAAAAGAATCCGGCTGCCCGGAGCATTCCGGGACACCGACACACACCGCCCCTTAAGCAGCGGGCATACCCAAACCCGAGGAAGAACCTCGGAGCGTGGCACCGGACCCCTGATTTTCTCCGCCGGATCTGCCGTGTTTTCGTACCGGCTATTTCACTGCTTTCGCCTTTTCCGCTACTTCCAGAATGTATTTCATGACGTCATCTTTTAATTCCGGGCGGTCCAGAGCAAAGTCGATGGTAGCTTTGATAAAGCCAAACTTGTCGCCCACATCATACCGGATTCCTTCAAAATCGTAAGAATACACCGCCTGGATATCCATGAGGCGCTTTATGGCATCGGTAAGCTGGATCTCTCCGCCCGCGCCCGCTTCCTGGGTCTCCAGCAGCTCAAAGATTTCAGGAGTCAGTACATAGCGCCCCAGAACCGCCATTTGGCTGGGAGCCTCTTCTTTCTTCGGTTTTTCCACCATATCGGTCAGCTTGCACAGACGGCCCTTTTGTTTATGGGAAGGATCCGGCGCCACGATACCATACTTGCTTACCTGATCCTCTGCCACGGTCTGGACACCGACTACGGACGCTCCGATTTTATAATAGCTGTCAATCAGCTGTCCAAGAGCCGGGGTTCCGCCTTTATTGACCACCACGTCATCACCCAGCAGAATGGCAAACGGCTCATCCCCGATAAAGGAACGCGCGCACATGATTGCGTGTCCCAGACCCCGCGGCTCCTTCTGACGCACATAATAGATATCCGCCAGGTTTGCGATATCATTGATCATTTTGACCTCGGCTTTTTTCCCGGAGGCCGCCAGACGGTCCTCCAGCTCATACGATTTGTCAAAATGATTCTCCATGCAGTGCTTATTGGAGTTGGTGATAATCAGAATCTCTTCGATTCCGCTGGCCACGGCTTCCTCAATGATATACTGAACCGTCGGAATATCCACGATGGGGAGCATTTCCTTGGGGAGCGCCTTGGTGGCCGGCAAGAATCTGGTTCCCAGCCCTGCCGCCGGGATCACCGCCTTTTTAACCCTTTTGTTCTTCATCTGCATGTTCCTTCTCCTTTACGCTTTTTTTCTTCTCTCTATATTTTTTCATCCACTCTCTGGCATATTCCTGTCTTTCCTCCGGCAGCATCTCCGAATATTCCAGAAATTCCAGTTCCGTGATGAGCATGGGTGTTTCGTCGCAATAGTAACAAACCACTTTCTTCCTTCTGGAACCAACTTTTATTGCTTCACATTTTGGACAGACATAAACTCTAATCATTAGTATTCTACTCCATACTTTCCTCTGGTTGTGCGGTTTACCCTACTCCACCGTCACGGATTTTGCCAGATTTCTCGGCTTATCAACATCGCAGCCTTTTCCGATTGCCACATAATATCCGAACAGCTGTAATGGAATGATCGCCAGGGAATTGGTAAAATACCGGTTTGTTTTCGGTATATAGATTACATAGTCCGCCGTCTTTTCCACTTCATGATTGCCCACATTTGTTACGGCCAGTACAAAGGCTCCCCGTGTGCGGACCTCTTCGATATTACTGATCATTTTTTTGTAGAGGCTTTCCTGCGTCAGCACAGCCGCCACTAAAGTACCGTCCTCAATCAGCGATATGGTTCCGTGCTTTAATTCACCGGCCGCATAGGCTTCCGAATGAATATAGGAGATCTCCTTTAATTTCAGAGAGCCCTCCATGGAAATCGCATAATCAATCCCTCTTCCGATAAAGAAGACGTCACGGGCCGCAATATAGCGGTTTGCAAAATGCTGAATTTTTTCTTTGTTGTTCAGGAGCATCTCGATCTGATCCGGCAGCTCCTTTAAGTCCTGGATCATTTCTTCCAACTCTTCGTCGGTGACGGTTCCGCGCACCTGGGCGAACTTCAATGCCAAAAGATACTGGGCAATCAGCTGCGTGCTGTAGGCCTTTGTCGTCGCCACAGCGATCTCAGGGCCGGCCCAGGTATACATCACGTGATCAGCCTCACGGGCGATGGAACTTCCCACTACATTGACAATACCCAATACCGGTACCCCGTGGGCTTTGGCTTCCCGCAGCGCCGCCAGGGAGTCTGCGGTCTCGCCGGACTGGCTTACAATAATCACCAGCGTATCCGGCTCAAAGATCGGGTCTCTGTAACGGAACTCACTGGCCAGATCCACCTCTACCGGTATGCGGGCCAGGCCTTCAAAGACATATTTATTGGTCATCCCGCTGTGGAAGGCGGAACCACAGGCAATAATATAGATCTTACGGATTGACCGGATCTCCTCGTCCGACATCCCTAATTCTTCGATGACGATCCTATTTCCTTTGATTCTGGGGCTTAAGGTGTCGCTCACCGCTTTTGGCTGCTCATACATCTCCTTTAGCATGAAATGCTCATATCCGCCCTTTTCCGCAGCACTGACATCCCAGGCGATGGTCTGGAATTCCTTGGTGATCTCTTCCTCATCCACATTGTAAAAATGCATTTCATTACCGGTCAGCTTTACGATCTCTTCATTTTCTATGAAACAGACTTCCCGGGTGTATTTTAAGACCGCCGGCACGTCGGAGGCGATCAGATTCCCGTTTTGGGCTTTTCCAACAATCAGAGGGCTGTCTTTGCGGACCGCATACATTTCACCGGGATGCTTTTCAAACAGAATGCCCAGAGCATAAGAGCCTTCCACGCGATGCATCACCTTGATGATCGTGGACACGGGATCTCCGGTATAATAATAATCCAAAAGATGGGCCAGCACTTCCGTGTCCGTCTCGGACCGGAATTCATAGCCTTTGCTCTCCAGCTTCTTGCGAAGCTTCAGGTAATTCTCGATAATTCCATTGTGCACTACCACGATAGACTGGTCCTTATTACAATGGGGGTGGGCATTGGTATCGCTGGGCGCCCCATGGGTGGCCCATCTGGTATGTCCGATGCCTATAAAGCCCGGAAGCTCCTTCCCGTCATGGGTCAGCTCGCTCAATACCTTCAATCTCCCGGCCGCTTTCGCCATATGGATCTTTTCTCCGTCAAAAACCGCGATTCCGGCCGAATCATATCCCCGGTATTCGAGTTTTTCCAGTCCGTCCAGCAGGATCGGTGCCGCCTGCTCATCTCCGGTGTAACCAACTATTCCGCACATAGTTTTCTTCCTCCTCTAAAGACGTTTTCCATACTGCAGTAACGTAACTATTCTAAGTAAATCTATTCCTGTAAAAGCCCCGTCATACCTTTCTCGTTTCTCATCCGTTCCAGTAAGCTTTATTCATGGTAAATAGTTTGACAACGCCTTTCGGCAATTTCTCATAATTTCTCCCAAACCGGTATCCCATAAATTTAAATCCGCTTTGTACAATCAGCTTCACAATCAGCCATGGCTTGTGAATGCGCCGCAGATGCCCGGCCGTCTGTTTGACCAAGCGAATCCCTTCCGATTCGGAACGTACCCCGGAGAACACCTCCGGATGCTGCTGCTGTGACACGGCCAAGTCAAAATTCCGCTTAAACTGAGTCAGGCAGCCGTAGTTGTGGGAATGTATCACCAGCGCCTTTGAAGCATAACTGACCGCGTACCCTTCCCGGATCAGTGTACCTGCATAAATCATATCTTCATTGAATATGGTTTTCTTTACAAAACCGCCCAGTTGGAAATACGTGCTCCTGCGGTATGCAGCGCACACATTTGAGCAGAAAAAGGTCTTGATGCCCAGCTCGTCCAAATCTGCCAGCGTCTTTTTCCTGTCTTCCTCCGGATAGTTAAACTGCCGGGTATATTTCTCGATCTCTCCGCAATGTTCATCCGGAAGCTGCCTGGCGTAAGCGGCCGCAACCTGCTCATCTGCAAAGGGCTCCACCAGCCGTTCCAGCAGATATTCATCGGCCGGCACCGCATCCTGTGTCATAAATACCATAATGTCCGCGTCAGACCTGTGAGCGGCCAGATTTCTGGTCCCTCCGTGATCAAAATCCTTTTTGGGGACATGATAAACCTGAATCCGATCTATGCCCTCGCAAAATCCGGGATTCCACCATGCCTCTTCCGTATTCATAATTATAATCTGGGAAAAAGAGATACTCTGCTTGCTGAGCATAAACAATAATCTTCGAAATTTTTCATCCGGCTTAAAAGTCGGTATTATTACATCTACTTTCATAGTGATCATTCTAGCAAACTTCTCCCTTTTTGTCCACTTGATTTAAGAAATCGGATTCTGCCAACCGGCAAAAGGGGGCCTAAATGGCCCCCTTTGGTCGATCGCTTCAATGTATATAGGAAATCTGCACGTTATTCCTCCGCCCCGGCTTCACTCTGTCCGGAACTCTGCGTTGGTGTTTTCCCTGTTTTCTTAATCAGGTAATCATTGATATTCTGTACCTCTTTAGAAGGGGTGTAATTCTCACCGTCGAAGAGGAATTCATGGAGGGTTTTATCGTTTTCAACCAGACCATTTGCAAAAACTACAGACATCTTGCCCACCGAACCTGTACTGTGGTCGCTGGGGAAACCTCCCGTTTCACCGACACTGTATGCGGTGATGTCCCCTGCCATAGCGATTATCTCCGAATAGGTCAGGCTTGTCTTGATCATGGGGAATACATGGTCCACTATTTTGGAAAGGGTTCCGATGCTGGCTTTTTTGGCTTTTTCCGCCACCAGGGTCAGCACCAGGCGCTGGCGCTCGGTACGTTTGAAGTCATCGCCTGCGGTGTACCGGATTCTGGCATATGAGGTGGCCTGCACTCCATCCAGGGTCTGTAAGCCCGGCTGAGTCACTTTGTTGGTTTTTACGCCGGTCTCCTCCGATACGCTGACCGTGTAATTATTCAGATGGATGATCTCATCTTCCTGGATATCGATATCGATCCCGCCCAGATCATCGATCACGGCTACTAACGCCGCCCAGTCGATCGTTACGTAATCCTCAATCTTCAAATCCAGATTCAGATTCAGCATATCCACGGCTTGTTTGGGACCGCCGGTGAAATAGGCCTGATTTGCTTTGTGGTAACTGTCTTTTCCGTCGGCCTGGTTTAAATAGGTGTCACGGTATACCGAGACTAATTTTACCTCTTTGGTTTTGTTGTTGATGCTGGCAACCATGATAGTATCACTGTGACTGCCTTTATCCAGGTTGCCGCTCTCCCGGGAATCCAGTCCAAACAGCGCGATGTTGGTATAACCATCCAAAGTTTCCTGCACTTCATCGGCCAATTCATTCTTTTGCGTATCTTCGCCTTTGAATTCTTTGTCCTGTTGAATTTTGTCCAGTTTCGACACGACAAACAGAACGGCCAGCAAAATCAGTAAAACTAAGATTTCTATTACAAGGAGGATCCTCCTCCGTCTTCTTCTTGCCTTTTTGCTTCCTTTGCGTTTCGGTGATGCTTTAGTATTTGCCATTATTTCGTAACCATTCCTTCCCTGCGCGGCTTAATACGCATTTTTGTTTACAAATCCCCTGAATATTGTCAAAAACAGTATTTTAATATCCAGGCCCACTGTCCAGTTTTCTATATAATATAAATCATATTCGATCCGTTTCCGAATCGAAGTGTTGCCTCGATAGCCATGGATCTGCGCCCATCCGGTCATACCCGGCCGGACTTGGTGCTTTACCATATAACGGGGTATCTCTTCCCGGAATTTTTCCACAAAAAACGGCCGCTCCGGCCGGGGACCGACCAGACTCATATCGCCTTTTAGCACATTGAATAACTGGGGCAGCTCATCAATGCTGAGTTTCCGGATCACCCGGCCGACCTTCGTCACCCGGGGATCGTTCTGAACAGTCCAGCATCCTTTTTCCTCGTTGGGCTTCTGAACTTCCATAGAACGGAATTTATACATATGAAAATTTTTATTATGAAGGCCGACTCTCTCCTGTGTAAAAACAAGAGGACCCGGAGATGTCATCTTAATCGCGATGATGGTAAACAGCATGACCGGTGAAAAAACAATAATTGCCAATATGGAACCGGCCAGGTCCATGGCCCTTTTCACCATCATATTAAACGTGTTCGTCAGCGGTACATGACGGATATTGACCACAGGAAGCCCCAGCAGGTCTTCCGTATACGGTTTGGTCGGTATGATATTATTATAATCCGGTATAAACTTCGTATGCACTCCGGATTTTTCGCACAGACCTACGATCCTCTCCAGCTTGGAATATTCATCCAGTCCCAGCGTGATCGCAATCTCGTCCAATTTATTTTCAGGGAGAATGACAAGCAGATTATCAATTCTTCCGATTACTTTCACACCTTTGTACATGGTGCCGCGTTCCACATTGTCGTCCAGAATCCCCCGGACCACGTAACCCCACTGGGGATTGGATTTGATGCGGTCGATATATTCTTCCGCCGCCCGGCTGTAACCCACCAGCAAAATATGCCGAAGATTAAAGCCTTTTTTACGGATCTTGCGCAGTCCCACCCGAATCAGGTTCCGGACCAACGACTCCACCACGATATTGATAAAATAAAACGTAATAATGACGGACCGGGCAAAATCCATCTGCTTATTGAAATACAGAATCATGACCAGCAGAAAAAGACCGATCGTATTGGCCTTTACAATATTGCCAAATTCCAGCCGCCGGCCCTGTACCCGCTTCGACGTATACAGATTAAACGCAAAATACAGCAGCAAATATCCCGGTACCAACGCTAACAGAACCACAAAATACTGGCTCGGCGGCAGGTATTCCCCGGGATGTCCAAATAGCATAAGTCCCAGCGTTGTCTTAAAGCGGATAAACCACGTAAGTGAGTAACATCCGGCCACAACCAACGCGTCGACCAAAACATGTAATCTATTGAAATACTTCTGATTATCCTTAATCAATGGTTATCACCCATTCTCAAAAGGCAGTATTTTCCTTCTGCCAACTTGCCGTAACTCATATAATACAATAATTTTCCCAAAAGGGCAAGTATTAAAACATTTTATGACTTCCTTTATGATGGAAACACAGGATTTCATTTCTTCGCAACGTCTTTATTGTATACGTCTTTTAATTCCGCGCTGATCTTGAGTACTTCCGCGGAAGGGGTGTAACTCTCCCCTTCAAACAGATATTCATGCAGCTGTTTATCATTCTGCACCAGATCATCTACCAGGATACAGGACATTCTCCCAACATGGGCATCCGGATTCTTGTCAAACGGAAAACCTGTGGTGTCCGCAATGCTGTAGGCCCCTGCATCTTTGGCCATACTGATAATTTCATCCTTATCCAGACTGGTCCTGATCATCGGGAACACATTATTAATTATGGACAAAATAGTGGGCAGGTTTGCGGACTGGGCTTTTTCAGCGATTTTGGATATTAACAGCCTCTGCCGTTCCGTGCGTTTAAAATCATCTCCGGTGGTATAGCGGACTCTGACATAGGCGGAGGCCTGTACTCCATCCAAGGTCTGTGGACCTGGTTCCAGTATCTCCTGGGTGCGCTTCCCGGTAACATCCGACACATCGATGATATAATTATTCATATGGAAGATTTCATCTTCCTCCACATTGATCTCCACACCGCCCAGGGCGTCCACCACCGCCACTATGGCATCGTATTGGATCGCCACGTAGTCCTCAATGTCCAGGTCCAGATTCAGATTCAGCATATCTACCGCCTGTTTTGCGCCCCCGCGGAAATAGGCGTTGTTGGCTTTGTGGTATTTACTGCTGTCTTTGGTATCCGCCTGGTTCAGGTAAGTGTCCCGGTAAACGGAAACCAGTTTCACCTGTTTCGTCTGATTGTCGATGCTGGCCACGATGATCGAATCGCTGTGGATTCCTTTTTCCTTGTTCCCTTTGCCGTCTTCATCGTCCAGGCCGAATATGGCGATGTTCGTATAGCCATCCATAAACTCCTGAACCTCTGCCGGCACCTGATTAATTTGTACATCAGTGGATTTGAAATCTTTGTCTTTTTGAAGTTTGTCGAGTTTGGAATTTACATACAGTGCGCCGCCAAGCAGCACCAGGGTAATGCATACGGCAACCGTTAACGCTATGCGGTATTTTCGGAACTTTTTGTTTTGTTTCCTGTCTGAATTATCTTCACAATCCTTGGGGTTACTTTGTAAATCGGACATGTTCCTATGCCTCTCCTTTGTACTTTTTTACTCAGCTTTTCAAAGGGCAGTTACGATGTCACTCTTCTGACAATATTTACCCACAGTTCTATTTGGATTTTAACATAGTTCGGGATATTTTTCCAATAAAATCGCACTTTCTGCCCTTTCAGGCACATAGAAAGACCGTTTTTTATGCCAATCAGATATTCTCTGCCCATTTTTTTAGAGGTAAAAAATGCTGTTTTTACCAGATATCCCAGAATTAGAAGCGGAAGATTCAATAACAGCTGAAGTAGAGGCATGTTCTTATAAGCCAGGTAGACACTGTTTCTGGCCGCATAGCGCACCTTGAATTCATTATATCTGGAACCGGTGGTAGCGCTTCCTATATGATATACGACCGCGTCCGGACAGTAGAGATTGCGGCAGCCCATAATTCGGGCGCGGTAACCGATATCCACGTCCTCCAGATACGCAAAGTGGGCTTCGTCAAAGAGTCCTATCTGTTCAAACAGCGCTCTTCGGTATATGGCTGCTCCGGCACATGCCGCAAAGATATTTTCCATACGGTTAAATTTGTCCGCAGCTTTTCCTTTTCCTCTGGCAAAAGCCCAGCCGAGGGCGCAATACAGATTCCCGGCGTCGTCAATCACATCCCTTTGGTGAAAGCAGAGCATTTTCGCGGCGCAGGAAAATATATCCGCGGACTGTTCGATCCCCTTCAGCAGTTCCGCCGCAAAATCCGGCGCCGCTTCCGTATCGTTGTTAAGCAGGATCACATAGTCTGTGTCTGACGCCTGGATTCCTTCATTTACCGCACGGCAGAAACCGTAGTTGTCATCCAGTTCGATGAGCCGCGTTTGCGGATAGTTCTCCCGTATAAAAGTCTGGCTGCCGTCTGTGGAGCCGTTGTCGACAACGATTACATCCAAATCCGGTAGGGTTTGATGGTATACGGCGCGCAGGCAGGTATCCAGATAATTTTTTCCGTTGTAGTTTGGTATCACAATCGATACTTTTTTCATGTTCGTTATTCGCCTTTCTACCTGCTTTGAATCATATATGCTCCATTTCGTCATGTATCATACCGCTATGTTTCATTCTGATACAAGCATATGGCGTAAAAATTACGAGATATCCGGCCGCCTTGATTTTCCCGCACAGCCGGTTGATATCCTCCTGTGTCTTCAGATCCTGCGGACTGATTCCCAGTTGTTTTAAAAGTTCCCTTTTTACGGCAAAGCAATCAAAAGAAACGGAGTCGGCGCATCGCTGTAAGTCCGCCCGGTGCATATAGCCGGAATAACGCTTTTTCAGTCCCTGGAATTCGGGTTCGTAGGTTCCCTCTTTCGTCCGCCGCAGACCGGCCTGAAAGACCCGGCCATCCGGGTATAAGGTTTTACCTCCGACGATCCCTACCTCCGGACGCATGCAGTTTGCAGTCAGTTCCTGTTGGATTTCGGTCCGTATTTGCGGTTTTAGAGATTTTGCATCACGAATATGCATATAGCACTGTTCCGTATGCGAACCGGAGAGCGGAATATATTGGACACGGTAGAATCCCAGATGAGAGGTGTGGGATACTTCGGTTTTTAAGTTTATATCCTTGGATTTATTCTGATCACTTGGTTTACCTGAATTGTTCTGCTTTTGCATTCTTTGCAGATGGCTCTCCAAGGCCCTCTTTCCCGCTTCGTAAGCATATAGTTTACTCTGGGGATTAGCCGCGGTGGAATCGATATGTGAGCGCCAATGATACAAAATCTTTGGGATATGATATATATTCCGCGCCTGTTCCGAACACCGGAATATAAAATCGTAATCCTGGGCTCCGTCATATTCAGGCCGAAAATGTCCGGCACAGGCAGCCAGATCTTTTTTTACCACCAGGAAGTGACAAATATAATTATTGGTGCGTAAAAGTTCCGGGTTGAAATCCGGTTTGAAGTGCGGATTGAAATATTGCTTGAGATCCGCGGATACTTTGTCCTCGTCCGAGTAGAGCATGTCAATCGTTGGGTCTGCCTCCACCGCGGCTGCCATTTCGTAAAGCGCATCCGGCGTCAAAATATCATCGTGATCCAGAAGGGCGATATAATCCCCGTTGGCCATGGCAAAGGCGGCATTCGTATTGCCGGAAATTCCTTTGTTCTCAGCCAGGCGCTGATACCGGATGCGGGAATCGCGATATTCTTTCAGAATATCCGAAACGCTGTCGTCCGGACTGCCGTCGGCGATACAAAGCTCCAATTGCGGATAGGTCTGGTCCAGCACAGAATCTACCATCTGCCTTAGGAATACAGGATTCGTCCGGTAGGTGGGGACAATAATGCTGAATGTGATTGGGTTTGTAAATTTGTATTGCCGTTGTATTTTTAATTGTTCCGGGGTTGGCAGATGCTTTGCCAGCCAGACCTGGTAGCCGCGTTCTGATGATTGCTGGGATATCTGTTCAGATGCTTTTGCTACGGCCGCAGCTAAACCATTGCGTTTGAAGTAGTACCAGGTTTTTTTGATATTTTGGATCATTGGGTGTTCCTCATATTTGATAATATCTTTCCTTATGTGATGTTGGATGCTGTTTGATTATAAAAGCTTATCCTTTTGTATGGTCTTCAATAAACAATTTTCTCGTTATAAAATTGTAGATCATGACGACAGCTGTCGCAACAATTTTTGCCAACATATAGAATATAGCTAGTATATCCACCTGAATATACATCAGAAGCTGATTAAGTCCCAAACCAATAACACTAAGAAATACAAATATAATAAATTCCTTCGTTTTGTTAGCATCCTTCTTAGGCTTAAAAACAATGGTGATGCTGAGTATATAGTTTACAATAACCGATATAGTAAAGGATATACCACTTGAAACCAAATAATTTATACCTGCAAGTTCGGTCAATGCTATCATAATTGCATAGTCGATCAAGAATGCGATAGCGCCTACTATTCCAAAACGAATTAATTGGGTGAATAACTTTTTCATTTGCTTACTCCTTGCCAGTATCTACATTACATTGATATTATAATTTAAACTTTGAAAATAGTATATGGGCTACTTTTTATGCTGACAGTTATAATTATATTTCATTTATTTTATATTCCTACTAATACTATCTGTCTCATAAAAATTTCCCTGCCTTTATATTGGCAAGGAAGTTTTACTTACCCTATATTCATTTATTGATAGTATAAATTTGTGTACTAGGCTTAACAATAAATTTAGATACCTTATTTGGGTTCCAGTATAGCATTCCTTTTAAATAATTTCAATAGTTGGCTTTTCTATAGTAATACTTAAAGTGTTTAGTAAAGTGTTCCAAGTAGTTATGATGGCGTATCCCAAAAGCTTTGATTAACTTTACATAAATTTCACGTACTGTTTATATTTAAATACAGGGGCTATGTTTTATCTCGTCCTACTATATAGCTTACTACGCTTAACAGACCATATAATTTCCGACAAGATATGCTGACACTATAGTATGTATACCTTCATAGATGGGATTTACACACTAAGTATTATATCTTTAATCCTGCGAACTTTAAAGGAAAATATAATCCCCCAACTTTCAATTAAGAAATCGGGGAATTATTTCATTGCTATGATACATTTCTATCTTTGCTCTATTCTAATTTTAGTGAATAATCCGAGTAATCCAGACTGAAATTCTTATTATAATAGGGATCGCCCGCTTCCAGTTCCTGTTTCCATCTCTCCCTGAATCTGGCGGTTTCTTCATTATATCTCTCTGCTTTGGCCTTGTCATCTTCCAGGCCTCTGGATTTTGATTCATAGTGATATAGCTCCGCAAAAGGCGTGAATACATTTAAATAACCTTTTTTACGGATTTTAAGACAGAAATCTACATCATTTAAAGCAACTGCAAAAGATTCGTCCAAGCCGCCCACTTCATCATAGATACTCCTGCTCACCAATAAACATGCGCCCGTTACCGCAGTTACATTTTGGGCATAGCAAAGTCTTCCCATATAGCCAAGATTTTGTTTCGGCTCTTTGTAATGAGTATGACCGGCCGCCCGGTGGGCTCCCAGACCGATTACAATCCCGGCGTGCTGTATGGTATTGTCCGAATAATACAGTTTACAACCAACCGCTCCAACATCCGGACGCTGCGCATACATCAGTAATTCTTCGATCCACTCTCTGGTGATTACTTTAACATCATTATTCAGGAATAACAAATACTCTCCTTTGGCAAATGAGGCTCCAAAATTGTTAATCGCGGAATAGTTAAATTCTCCATTATAGGTAACGACCTGGATTTGAGGATGCTTTTTGATCACCTCATAATAATCGAATATTTCTGATTCCGTGCTGTTATTCTCTATTACAATGATTTCAAAGTTCTGATAGGTGGATTTATTTAGGATCGAGTCGATACACCGTGATAAATCTTCTTTATGATCTTTATTTGGTATCAATATTGAGATCAACGGTTCCGCTGTCAACTTATATTTCAACCTGAATATCGTCGGGAATGCCCTGGTGCTTTCAATCTTAGCCTCCAGGCCGCATTGCTTCAGATGATCCTGTACAGCCCGCTTAGCCGCATCTATTGCGTATGTTTTTGCATTGATGTCGGAAGCTACGGAATTTTTGTGCGAACGCCAGTAATAGAGTATTTTCGGTATATGCTGCACATTTTTTGCAGCAGTTGTCAGCCGCAGAATCAGGTCATGGTCCTGACTGCCGTCATAAGCGCTGCGGAACAATCCGGTTTTGTCCAATAGCTTCGCATCAAACACAGAGAAATGACATATATAATTGTTCGCACGAAGCGTATCAATCGAATAATCCGGTTTAAAATGAAGAACTATCATGTTATTGATATTTTTCCCCTCAAACGTAGCTTCGTCCGTATAAACGTAGTCTGCATTTTTTTCACAAATGACCTTTACCGCTTCATATAATACGGAGGGGTGTAGTATATCATCATGATCGAAAAGGCCGATAAAGTTCCCTGTGGCTAATTCCAGACATATGTTGGTATTGCCGGAGATACCTAGATTTTCTGTAATTTTTTTATATTTGATTCTGGAATCCTTTTGATACTCCCGGCAGATTTCACCCACATATTTATGTGCATCGTCACTGCCGTCTGCAAGACATAATTCCCAATTTTGATAAGTCTGCCAAATGACAGAGTCGATCATTTCACGCAGAAAATTTTCAGGAGTGTTATATAAGGGAACTAATATGCTTATTTTGATGTCCCTGGAGAACTTCTCATTTTGCTGCCGCTGGGCTTCTTCGGGATTGGGAAAACTTTTTGTACCGTGGATACGGGATGCCGCTTTCTTTTCCCGCATTTTGCTGCGTATTTTGCGCAAAATCCCCCTTACATTTCCATAACGGCGCAGGCGGTCACGGGTGCGTTCATATACATGCAGAGCACCTCGAAAGGGCTTGGAAAGCTTCCACACAAAACTGCTTTTTATGCGGTCGAGATGAAATTTAAGCTCTTCTATTTCTTTTTCGGATTCTTCCAGCTGAGATTCTAAATCTTCTACTTTTTTTTGTTCTGATTCGTAGAGAGATTTATAGTAGTAACTTAAATCGGTCTTCGTTTCGTTCATAAGTTCACCCTTTATTTTACTAAAATCTGATTATTAGATGCTATAAATCGTTTTCTTTTATTTAATTTATCAGTATAAAGTATGCCTATATTATACTTAATATCTTTTTGTATTAGCTCTCTAGGAATTTTGCATATGAATCCACTTAATCCTATATTTTTTTCGGCCTTATATAAGTCAACTATATCATTTCTATATTTAAAATATACAGAAGCAATTAGTGCCGTATTAAAATTAGGTTCTTTTCTCAATATTATTTGCTTTTTATAAAATGAATTATCATGACTTTTTAAAAAGCTCCACCCCTCAATATATATCAATTCTTTATTATCAATTACTTTTTCAATATATAAGTTAATAGAATCATCAATCCACTGATTTTTAATTACTAGATTACTTTTACGGATATTATTTGTCTTATTCAAGTCATAGTCTTGACAGTAATCTGGATCAAAGCCAGCCTTGCTTTGAACAATATTCTCACTTAACAGCGGATCGTGATTTAAAAAATCTTTATGATTCTGAAATAATAGATTTTTCTCTATTTTAAGTTGCTCTAGTTTTTGATTATTATCATTATCCAAACCTCTGCTTATAGATTCACAATGAATTAGTTCAACGTCGTTTCTCACAACATTAAAATAACCTTTTTTATATAAACGCCAACCTAAATCAACATCATTATAACGTATTTTTAATTTTTCATCAAATCCGCCAATATTAATAAATTTCTCCTTTTCTATAACTAAACAGGCTCCCGTCACCGCTATATAATTGTACAAAAGATGATTACGGCCAAAACACCAATCTTTATCATCCCGAAACATTGCCAATTTATGAATTGGACCATTTAATCCATTAGTTATACCTATATGCTGTATATGTTCTTTGTCTGGATATAATAATTTAGCACCTACAGCCCCTGTCCACGGCCGTTTCGCCTGTCCTATTAATATATTTAACCAATTATATTGTACGACTTCTATATCGTCGTTAAGAAATAAAATAAAATTCCCTTGGGATTTTTTTACACCATAATTACACATTTTTGAAAAATTAAATTCCATAGGTTCATAATAATACTTAAAATTAAATGCTAACGATAAGTCTTCTATTTCTTTTCTACACGACTTATTACTTCCGTTATCAACAACTATTATTTCATATTTTAAGTCTTTAGTATACTTTAAGATCGATAATATACATACTTTTAAAATTGACGCGTTATCTTTGGACGGAATAATGATAGAAACCATATCATTTATATTATGCTCATATATTGGAAGATAACATTTAGTATTTGTTTCTAACTGTAACAAACATTTTTGATTTATATCATGATTTAAAAATCTATATTTAGCATTTGCTATTTCAAAAATGCAATTTTCGTTCAATAAATTCGATAAATCACTATAGTGATATAATATTTTTTCTACTCTATTTATAATCGGTTTATGCCATACTAAACTTAATAATAGTTGATAAATGTCAGCCCTACTCTTAATCGTATAAGTATTAAAATATTTTTTTATAAAATCTGTTTTTATAATTATACATGATCCAAAATACATATATGAAATTAGTGTGTCTATCGACCATTCAGGTTTAAAAAATGGGTTTTTATATTTTATTAACTCTTTTTTACTTGATATCTCATCTTCATTAGTATATATGATTTGGGAATCTTTATGTTTACTTATATATTTACTTATTACTCTTTTAAATTCTTTACTTATTTTCCCATTTTTATTTACAAAAACAATATAATCACTATTAATAATATCAAAATCTATTATTCTATTATTATCCTCATTTTCTTTATTATCATAGTATATAAATTCATATTTAAATTTATTATAAAACAAATTATACCTTTCTATTTTACTTTTTTGTAATAACCAACCCAAATATTCATTTTTTTTCTTACTTTCTTCATAAATATATATTAGATTGCATATTTTTTTTAGTAATGACTTTTCCTGCTTTAACAAGTTTATTAACACTAGTATATTACAATATCTGAACCATTGTATAAACATTTTCTTCACTCTTTCTTTATATGCTAAAAAGAAGTTACACTTTTATTTTGTAACTTCTTTTACATATCATCAATAGTTAAAATAGCTATAATTCAGATCGACCCTACCATTTATCCCCGGTACACTGCCACTGCTCGTGTACTGCCACATGGTATAATTTAAATTAAAATTTGGTTTTGAAACGCCATAGTGGGCAACCCATATATCAATACCTGAATTTATTATTTGTTGTGTATCAATATAATAATTTAACATATTAGCATTTGAATATAACATAGGTTTATATCCGGCATTTTTGATTGTCTTACAAAATGCAATTACCATAGCTGTATTTTCTTCTTTTAGCTCTGCTTTCTTTCGACTGCTTTCCTCAAAATCAAAAGCTATTGGATACTCAAAACTACCATAAGGCCTTATAATAGATAAACAATAATTAGCTTCCGCAATTGCACGCGATACCGAGTCGGCATAACTGTAATGATAAGCTCCAACTTTTAAACCGTTACTCTTTGCTTGTACGACATTAAAACTGAAATACGGATCCTCTTGCCCTTGGTCTTTTCCATATCCGGTTCTAATCATTGCAAAATCTATACCGCTGTTTTTAACATTTCTCCAGTTGATCCCTTCCTGGTGTCTAGAGACGTCTATTCCTTTAAAAGCCAGATTATTTTTATATTCTTGTGACACAGATACACTTGTTTCAATACATGCAACATTCGTCTTAACCCCTCGGAGATCAGTTGCATAGAAATGAACAGAATATAAACCTTCGTTATAATAATGATATGAAGAATCTAAATATACTATCCAATCATCCCCACTTTTCGTAGCAGAATACCATCTCAGGTCATCTTGCCCATTTATATTACTCCAGATAGCGACTTGAACATTTACAATACCAGCTGGTGATATAGGATTGTTGATTTTTATTCCTACCCTACCTTTATAAGTATCATTATCATATACCCAAATTTTGCTGGAATTAATTCCATTTATTAATATAGTTCCTGTCCGGATACACTTCATTCTTCCATCTGAATATTGCAAATAAGCATGTACGTTATAAATACCGGTATCATTTTTATGGTTTATAATAGAAAATGTCTGTTCCCAAGAATTATTACTAATTTTATTGGCGGTATACCATTTCAAATCATCCTGTCCATTGTTATTACTCCAAACAGCATATTTAATAGCAGTAACACTGTTTCCAAATCTAACATTTTCTATTCTTGCTGAAAACTGCGATTGAGGACTATTCGCCCAAAGTGATAACTTTATATCTTCTGAATTTGAAAATACATTTATTCTAGTTGTTGATACGCATTTTGTAACTCCTCTTGTATCTGTCACATATATATGTATTTGATAAGGGCCATTAGTATATCCATGATTTCCACTATCAACATCAATATAATAGGCGTTTCCACTCTTTTTCAAATTATACCATATCAAATCATCTTGTCCAAACGCTTCACTCCATACTGCTGCTCTAATATTTGACACTTGTGCCGGAGTTTTAACTCCATCAACCCAAATTTGAAAAGTACCAGAGTTATTATCTTGATTCTTAATCTTTATGTCATTACTCGAAACCCCTTGTATATTGATATTACCTGTTTTTAATAAAGTTGAATTTCCTTTTGTATCTAGTGTATAAACATGAATATTATATTTACCAGTATCATTCTTGTGATTAATAATCGATATAACACTTTCCCACGTTGATGTCCCGACCTTTGTAGCAGTGTACCATCTAAGATCATCTTGATTGTTTATATCGCTCCACACCGCAAAACGAATAGCCTTAATATTTTCAGGTAATCTAGCGTCACTTAATTTAACAGAGAATTGACTGCCTACACTATTTGCCCAAATATCTAACTTTAATCCTTCTAATGTCGAGTTGACTATAATTCTTTTAGTATTTATACATTTGGTTACACCCCTTGTATCAGTTACATATAAATGAATTTGATATGGACCGTTAACATATCCATGGTTCCCAATATCAATATTGGCTAACCATGAATCCACGTTCTTCTTTAGATTATACCATCTCAAATCATCCTGTCCATTCTCTTCACTCCAAATTGCAACACGAGCATTTGATATGTCTGCAGGAGTTTCAATTCCATTTACCCATACTTGGAATGTTCCTTTATTATTATCCTGATTTTTAATTTCGAGCTTATTACTTGTAATACCTTTTATATTTACAGTACCTACTTGTAGTAATTTAGAATTACCTTTAACATCTAATGTATAGGCATGTACATTATATTTTCCTGTATCATTATTATGATTAACTATTGAAATTACACTTTCCCAAGTGGATACTCCCGTCTTATTCGAAGTATACCATCTCAAGTCATCTTGTCCATTTACATCACTCCAAACTGCGAAACGAACAGCCTTTACATTCTTATCTAATCTTGCATTACTAAGTCTTACAGAAAATTGACTATGCACACTATTAGCCCAAATATCTAACTTACCATTATCTAAAGTAGAATAAACCTTGACTTGCTTCGTATCTGTACATTTCGTAACCCCACGCGAATCAGTTATATATAAATGTATTTGATATGCACCATTTACATATCCATGATTTCCAATATTTATATCCGCTAACCATGAATCGCCTTTTTTCTCCATGGTATACCATATTAGATCATCCTGACCATTTTCCTCACTCCATACCGCCACACGCACTATCTTTACATCAGCAGGTGTCATTATATTGCTAACACTTGCCTGAAAAGTACCTGCTATATTATCTTGATTAATAACCTCAATCCTATCAGATACTATACTATTTATATTAATTTCAGTAGTTGTTAATAATTGTGCATCACCCTTAGTATCAATTTGAAATGCGTGAATATTATATCTACCGGTATCATACTGATGGTCCGAAATATTGACTGATGCTTCCCAATAACCATCCTGATTTTTAAGAGCATTATACCATTTTAAATCATCTTGACCATTGTATTCGCTCCATACAGCAAACCTTATACCATTAAAATCAGTTTGAGATTGGGTATCAAATAACTTTATCTGAATCTTGTTTTCAATACTATTAACAGATGCCTGCAGTTGTGGCGTACGTTGCAGCTCGATCGGATTTCTAATTATCGAATTTATGTTAATATTATATTCAGCTACACATTTCGTTACATTACGCGTATCCCTTACATAAAGAGACAGTTTAGTATACTTTTTTAACTCGTCAGTGTTTATGCGGGTATTCCAAATTCCATTTACTGTTACCATTTCTATTTCTTTTAATATATCGTTATCATTATAAAAACGAAGTTTTACCTCCGACAACTTTGCTG
Source organism: Diplocloster agilis (assembly GCF_019042275.1). Lineage (GTDB taxonomy): Bacteria > Bacillota > Clostridia > Lachnospirales > Lachnospiraceae > Diplocloster > Diplocloster agilis. Next base: position 19,212 of record NZ_JAHQCW010000011.1, read on the forward strand.
GAGAGAATATACTATCTACAGATATATTAACTAGACTTCCCCCATTTTTATCTTCTTGTACTTTAATAGGGGTACTCGATATATCCTCTATTACTATATTATCTGTAATTGACTTCAAAATATTACCATTTAAATCTGCTATCTGAGCTTCAATATTATAATTACCGCATTCATAGTCTAATTCACTTATAGGTACTTTTAAAATAGTACTATTATCTACAATAGATTCGATATTATAATATTTTATACTACTTTTACTACCACGCTCACTCCAAATACCAATTTTTATTTGATCTGAAGAAATATCTTTAGGAATATCCGATATTAAAATATCTATTTCACTTTGTATATTATCTGTACTTAAGTCTAACATAAGATTCTCCAAATCAACATTTAAATCTGAAGAATCAATATCGGATTTTATTATAAATAGCTGATACTGCGTTTCCAGTGTTTCCCATATATTTATTTTTGTATTATTATCATTTAATTCGTAATCACCTAATGTTTCCCAATACTGAGCATCTTGATTATCAATAATAAGACGTTCGATAACCACTGACTTTATATCCGGTTCAACTTCAAAAAAATAATCTGTGTCTTCATTATTAATATCAATAATATATTCCTGAGAATTTATAATTATCTTTATTTGTTTTAAATAAGCGTCTTTTTTTAAGTCCAAGTTTTCCCCATCAGATTCAATGATGTCAGTATTTAGTGAGTCTTTTGACGCTTTAGTTTGTGATTCAGATATAGTTATAGTATTCTCTTCACCATATGCTAGTATTAAACAATTATTAAATAACGTTATTATGATTAATAATACTGTCATTACTTTAAATTTCTTATACTTTATATTCATTATTAAACCTCTTCAAATCTCATTACTAGTTACTATAGAAAAATAGCATATGCTTTAATAATAATACAATGTTAATTTCAGGAAATCAAAAATATTTTCTATACTCTTGTCTAACCCAATCATAATAACAACCTTCCTCCGTAACTAAAAACGGATTTGAAAATATACTATAGATATCTTTGCGTATATGATAAATTTTTCTCTCCAGATTAGTTATCTTAACACCGTTTGAATATATTGCATATTCTATTGGAATCTTTTCAAAAATTAATTGTCCATTCTCTTTCAATTTCTCTTCATACCATTTTGATAACTTATAAACATCTTTATTTTTCGGATAATAACACAATGATTTATTTAGCTCTGAAACATGACCTCCTGAGTCAAATCCTGAAAAATGAAAGAAATACAATGGTTTACCATTAACATAGAATTTTCCTTTTTTTTCTTCAATAAATCTATTCGATAAATTCCATGTACATACATTATATCCAGGTTCTCTTATTATTTTGTAATTCTCGAAAAATGCCGGTATTAAATCAGCCCATTTTTGATCAGTAAACAAACCCAGTAATCCTTCTTTTTGCAATTCCTCAAGTGCATCGTACCTATCATCAAAGCAATATGTACTTAGCCTATCCGTCCACCAATCTAAAAATGATCTTCCCTCTTCGTCATTTTTAACCCCGAAAAAGCCAAAATTATATGTTCCTCTTTTCAAAAATAAAATTTCGTTTTCCCTAACATAGATATCATCTTTTTCTGGATGTAGCTGATGTGGGGTCAGTAGTATACTTGATGTTTCAAACATTTCTTCAAGCTTCTCCAAATCATCAAACACCGCGATGTCAGGATCTAAATAAATCACATTTGCATTAAACGTTGTCATAATTTGATAAGCCATCATAGGCTTTACCGCAGTGCATAGTTCTGTTATGTTATGCTTGAAAAAGAACTCATTGACATTCTTAATCTGAGGCAAATTCTTTGACTCTATTACTTCATCAAATGGTTCCTGTGCTAAATCAATAAATTTGGGTATAGTATCCGAAATTCCTAAAACGAACTTTGCATTAGGATTATATTTTTTAAGGGATTTGCATAACAAACGTGCTTTTGCAAAATAATTTGCCGTTATACTTGTAAAATAATAAGTCATTATAAATCTCCTTTAAATCTTATAATTTGGATTAATATATTCACTACCAAGATCAAAATATTTATTCCATTTTTCTCTAAAAAGCATTGTTTCTTTCTCAAACCTCTTTTTAGCTTCCCCCGAATCGTCCCTCCCCCTTGAAGCACTTTCGTAATGATACATTTCTGCATAAGGAGTAACAATATTATATTTGCCAAGTTCTCTCAACTTGAGGCATAAATCCACATCATTTAACCCGATTTTAAAATTTACAGTATCAAAGCCATCAACCAAAACGAAATCATCTTTTTTAACTAACAAACAGGCTGCTGTAACAGCATCGTAATTTTGTGGCATAGTCAGCCGATGCATATAGCCTGTTTCATTCTTATTTTTACCATAATCATAATGCGAGGCAATATGTCCGCCCAATCCCACTAACAAGCCTACATGCTGATTCGTATCGTTTGGATAATAAAGTTTAGCCCCAACGGCTCCAACATCGTCACGTTGAGCAAACATAAGCATTTCATTTAACCAATCATTATTAATGATCTCAATATCATTATTTAAAAACAATACGTATTTCCCATCGCTCATTGAAACTGCATAATTATTTATTGCTGAAAAATTAAATTCATTTATTTCAAATCTCAATACTCTAATATTAGCATACTTGCTTATTTCATCATAGTATTCAAAAACTTCTTTTTCCGAACTATTATTTTCAACAATTGTTACCATATAATTTTTATAACTAGTTTTATTCAATATGGAATTAATACATCGTTTGAGATCAGCTAGATGATTTTTGTTCGGTATTATTATATCAACCAAATCAGCTTGGTTAATATCATAATGTATCCTATAAGAAAATGTGTCTTTCAAGAATTCAACTTTTCCTTTATGACCTATACGAGCAATATGTTCCTCAATTGCCTTTTTCCCAGCTTCGTAAGCATACATTTTACTTGTCGGATCTAACGCAACGGACCCTTCGCACGCTCTACAATAATACAACACTTTATTAATATGGATTACCCTTCTAGCCTTTTCCATTACTCTTAATTCAAATTCATAATCTTGGCTTCCATCATAACCTTCTCTAATAAAACCAACCTGTTCAATAATATACTTAGAAAAAGCATTTAAATGGCTAGCATAATTGCAAGCACGCATGAAATCAGGAGAAAAACCAGGTAAAAAATGATAAGCCAGCACCTCTTTACTGCCATCATCAAATATACCCCTATCTGAATATATAAAATCAGCCTCATACTGATTTGTATGAATTACGTTCACTAATTCAAAAAGAGCATTTCTAGTTAATATGTCATCATGATCTAATAATACAAAAAAGTCTCCATTTGCTAGTTTAAACGCTTCAATAGTATTTCCTGATATCCCTTTATTTTTACTTATTTTAATATATTTAATATTATCATATTGATTACGATAATTTTTTATTATTTTATTAATATAATCATGCCCTTTATCACTACCGTCAGCTAAACACAATTCGTAATTACCATATGTCTGCTTTAGTACTGATTCGATCATTTCGATTAAATGTTCCTTTTTCGTATTATATAAAGGCACTATTATACTAAATTTAATATCTCGTTTCATTTGCTTATTTATTTGTACATTGGCCTCTCCCTCATCAATATCATATTCTCCTACAAAGGCCGTATTCATTACTTTAATTCTTTCTCTATTCTTTAGTCTTTGTATCGCAGAATGAAAACCCTCATTTTTTAAAACTATTAGAGATTTATATAATAATCTTGTATAATGTGACGTCTTAAATTTATCTAATAATAAACGTAATCCTTTCGTACTTTTCCATATTGTTGATTCAGTTACAGATTCATATTTTTCTTTATATTGAGCCAACATATGAGTTTCTTGTTGCAAAGTATTTATAATACCTTGTAATGCCTTATAACTCTCAGATAAAAATATATATTTTTCCATAAATTCTGTTGAGCCATTACTTATTATATCCATACTTATTTTGATTTTTTTACATGAATCTAAATTTTTACATATGAACTGTACTTGAGGAATTTCATTATTAAATAATTGCCCCTCACTACCAGCTACACCGTTTAAAAACATAAAGGAACATTCTTTTTGATTATCAAAAATCGCAAAATTTTTGATAATCACAGAAGATAATCCGTTGAATACCAATTTTATTTCTGGATAAGACAACTCACACATAATTTCAAATTCAAAGTTACATCGATAATTATATTTAATATTTAATAAATTGTAAAAATCATACTGATGGTTTTCATTTAACATAAAAATTATGCAATTCATATTTAAAGCTTTTGATTCTTGTAACTCATATATTTCATTTTTAATAGAATCCATCATAAAATCCTCACTTTAATAACAATTATAATACATCTGCAAAATGTTTTTCTAAACGCTTAAATGTAAACGCACCAACAATAAATATCACTAGTGAAACAAACCAAAACCACACGGTTTGCCCTGGCTTCTCCCAAAACCATACATTACCAAAGAAGCAATCTCGATAGCCGTCTACGACATAAAACATAGGATTAAATTTCATTATTTTAGCAACTTTTGGGCCAAACAAGTTATAATCCCACATAATAGGCGTTAACCACATGCCAAATTGCAATAATATATTTACAATTTGGCTTAAATCTTTAAAAAATACAGTAACTGCTGCTGTTCCATAGGATAAGCCCAAAGTTAATACTATCGTGCAAAAACAATAATATATTATCTGCAAGTAGTAAGGCGAGATTTTATATCCATTAAGCAAATACAACAATATTGTAATAACTATAAAAAAAAGATGTACAAATAATGCAGCTGTAATCTTAACAATTGGTAAAATGCTGATTTTAAAAACGACTTTTTTAACCAAATAACTATAATCCATTAAGCTTGTAGTTGCGCTCATTAAAGCCTCTAAGAAAAAAAACCAAGGTACTATTCCCGCAACCAGCCATAATACAAATGGAGTATCTGAAACTGGGGTAGATTTAAAACCATACCCGAAAACAAAAACGTATATTGTTACAGTAACAATAGGCTGTACGAATGCCCATATAGCTCCTAAATATGATGCTGCATATCTTATTTTAAAATCATTAATGGATAATTTTACAATAAGTTCTCTATGACGTATAATATCCTTAATCCAAATCAATATCCCCTTAAACATATTATATTTAATAAATATTAAAGCCCCAATAGTTAAAGCTATTAAAAAATATAATAAATACGAAAATATATTTATTTTATACTTTAATTCTGACAGAAAAGATGTTATATCAAATACTACAAAAGGATCATTGGCCTGTACTTGTAGTTCATAAGTATTATTACTTGATTTAATTTCATTAATATCATTTTGAGCTACTAAATAATTCTTATCGATATCATATTTAAAAAAATATTTTCCAATTGATAAATTCTCTAAAATAACTTTATTATCACTGGCTCCAAAGTCCATACGCACAATATGATATACCGAAGGAAAGTCTTGGTTAATATTAATTTTTTCTTTTGCTTTAATAGCATAAAATTGCGAATTTTGATCATTATAACTATTTAGATTGTCTGAATAAAAAAGCTGATTAGCTTCATCTTTGTTATATGTCAAAGAATATTTTATGTTAATTTCTTTTGAAGATAGTGGATTCAATAAAAATGCAACTACGAAAACTAAAGCAAAACCTATTAAACTGATAATAAATCTTTTTTTCATCATAAAATTTTCCTTTTGTGAAGTTAAAACCACTTATGGTTTAGAACAACTACTCCTTCAGCGATATAATCCATTTTAACAAAAAAACTTTTTATTTTACTTTTATACTCAATATTTACCGTTGCCGTTTTATCAAAAATTGCTGCATCAAAATAATAACTTCCACCCGTCAAATTAAATTTATTATATATTAAAGTACATTCATTCAGTCCCTTTTTCCAACTTATATCAAAAGAGTCTAATTTTGTATTTAAACCACATATATATTCATCGTCAACACTACGTATCGCTATGCCTAATACCGCCTCTTTCATTGATATATCATTAACATAGTAAATAATTTTTAAACGTACTGTTTCACCATGTTTTATATCACTTATTTCTTCTCCTTGCTGGTTATACATTTTCAAATCAATTATATCTGCTATTTGCCCCTCAGATAGCTTTATTTCTTTATCATATTTATAAAAATTATCTTCAACGCTAGCGTCTTCTTGTTTAAAAAATAATTCTATTGGTTTTTCACTTTTAATAAAATCAATATATTTATCCGTTACTTCATCAGTATCCCCATCCATGATTAACTTACCATTATTCAACCAAATAGTTCTATTGCAAAACCTTTTAATAGAATTTATATCATGACTGACAAATAATATGGTTTTCCCCTGATTCATAAACTCTACAAATTTCTCCATACATTTTAGTTGAAACCTTACATCCCCCACAGCTAAAGCTTCATCTACAATCAAAATGTCCGGATCAACATTTATTGCAACAGCAAAAGCCAGTCTGACAAACATACCACTCGAATAAGTTCTAACCGGTTGATTTATATAATCACCTATATCTGCATAAGCTATTATATCATCTATCCTCTTAGTCATTTCCTCCTTCGAAATATTCATTATAGTACCATTTAAATAGATATTTTCAATACCAGTAAAATCCATGTTAAACCCAGCCCCAAGTTCTAACAGTGCGGATACTTTTCCATTAATCATAATTGTTCCAGATGATGGAGTTAAAACTCCTGTTAAAATTTTAAGCAGTGTAGACTTTCCTGAACCATTACGACCAACAATACCAACTGTTTCTCCGGGCTGAATAAGAAAATTTACATTATCTAATGCAAAAAACTCTTTATGATGATGATTATGTCTTATACTAAATGCTTCTTTGAATCTATCACTAGGTTTTTCATATAATTTGTATATTTTTGTGATATTATTAATAACAACCGCCGGTGTATTCATAATAATCCTCTCATTAATTTAAGCGTTTCCTGATTTTTTCAAATATATTTTGTCTCAAAGTTTCTAACTCTTTCTCTTTTTCTTCTAATTCAGATTTTAACTCAGATGTTTTTTCCTGTAATTTAAGATTAAGATTTTTTATTTGGTTATCACGATTTGAAATTTCTTTATTAAAATTTTCCTGCAATTCAAATAATTTACTATCTTTAAGTCTGATAACATTATTTAAATCATTAACTTTTGTATCTAACTCTTTATTCTTATTATCCAATGCCTCTTTTGCTTTGCTTAACTGTTGTGATATATCCCATTGCTTATCCAAATTCTCTTTGACAAAATTATATTTTGTCTGGTAAGATTCCAAAAACTCTTTTGTTAATATCATACAATTTGTTATTACTGATTTATCAATTGTTTTAATTTCTAGCTTTATATTTAATTTTTCTTTTTTACTATTTTTCGTATGTTTATATACTAAACTAGGAAAACCATTTAAAAAAACGTAATTTTGATCAATATTCAAATCAGCATTATGACCAACTAACTCAAGGCTACTAGTTGAGTTATAATCATCTATCAAGGAACAATCTATAACTTTTAAAATGCATGGATACTTTATAGGATCTATTCTTATATTTGTAGTATTTTCAGGTATAATAAATGATATATTATGTTGGTCAATTATATTTGAATAAAAATATCTTTCACTATACTCTTCTCTAAAACCGGATCCATCATCCCATAAACATTGCAGATGATAATGATTTATTGTCCGTTTTAAAAAATTACAACTCTTTTTTATAAATTCCTGATCTTTTTTTACTTCATAAATAAATTGATATATATCCCCAAATTCACGATTTTTCCAAAAACTTTCATCAATTCCAATTACCGAATCATAATTATTAATTATTTCATTCTTTCCAACTTCACAATAGGTAGCATACTTATTAGCTGGAAAAAGACCGGCCCTTGCCAACATTTCATTCAAGTGATGTACTGTAAAAAAGTGGATGTGAGTGTTATCTAATAAACCAATATCAGAATACTGAAATTTATTGTTGATTAAATCTATAACTACTGAATTGTGTGCCAAATTAGGAACAGAAATAAACATAGAACCTTCCTGCTTTAACAATCCTTTTGAAAGCAGTAAAACTTTTTCAGGATTTCTCAAATGCTCTAATACATCTGCAAAAATCATATAATCAAATTTTATATTACGATATTTCTGTACCCACTTAAATTCTTCTATATCACCTACAATAAGCTCCTTACCGAACTTAAGTGCTTCAGCTCCTGCTTCCTCTTCGATTTCTACCAAATAAACATCACATTTTAACTCTTCTTTTAAATATTTGGTTAACCGTCCATTAGCAGGACCAAACTCCAACACCGTAGAATTTGGCGCTATATTCTCATATATTAATGATAACGAAGTAGTATGAACTAAATCTAAATCAAAATCATACTTCATATATTGCCTCCATGTATAGATAGTAACTATTTTTGGACAAATTCTTTTATCCCTTTCCACAACTTATCCTTTTCAGAAATAATCAATTCCATTGTATCCTTAATAGGCCAATCAATTCCTATTTCTGGATCATTCCATGCCACTCCACCCTCATCGTTCGGATGATAGAAATCCGTACATTTATATGCAAATTCCGCTTCTTCTGATAATACAACAAAACCATGTGCAAAATTTTGAGGAATATAAAACTGCTTTTTGTTTTCTTCAGACAAATTTACTCCATACCACTCGCCAAATGTTTTGGATCCTTTTCTTAAATCGACAGCTACATCAAAAACTTCGCCCTTAACTACTCTAACCAGTTTAGCTTGGGGAAAATTGATTTGGAAGTGAAGTCCTCTTAAAACTCCCTTTTTAGATTTGGATTGATTGTCCTGAACAAATATGTCCTTAATACCAACTTCTGCAAAATCGTTATAATTATAAGTCTCCATAAAATAGCCACGCGTATCATAAAAAACCTGCGGCTGAACAACTTTTAAACCTTCTATTTTACATTTCTCAACTATTAATTTTCCCATCCCAAATTTCTCCTTTTAGTTATAAACCGTTTACAATATCTAATAGATATTGTCCATACGCAGTCTTTAAAAGAGGCTGAGCCAATCGATTTAGCTGCTCTTTTCCTATAAAACCTCTTCTATAGGCAATTTCTTCTATACAAGATATATATAACCCCTGTCTGTTTTGAAATGCTGCAACAAAATCTGATGCTTCTAATAAAGCATCATGATTTCCCGTATCTAACCAAGCAAATCCTCTTCCCAATGTCTCTACATGAAGTAAACCGCTTCGTAAATATTCATTATTAACACTTGTTATTTCAATTTCACCCCTTGCTGAAGGTTTAACATTTTTTGCAATCTCTATAACATTATTGTCATAAAAATACAATCCTGGTACTGCGTAATTGGATTTAGGCTTTTCTGGTTTTTCTTCTATAGATAATGCCTTTCCATTCTCATCGAACTCAACAACACCGTATTCTCTGGGATCCCTTACATAATATCCGAATATTGTTGCTCCCTCATCTCTAGCTGCTGCTTTTCGTAAAATTTGCGAAAAACTTTGGCCATAAAAAATATTATCCCCCAAAATTAATGCCACTTTATCATTACCAATAAACTTTTCTCCTACTAAAAATGCATCAGCCAAACCACGTGGAATTTCCTGTACTGCGTATTCAATATTTAACCCAAGTTGAGCCCCATCTCCTAATAATTCAATAAAAACCGGTAAATCACGTGGTGTAGAAATTATCAAAATATCACGTATATCTGATAACATTAAAATTGATAAAGGATAATATATCATCGGCTTATCATATACTGGCATAATTTGTTTAGATATTGCTTTTGTAAGGGGATATAACCTCGTTCCGGAACCGCCTGCTAAAATTATACCTTTCATTAAAAATCCTCCTTCTCTATTACACACAGACCAGCAGTATCCTAAAGGGATACTGCTGTATCAATTGTTTTACTTATACATTTCTTTATAGTACTTTTGGTAATCACCGCTTGTCACATTTGCCATCCAAGCTTCATTTTCCAGATACCACTTAATGGTTTTCTTAATACCATCTTTAAACATAGTCTCTGGGAACCATCCAATGTCTTTTTTTATCTTATCTGGCGCTATCGCATATCTTCTGTCATGACCTTTTCTGTCTTCGACATATGTGATAAGATTTTTACTAACTAAATTCTTTCTAGGATCATTCTCAGGCAATATTTCTGCTAATGTATCAATGATAATATTAATAATATCTATATTACACTTTTCATTATGTCCACCAATATTATAAGTCTCACCAATTTTACCTAATTCCTGCACCATATCAATAGCTTTTGCATGATCTTCTACATATAACCAATCCCTAATGTTTTTACCATCACCGTATACGGGCAATTTTTCACCATGAAGGGCGTTATTTATCATCAGGGGAATAAGTTTCTCAGGAAATTGATAGGGCCCATAATTGTTACTACAGTTAGTAATATTTGCCGGAAATCCATATGTGTCTATATAAGATTTTACTAAAAAGTCTGAACTTGCTTTACTCGCTGAATATGGGCTATGCGGATCATATGGAGTATTCTCATAGAAATAAGAGCCGTCATCTTCTAAAGAACCATACACTTCATCTGTGGAAACATGCAGAAATTTCTTACCCTCAACATATGAACCATCAACATTTTCCCAAGCATCTTTCGCTGCATTTAACATTACTAGTGTCCCTAAAACATTCGTTTTAACAAATACATCTGGATTCTTTATACTTCTATCCACATGGCTTTCAGCTGCAAAGTGAACCACTCTATCAATATCGTATTCTTCGAAAATATTGCTAATTGTCTCGCTATCACAGATGTCAGCTTTTATAAATACATAATTATTTCTGGCTTCGAATTCTTTTAAGTTTTCAAGGTTTCCTGCGTATGTCAGTTTATCAACGTTTATTATTTTTATATCTTCATGATACTTTTTGAACATATAGTGGATATAATTCGATCCAATAAATCCAGCCCCACCTGTTACTAAATAAGTTCTCATATTTTTTCCTCCAAAATTAAATATACACAATTTGCTTTATTATAACATCAGAATATCTAAATAACAATACCAATAAATATTTTTAACAAGCCTGTTAAAAACTTGTAACAGTAAACTATGATTAAATAGACACCGCTTATTAACAAGGACAACGAGGACTTTTTTTCACAGCAACGACATTTCATGCTCTACTGAACCGTTTCTGTATTAGGTCCTATATCACCTCCTTTGACACTGTATTATGGACAAAACACATGTTAAAGCTGCTTTGATGGAATTATTTCTTCCTACAATTTTGTGCAAAAACTCTTAGCTATTACCATAGAGCCCATAATAATCCTCCTTAATCAAGCGAAATCATCAAAATAAATCCAATGGCTCATCTATAACAGAAAAATTAATAATATATTGGAATAACCACAAAAAATAAACTGTATAATGACAAGCTAAATAAACAAAAATATAAACTATATAGAGTAAGTATTTTAAATCTTCCCCTCAATTTATTAAAGATATTATCTAATCCTAAAGTTATTAAGTAACATAACGGTATAAGCATTGGAAAACAATAGCGTCCTTGTGGTTGCATATCACTTGTAAAAGAATAATAAATACTTATACCAATAGTAATTATACACATAGTAATCATACACAAATATAAAAGATAAAACTTTTTGTTTCTAGTTCTATTTTTAATAAAGGTACCAAATAAACCGGATAAAAATATTGTATAATAAATATAATAAATTTTATCATTTAAAAAAATTGTCATTCTTCCAAAAACACCAAAAAAACTTCTGCATGTAAGCTTTATCCAGTTTAAATCTATTAACATATATTTTAAAGTATATCCCAATTTTAATGGTGTCATTCTATTAGAAGGTTTTAAACTTTCAACTGCAAACATTTCAGCATAATATCTAGCTGTACTTCTTCCTAATATGTCTCCATCATATATTATATAATTCCTTATAAACCACCAACCAGCTATCAAAAATGATACAGCAAAAACAAATAAAAACCTCATTAGAATGAATCTAAATTTATTTTTAATATCTTTATTTAATAATACATTTAAAATACAATAAATTATAATAACAAGGATTATACCATAAGTATTATAGTAAGTTAGAAGGCATATCCCAATACCTGCTCCTAAAAATGCACAAGATCTAAAATCCCACACTCTTTCAGTCCCTAAAATTAGACCATATATTAACCAGGCTACCGCAAAAACTGCTATTGCATCACAATTTACATAAGACGATATAAAAGCAAACTGAGGTAACAATGTCACAAAAAAAACAAATAACCATTTTAATTTTTTAGTTAATAATTTGTTTCCAATTTTCAAGCAAAAAAATGCCGTGCCGGTCGAAAAAAGGCAGCTTGCTATTCTTGCTGCTATTATTAGATATTGATTCTCGTTGGTAAAAAAACTCGTTATCTTCATAAGAACAGCACTAATCATATAACTCAATATTGGAGAAAATGCATATGATGTTCCCCATATCTCATTTCTTATTCTGGGATCTTCTCCATGAGGTATGAATCCATATTTACATAAAAATTTTGGTATATCATATCTCATGAGTTCATCTGGGCCTTCACCAAATGGTATTACTAATGCCCATAATAAATAAAATACAAAAATCAAAATCAAAAAAATTAATTCCGTTTTTTTACTATCCCATTTATAATTGTGGCTCATATTTATTATTCCTTACTGGAAACTTAATTAAAAAAAACATTATTAGCATTTCTAACATAATCCCAATCACCTTAACTACTATTGGTATTGTAAAATTAATATAGAAATTATTAAAAACAAATTCTAAAATTAAAATAATTAAAAATTTAATCCAAATTACTTTGTAATTATTTGTACTTACCAATTTATAAAACATACCAAAAACTAAAAACGTTGAAATTAAATATATTATGGCAAAACTTAAAATATTATGATAAGGGTAATAATTTAAAATTATATTTTCAATACATAAATAAGGTGGATCTAAAGTAACTTGACTCCATTGTCTAACATCATAATCAATTCTTAATCTTTCAATTTTTTCTCTACATATTCTTATTTCAATCGGTTTACGATTATAATTAATACTCTTAATAATTTTTTCTTCTTCATTAAAACCTTTACCTGTGTCAATATATATTGTCAAAACACCAAGATTAGTTTTCCCGGTAATATTCAATTTAATAAAATTAACTTTTTTAGGTACACAATCTAATATAATATAAGGATCTTTCCCTTTAGCTTCTAATAAGCACTTATTAAAAAACTTAAAATCATTTGATTGCAAGTTATTTATATCATCTATTTGAACAATTGGATATTCTTCGGGAAAAACTAACTGTAAAATTGGTTCTCGCATTATGTTGATACAATAAAAGGTATTAATAACTAAAAAAATTAAAAATAATATTCTAAATAATTTCTTATTATTCATATTTAACCTATATCTTTTTAGACAAAATCAATTTATTTGAAATCATCATTGTCGTCTAAATTTAAAGTTTCCTTTATCACATATTGAGGTGAGGAATTTAAACATATATAAATCCTACCAATATATTCACCAATCAATCCAAGCATAATCATAATAATACCACCCATTAGCAATAAAATCGCAACTATAGAACTGTAACCGGCTAATATAGAAGGATTTATGAATTTACGTATTATTATAAATAATCCAAAGAAAAATCCTACTGTAGAGCATATAAATCCACATACAGAAGCTATCCTTAATGGTTTTACTGAAAATGCCGTAAAACCATTAAGCCATACACTAATCAGCTTTCGCATTGTATATGTCGAATTTCCCTCTAACCGATTCCTTTCTTCCATCTGAACATTTACAATTCTACTTGTAGTTCTGAGTAATAAACCACTAAAATAAGGATATGGATTATTATATTTAATTATTTCATCAACAACAAATCTCTTTATTGCTATAAAGTTTGAAATTTGTAAATTTGAAGGTTTTCCTATAAGAATTTGGGACATAATAGCGTTTAATTTACTACCAAAATTTTTAAATCTACTTTGTTTCTTTTTTGGATATTTTGCTATAGATACATCTGCTGAATCTTCTAAAGGAGAAATAAGCATTTCCAACTTATCTACCGGGCATTGACCATCGTCATCCATTGTAACGATTATTTCACCATTTACTTTTGACAAACCAGCCATTATAGCTGGAGTTCTATTCATGTTTTTAGCTAAAGCTATGGGCTTTATTCTATTATTATCAGTAGCATAGGTTTTCAATACTTTCCAAACATTATCTGGCGAGTCATCGTTGACCGGAATAATCTCATAATCCCACCCCTTTTTATTACAGCTATCAACAATTTCATCTAACACCACACCAATCGTCTTTTCACTTTTAAAACATGGAATAACAAAGCTTATCTTCTTATCTATCACAGTTTTCCCCTCTTAAAAGAACCCTTCAAATCTATTTGATTCCATTTCTTTCTTATAATCTTGTAAGTAATTAATATAATTATATTTGGGCTCGTATCCCAAAACTTCTTTTGTTTTTGAAATATCCATTAGATAATTAATACAGTCTCTCTTTTCTGGACAATATATAATTTCTGATTGTTTATTATCACAAAACACCGATATGATGCCTGTAATTTGTTCAACCATATTGGTTAATTTTCCAGACCCAACATTAAAAATCCCTCCTTCGACATCCGTTAGTAAAGCTCTATATAAAATTTGAGCGAAATCTTTGACATATACAACATCACGCCCTTTTTTAGGGTCCCCCCATAGCTCTATAGGTTCACCAGCTATTGCTCTATCTATCATATATCTATACGAAATTGGCAGACGTTTACCATTCACATAATAATATTTTTCTGGCGAATAAGAATATATATTTGGTAAGCGAAAAATAAAGTTTTTAATTCCAAAAGATTGATGATAATGCTCTATAAGCTCTACTGCTGTGCATTTAGATATGGCGTATATAGTATGATCACCCGTGTATTTGTATTTTACTGGCATATCCGCCTCAAAAAAATCATTCCCCGTTAAGTAACCATAATAATCCGAGACAGATTTTGTAAACAATATTCGATCTGCATTGACTTTTTTACAATATTCCAAAACATTTAATGTCCCTAAAATATTTGTAAAAATATATTTTTCAGGTTCGTACCCTTTCATTCTCGCAGGTAACAGCGCCGCCAAATGTACTATTGCATATACATTACCTGTTGGCAACTTATCAAAATCTTCTGCTTTTTCAATATCAACGGAATAGTAACTTAGATTATACCTCTTAAAATAATCTGTTTTTCTTCTTCCGATGGGTATAACTTCATACTCATTCTCATCTAAAAAATTGTTGAAATACTCAGTTACATATATCCCAGTATCACCTGTTGCCCCAAAAATAAGAATTCTTTTTTTACTATTCATGTTAAACCCCTCTTCTTTATAAGATTTAAAATATATTCATTACATCACTTAAATTATTACCATGCACTATAAAATAACCTAATCTACTAGAGCTATCAACTACTTTATCATAAATTTTTAATGGACTTTCATAAAAAATCATGTCTTGGTATTTATTTTTAAATGAATTAAAAGCAATAATATCAGCCATATTCATAAAAAATTTAATACCTGCAAAGCCTAATTGTTGTCTTTTGATCACTGGTTCAATACCACATGCCACATTTATTACTAATTCCAAAAAATTATTTCCTGTTGATAATTTAACTAAATCAGATCCTATACAATCGCCACCCATTCTTGCCCCAATTTCTATGATTCTTATATTCCCTTGTGGAGTTATTTTAAATTCGCTATGAGATGCGCCATATTTTATTTTTAACGCATCTAAAGCAGCATAAATTTGAACCGTTATCTTTTCTATTAGCTTATAACTTAGAGAAGCAGGTTGAATATGCCCAACCTCAATATAATTTGGTTCTCCTGTGGTGAATTTTTTAGTAAAAGCCAACACACTATGTTTACCATTAAATGAAATACATTCACAACTATATTCTTCTCCATCAATATATTCTTCGACTATTGCTGCATTTTCGAATGATTGATTAATTGCATTATTCACAGCAATTGGAATATCAATAATATCATCAACCCTCGTAATAGCCCTACTACCTGATCGATCAGTAGGCTTGATTATCAAAGGTAATTGTAAGCCCCGTATATCTCTTTTAAGATCTATATCTTTGGAATTTATGCATACAAAATTCGGAGTTGGAATACCCGCATTCAAAAATGCTTGTCTCATTAAATATTTATTTGTTGATAATTGATCACATTCTTCTGAATTAGCTATTAAGCCTAAATGCCTTGCTAGATAATTAGCTGTTAAACTGGCCAAATCTGATGCAATTGCAACTACAGCAACAGGATTAATTTTTTTACTTATTTCCAATATTTTCTCTTTCTCAACTATACTAATTGGATAAAAAAAATCAGCAGTATATTCACCGACATCTCCGCATTTCCAAGCAAATACATGAGTTTCATATCCCAATCTTTTCGCTTCTAAAATAAGCCTATTCTGAAAACTATTGGCACCTATAATAACTATTTTTTTCACCTTATTTTCCTCCCAGCGAATTTATATCCAACAACGAACGCAAGTATGAAATATATCAAATTAGATATTACTGCAGAACAAACATAACCATAAAGTCCAAAATTGATTGATAAAAATATAGAACTGGCTAAATAAAAAAATGCATATATTCCTTGTACCCAAAATTGCCATTTAGTACTACAAATCGTAAGAACAACAACTAATAGTATATTTGTTATAAAATATAATATTTGAGCTAAATTTACCAATAAATTAAATTGTAAAACATTAGTATAAAGATTAGGATAAAGAATTTTTATATATATAGGTGTAATCCCAGAACATATTATCCAAAAAAGCCCGCCCAAACTAACCATTAAAAAGATACATTTTAAGAATATATTTTTGGTTATTTGACGTTTGTCCTTGGTTAAATATCCAATAACTATACTATTTATAGGCCCACTTATAATAGCTATTGTCTTTCCCAGTAATGATAACACATAATATTGGGAAACCGCTTCACTATTCACACATTTTAGTAATACAAACCTATCTAAGTTACACATAAAATAAGTTAACAAATATGATGCAGCAAGTAAAGTAGAAGATTTGAATATTTCTTTGAAATATATCGATGTTTTCTTATTTGAAAGATTGAAAACCCTACCTGTTATTTTTATATAAAACAGTGCTGCCGCCTCTCCCAATATAAATATAAACTGCCAGTATCTCGTTACATACCAAATACCTAAGCCACCCAAATAGCCAATAGATATAATCAAATAAAAATTCATTTGCCTTTTATAATTAAGGCTTAGTCTGTATTCAACAGATGAATAATTTCTAACTAAAGCCAATATAATAACTATTGAAAAAAGAACCAAATCAACCACTGAAAAATTATTGTTAAAAATGCTTAACAATAAGACAATCACAACAGAAGCCAATGAGAAATATGACAAAATTTTAACGTAATCATAATTTTCTGTTCTTTCCCTATTTGGTGTTACCAGGCGCGTATTGTTTAATGCCAATCCAAATGCTGGTGATAATATATTCATTACACCAATAAAATACAAAATATTACCAAAACTTGCTTCACCAACTCTACCATTAATTATGGGATATACTATCAGTTGTAAAACAAGATTCATTATTCCTACAGCTATAATACAGTAGGCTAAATCAAGTGCTATATTTTTCTTTTTTATCATTTCTCTACCTAATTATAAAACTTTAAAATTGCTTCTACAACCATTTCAACATTTTCGTTAATTCCATAATAAAGCGGCAAACGAAGCAAACGCTCACTTTCAACGGTCGTATATTTATCTATGCCAAAAAATGACCCATATTTTTTTCCTGCTGGTGAATTGTGAAGAGGTAAATAGTGAAATACTGAATTAATATTATTCTTCCTTAAAAATGCTATAAGTTCTGTTCTTGTCTTCAGATCTTTTACCTTTATATAAAACATGTGAGCATTATGTTTACAATTCCCTGGTATATATGGTCTTTTAATAAAACCCTTTTTTTCTAATTTTTCAAGACTATCATAATAAAAATTCCAAGCTTCCATACGATTTTCCTTAATCTTATCAGCCACCTCAAGCTGAGCCCACAAATAAGCTGCATTAATCTCACTTGGCAAATAAGACGATCCCATCTCCACCCAGTTATACTTATCTATCTCTCCTCTAAAAAATTTACTTCGATTTGTTCCTTTTTCTCTAATTATTTCTGCACTTTCAATATATTTTGGATCCCTAACCAGTAAAGCTCCGCCTTCACCCATACTTAAATTTTTAGTTTCATGAAAACTATAGCATCCAAAATCCCCCATTGACCCTAATGCCTTTCCATTATACGTACTCATGATTCCTTGTGCAGCATCCTCTATAACAAATAAATTATGTCTCGATGCAATTTCCATTATAGTATCCATTTCACATCCTACGCCTGCATAATGAACTGGTACTATAGCTTTAGTATTCTTCGTAATTGCATCCTCTATTAAAGACTCGTCTATATTCATTGTATCTGGACGGATATCTACAAAGATAACTTTTGCTCCACGTAAAACAAATGCATTAGCTGTGGAAACAAACGTATAGGAAGGCATAATTACCTCATCGCCTTTTTGTATACCAGCAAGCAATGCTGCCATTTCTGTCGCATGTGTGCATGATGTAGTTAATAATGCCTTACACACACCAGTATTATTTTCTAACCAATGATTACACTTTTGGGTAAAGACTCCATCACCACATATTTTTTTATTCTTTATTACATCATTAATGTATATTTCTTCCATCCCCACATAAGGTGGCACATTAAAACTAATCATGATTGATCTCCTAATTCTAAATTGGTTATATTGCATTGCTGTATTATACCATGTTTTCATTATTAAAAAAAGTATATGATTTTTATTCATTACTTTTATACCTTTTCGCTTAATAATAGATAATCTGCTTAAGTATTATACTTCCCTAATAACGATATTAGCAAGGATTTCTATTGAAAACTATGAAAAATACTTATAATATGTTATCATAACCCATAAGTAGGCTGTTTCCAATTCTATCGTACTTTATACAAACAGCCAATAGAATACATTCCAGAAATGCGAGGATACAAATATGCAAACACCCCCTGAATACAAAAAAATAAAACATCTCTTCCTCCGTCAAAGCTACCTAGACTCCTGGGAAGACTACGAAAAAAGCATTCAAAACGAAAGCTACATCCGTTGGGACTACATCATCCTGACCGCCTCGAATTCAGACCAGGCCGAAGCCTACCAGTCTCAGATCAGCTTCCGGCTAAAACACCATCTGCTCCCCGCGACGACCAAATACGTCGTACTTCCCGACCCGGATGGCAAGCGGGTCGGTTCCGGCGGTGCCACTTTCAACGTTCTTCGCTACATCGCCGAACAAGACATACAAAAGGACACAGAAACTGCTGACGCCCAGTCTCAAAGATTCTCAACAGATGCCTCCAACCATTTCGCCAACAAGCGGATCCTGGTTATCCACTCAGGCGGCGACAGCAAGCGTGTTCCTCAATACTCTGCCTGCGGGAAGCTCTTCTCACCGGTGCCCAGAGAACTGCCCAATGGTTATCCATCCACCTTATTTGACGAATTCATCATCGCCATGTCCGGTATCCCTTCCCGCATAAAGGAAGGTATGCTCATCCTTTCCGGCGATGTCCTTTTGTTGTTCAATCCGCTTCAGCTGGATTTCCAATATCACGGCGCGGCCGCCATCTCCATAAAAGAGCACGTAAACACCGGCAAAGACCACGGGGTCTTCTTAAATGATGGTCATGACCACGTAGACCGTTTTCTCCACAAACAATCCATCGACCAGCTTCGTGCCCTGGGGGCGGTCAACGACCATGACCACGTGGACCTTGATACCGGCGCCGTCATTATGGACAGCGACCTGTTAAACGCGCTCTACTCCCTGATCAGCACCAACAATCAGCCGGATCAGACCAAATTCAACGAATTCGTCAACGAGAACTCCCGTATCAGTTTCTACGGTGATTTTCTCTATCCTCTGGCGCGTAAATCTACATTAGAGCAATATTACACGGAAGCCCCCGAGGGTGAATTCTGCCAGGAGTTACACGATTGCCGGACGAAATTATGGGAAGCGCTTCACAATTTCAATATGAAACTTCTCTGTCTCTCCCCGGCGGAATTTATTCATTTTGGTACCACCGCCGAATTGCTCTCTCTGGTCACCACAGATATCGCTGACTATGAATTTCTGGACTGGAAGCGCAGTGTAATCACGAATGTGCCCGAAACGGTACCTTTTGCTTCCCATAACAGTCTCATAGAAGATGCCTCCAAAGTAGGTGCTAGCTCTTATATCGAAAACAGCAAAATTCTGGGTTCTTCCAACATTGGAAACGGATCAGTTGTTTCAAATCTTACTTTAAGAGACATATCCGTTCCTGGCGACGTCGTTCTTCACGGCCTTCGATTAAAAAGCGGGAAATACATTGTGCGTATCTATGGCGTACATGACAATCCAAAAGGCACATTAGAGCAGGATACTTCCTTCTTGGGCCAACCCATCCGAAAATTTATGGATAATTACCAACTAACCGAATCGGATATCTGGCCGGATCAGCCCGCATATCTGTGGTTCGCCAACTTGTATCCTATCTGTGACACTATGGAGCAGGCTGTTCACTATGCTATCATACTCTATCATATGGCTCACTCATCCGTATCAGTTGATGAGACGGCCGCATCCACCGGGGGAACAGCTCTATCCGCTGATGAAATAGCCGCCTGGAAAACCGCCCCCCGTATGAGCCTGTATTCCAGCTTCAACGAAGCGGATGTAAAATCCGTTATTCCATGGACCCAGGAACTAAAGACCCGGATCCTGGTGGACAAGTTCATCCATAAACTGGAATCAGGCGTCTACTATAAAGAGGCCCTCGCCGTATTCGGCATCTCCGGCATTCGGCATCATCAGTTTGATTTACTTTTAGAAAAGGCAGAAACAGCTCCCTTCTCCACTAAAATCCGTATATACTATGCGGTCTCCCGCTTCATGAAGGAACATTCCCTGATCTTCGGTGAATACTCCTACGACAAAGTGGAAAGCCTCTGTTTTGAGACTATACAGTTAGAAATATATAATAGTGTAATCGCAAATATTAAAAACAGTGATTCCTACCGCATCTGCAAAGACCGTGTAGACGTGAGTCTCCCGGTGCGTGTCAACTGGGGAGGCGGCTGGTCAGATACTCCTCCTCACTGCAATGAATGCGGTGGTGTAGTTCTGAATGCTGCGTTAAAGCTGCGGGGAACCCTGCCGATCCAGATTACGTTAAAACGTCTACCGGAGTACCACGTTGAATTCGAGAGCCAGGACATCGGTGTGTTCGGTACCGTAGAGGACGCTGCGGATATCCAGAATTGCCATGATCCATTTGATCCATTTGCGCTGCACAAGGCCGCTTTGATCGCCTGCGGCGTGATCCCACTGGAGGGCCCTTGTCATCTCAGTGAACACTTGAAAAAACTTGGCGGCGGCATTTATCTGTCCACTCAGGTTATCGGCGTGCCCAAAGGCTCTGGCCTTGGAACCAGCAGCATTTTATCCGGAGCCTGCGTAAAAGGAATCTTCGAATTTTTGGGACAAGACTTGTCTGACAACGAATTATATGATATTGTCCTGTGTATGGAGCAGGTGATGAGCACCGGCGGCGGCTGGCAGGATCAGGTCGGCGGACTGACGCCTGGTGTAAAATATTGTACCACTACGCCCGGTATTTTACAGAAGATCCAGGTTGAGCAGGTTCATCTCTCCGATCAGACGAAAAAGGAGATCAATGACCGCTACGCCCTGATCTATACCGGACAGCGCAGACTGGCCAGAAACCTACTTCGGGATGTGGTCGGCGGATATATCGGCTCACGGCCGGAATCTATTCATGCCCTTCATGATATTCAGCGTCTGGCAGCGCTGATGAAATTTGAGCTGGACCGTGATAACGTGGATGGCTTTGCTGAACTGATAAATCAACATTGGGAACTCTCCAAACAGCTGGACCATGGTTCCACGAACACCTGCATCGATCAGATATTCTTATCCTGTGAGGATTTGATCGACGCCCGTTTCATCGCCGGAGCCGGCGGCGGCGGATTCATACAGGTAATTATGAAAAAGGGAGTTACCCACGAACAATTAAGAGAACGGCTCCGCGGCGTCTTCCAGGACAGCGGCGTAGACGTTTGGGATTGCGAGGTATTGTATGACTAAGATTCAAACCCGGGATATGACTGCAGGCAGCGCGCAGAAAAGACAGCTGGCGATTGATTTGATTTTCGTCGGTCTGGCAGCAGTTTTCTTTCTGCTGTGGGCCTGGCAGTCCTCCTATATGGACGGTCCCGATGAACTGATGCGCTATGACATTGTAAATTACTTGGTAGAACATTGGTCTCTTCCCAGAGGAGACGATCCTTCCATCATAAACCCGATTTGGGGATTCAGCTATGCTTTTCAGCCCTATATTCCCCATATTTTCAGCGCGTTGTTCATCCGTATAGCGAAATTATTTACGGAAGATATGCATGTCCTGATCTTTGCCGGACGGCTGGCCAGTGTATTTTTCGGAGCAGGTACTGTCTGGTTCACCATAAAGATAGCCAGGAAGCTGCTTCCCGCTAAAGCGGATGGATGGATTTTTATCTTTCTCGTCACTTTCCTGCCTCAGATGGTGTACCTGAATTCCTATATGAACTGCGAAAGTATGGCGATCTTCAGTACCGCTGTGATCGTTTATAGCTGGATCATCGGACTGGAGAGAAAATGGGATATGAAAAGTTGTATCTGGCTTGGAGTAGGGCTTTCTCTTTGTGCGCTCTCCTATGTGACCGCTTACGGTTTCCTGCTATGCAGCTTTTTCTTGTTCTGTTTGACGATCCTGCTTTGTCAGGATAAGAAGTGGGATTTCAAGAGCATGATTCAAAAAGGTCTTGTTGTGTTGGCTGTTTTCCTGGTACTGGCCGGCTGGTGGTTTATTAGAAATGCCATCCTCTATCAGGGTGACTTCCTTGGATTAACCGCCAGGGATATCTGCGGTGAACTGCACGCCCAGGACGCATTCAAACCGTCCAAGCACTGGACCATTAAGATGTCGGGTGTCTCAGCCTCAGAAGCCTTAAAAATGCTGTTCTGGGAGTGGAAATGGCATTCCGACACATTCAAGAGTTTCATCGGTATCTTTAAAGAGATGGCAGTTTTGATTCCGACGGTATGCTATACTATTTATAAGATAATCTTTGCGGTCGGTATTTTAGGCTGTATCATTGAAATACCAAAACTGTTAGCTCTTCGCAAAGACGGAAAATGGCTGGAAAAAGGATTCTTTAACTGGTTCATGATTCTTGCTCTCATCATTCCGAATGTCCTGAACCTGTATGCCTCGTACGCGATTGACTATCAGCCCCAGGGACGCTACAGTATGCCGATGTTGATACCGCTCATGTATTTTACTGTATACGGCATTACTAAACTCCTTGATAGTTTTATTAAGAACAAAATGGCCAATACAGTGATAAAAATATTGATTTGTGTAATAGTACTTGGTATTAGTTTTGTAGGTTTCTGGAGTTATCGAGTTGCCTGTCTGTCCATGAACTGATCTCTTTGTGATTCTATTACACGGCATCTATTATCAAGTTAATAAGTCAATATAGATTGGTATTTAAAAATTATAGAAAAAAGCACAGGATTAGTAAATACGATTTGTATTTATCCTGTGCTTTTTCGTCTTTTATTTTTCTTTCTGTATTTTATTTCTCTGTTATACGTTCTACGGCCTGCAACGCCGCTTTCACCACTTTATCCATATCAAGATAACGATACATGCCAAGTCTACCGCCGAACATAACCTTCTGCTCTTTCCCGCCAAGCCCCCTGTATTTCTCATAAAGAGCATTGTTCTTTTCATTATTTACCGGGTAGTACGCTTCCATTCCGCACTGCCAATCCATCGGATACTCCCGTGTAATCACTGTTTTTTCCTGCTTGCCAAACTCGAAATGCTTATGCTCAATGATCCTGGTGTATGGCACTTCAAATTCTGTATAATTTACCACCGCATTCCCCTGATAATTTTCCATATCCAGCATCTCACTTTCAAATCTGAGGCTCCGGTATTCCAATGGCCCGTAGCAGTAGCCAAAGTAATCATCGATTCCGCCGGTAAACAGGATTCTGTCCGCGGTTTTGTCCCAGGCTTCTTTATCTGCCAGATAGTCTGTATTTAGCTTTACTTCGACCCCATCCAGCATATTTTCTATCATTTTCGTATAACCACCGATTGGTATTCCCTGATAACAGTCGTTAAAATAATTATTATCATAGATGAAGCGGACCGGCAGCCTGTTAATAATAAAAGCAGGAAGCTCACTTGCCCGTCTTCCCCATTGTTTTTCCGTATAACCTTTTACCAGCTTTTCATAAATATCCCGACCTACCAGCATCAGCGCCTGCTCTTCCAGATTCTTCGGTTCGTTAATCCCACACTCTTTCTTCTGACGCTCAATCATTTCTTTTGCCTCAGCCGGTGAGATTACTCCCCACAACTGATGAAACGTATTCATATTAAATGGCAGGTTATATAACTCATCTTTGTATCTTGCAACAGGCGAATTGGTATACCGGTTAAAATCCGCAAATTGATTTACATAATTCCATATACTTGGATCACTTGTATGAAAAATGTGGGCCCCATACCGGTGTACCTGTATTCCTTCTACCTCTTCCGTATAAATATTGCCCCCGACATTATCCCTTTTCTCCAGAACCAGACACTTGCTTCCACGGTTTTTCATCTCGTGCGCAAAAACAGATCCATATAATCCCGCTCCGATAATCAAATAATCAAATTCAGCCATTCCTCTTCTCCGTTCCCTGCCCTTTATTCACACGGCAGTGTTTTCTATGCCAAACAACTCCGCCCAGCAACCCAAGCAACGTCACCAGCGATAACAAATCCCCTACCCGGTCGTACCAGGGTAACCGGTAATCCACCGTAATCACCCCTTCATTCTCCGGCGGCGACACCGTCAGAAGGCTGTTACTGCTCCACCCGCCTTCGATTTCTCTCCCGCTGTCATACTCCTTATCTTTACTGCCAGTACTATAAATGATTCTGTAATCGGGATCAAATATCAACGGAACTTCAAAATAGTCTTCCTCTGTCCGATCATCCATCACATAGCGAAAGGACACGTGCCCATATCCATGCTCAAACTCCGTGAAAACCGTTCCCGGACGGCTGGCCTCCAGCTGATTATTTCTCTGTTGGAAAGCACCCCAGTTTCCATCCGCCATCGTATACATGTAATCATATTTATCCATCGGCATCTCTTCCCGGTTAAGGAAATATACAGAATCTTCGCAGAAAACATTTAGATACAGCAACGCGCAAAACACTGCTGCTGCCACACCAGCGGCGTACATAATTCTTCCTGCTTCCGCTTTTATACAAAAATATGAAAATCCAAGCGCTGCCGTTACAGACAAGAATAAAGCAGGCACAGACAAAAATCTCCATGGATACTGAAAAATCCCGAGTACTTTCCCTAGCCCCGGTATACCCTGCACCATGTCCCAGGGAAACGGATAAAGTGTCATCACAACCGCTCCAATTGACATCCAGAGGCAAAAGATACCTATCTTCCTGTGTAAGCCCACACCGCTGTGAGAGCCTTTATTAAAATATCCCTTTTCATTATTTTCCAATAAATACCAGACAAGAAATAACGCCGCTCCGGCCAACAGCCCGAATCCAACCGCATAGGGCATCTCCCCGGCAGCCTCACCCAGATCCATGCTCAAAGCCTGTGGCTGAAAACCGGTTACCGCCAGCAATTGATTCAGATACAAGCTGCCATCCCGCATACGGTAATTCATCTCTGTAGAAAAATACGGGTATCTGATATGCGTCAATAGTGGTATGAAAAACCAAAGGTTCAGTAAAAGTGTGGTTCCTGCTGCCTTACCCATAGCGATAAGCCTCTTTTTTTTCCGAAAAAATCCTGGATTGCATAGCAGATAAATCAAAATGCATATAGCCGCAAGAACAACGGAAATTACATGGGACTGTATGATGCAAGTATACGCCGCTGCCGTCCACAGCCATTTTTCCTCATTTCCCCGGACAATCTCATAGACAGCCCACATCAGCAGAGGAAAAAAAACCATGGCCAGGCTCTCCCCTACAGCGGCCCTTGTATACAGATTAATCAGACGATACAGTGACAGGATATACAGAACAGCCGCCAGGAGGCCAATTTTACGCGATTTCAGCAATTTAGAGAAGCTATAATAAGCGATCACTGCCGCTGCCAGATTCATACCCACCAGCAGCGTTTTATAGGCCATATAAGTGGACACACCCAGAATCCTCAAAACAGCCGGTATATACAGAAAAAACTCCGGGTAAAAAACTGACGACGCATATCCAAATCCATGGTTTCCGTTGGAATGCATCCGTACCGGGAACTGTCCGTTCAGAATTCCCTGGGCAATCCCGTCTATCCGGCTCAAATGAAACCAGATATCGTGTCCCCAATAGATAGTCTGATAAAATATTGGTAAACTGGCGATGACAGCCGCCAAGAGAAGTACTCCCACTATCACCAGACGTTTCCTTTTCTCCTCTGCATCACTCTTATCACCTGACCATAGTGTATAGACAGAAAATACTGCCATTACTAACAAGGCCAGTAGTATCCAAACGAGAGAATCATGATAAATAGGCTCTGCAGACCGGACTTTTATTTCCGATATCAGCTCCGCGTCATCCTCCGAACAGGTCAGCTGCATATGTACATGCTTCATCTCCTGCTCCACAGAGAACGAAATACTTCCGGCATCACTGCCTGCTTCCAGTACAAAGGACCCCAAGACGATCCCTGTTTCATTATCCCGGGACACCCCGTACGTATCATATACCGTAAACTCCATATTGCCATGGCCGGCCGATAACGCCAAAAATGCCACGTATTCTCCCGGTTCCAGATACACATCCGGTGAGACTACATAGCATTGTTCTACTTCTTCCGATATCGTCAGTGCTTCTTTTTGAAATGCACGTTCATAAAAGCTGGAACTTGTGTTCCAGCTTACTATTCCCCAGATGATCACACCCAGGCAAATGAAGTATAACAGCCAATAGCGTTTTATGCATTCTGCCAGCCTGCTCATTCTACCCCATCACTTTCTTTCTGCCTGGGTCCGGCCGTCTGTGCCACCCGTCCCGGCAGCGTTCTTATTCTCAAAGGAGTGCTCTTCCTCACCGGCTTTTCCTGTCTCAGCCGCCTGCTTTGACTCCAGTCCGGAATCCAACACTTCCTCCACCAAAAACGGCGGACGGTTCCTTGACGCGTCCATACCCCGGTACACATACTCCCCGAGTATGCCAAGCATCAGCATAATCAGCCCGGACGCCAACAGTACCACAGCCATCAGCGACGTCCACCCAGCCACATTTTCGCCGGAAATCAACTTGGCCAGCACCAGATAGATCACCATAATCACAGAGACCAGAAAGAACGCGCCTCCGATAAAAGACATAAAACGAATCGGGAAATAGGAAAAGCTCATCATGGAATCCAGCACCAGCTTTACCTTCTTAGACAACGTCCAGCGGGATTCCCCGATCTCCCTTGCCTTTCTGTGGAAATAGACCTTGTCTGTCTTAAATCCGATCCAAAGGACCTGAAGCGTCAGGGCCGAATTCTTTTCATCCAGCATCTTTAACACTTCGATTGCCTGCCTGTCCAGCAGGTAGCAGTCGAAACCGCCCTTCGGCATATTGGGAGCGATACATTTGCGAACGATACCGTAATACAGATTGGCAAAGAACTTTTGAATCACGCCCTCATCACGGTCAGACCGCACGGCCAGTACCACCTTGTTCCCTTTTTTCCAGCTCTCATACATCTGGAGAATGAGCTCGGAATCCTCCTGCAGATCGGCCTGTTTGGTCACGGCGCAGTCTCCGGTACACTGGGACAGTCCTGCCAGAATGGCGGAGTGCTCCCCAAAATTCCGGGAGAGCTTGACCAGTTTTACATTTTCATCCAATGCCCGGATCTGCTGCATGATCTCCCAGGAATTATCTCCGGAGCCGTCATCCACAAAAACCAGCTCATAATCAAGCTTGCCCAGGATTTTTTCTTTCATGTCCTCATATAGCAGCATCAGCGTATCCGAATTATAATAGACCGGAACGATGATTGATATTTTACTCATGAACGCCTCCTACTTCTTTGAGAAAATCACTATAATCCCTTATGTATTCCTTGGAATCATAATGTTCGCTGGCCAAAACCAGCAAAATAGAATCCTCTGAGAAGTCATACATCTCTTTCCATACCATGGTAGGCAGGTAGATTCCCATACGGGGGCGGTTTAACTCAACCACTACCGTCTCAAAACCGTTGTCGACTTTTACTTTTGAAGTTCCGCCAACATTGATCAGTACAAACTCCGTCTTTCGGTTGGCATGCATTCCACGGACTACATCTGGATCGGAACCATAGATGTAGAAGACCCTTTTCAGATCAAACGGTATATCCGCATTGCCTTCCACTACTACCAGATTCCCTCTCTCATCCCCGAAATCCTTGAATTCCAGTATTTTATATTGATCTTCAATACGCATAAAACTACGCCCTCCATTGATTGATCGCATCGATTACTATCTGTTGTTCCTCATCTGTCATTCCATTATACATTGGGATCGATAAAACTTCATTTGCATATTGTTCCGTGATCGGAAAATCTCCATCCTTGTGGCCCAGGTACCGGTAAGCCTCCGACAGATGGGGCGGGATCGGATAATGAATAATCGTCCCGATCTCCCTGGCGTTCAGGTAATCGATCAAACCGGCCCGGTTCTCACAGCGGATGACAAACTGATGCCAGACGCTGGTGGCTTTTTCCCGGACTTCCGGTAAGATTACATCGGGATTCCTTATTTCTCTCAGATAGCGGTTTGCGATTTTTTCTTTTTCTTTCGTAAGCTCCTCCAGATGAGAAAGTCTCACCCGAAGCAGTCCTGCCTGCAATTCATCCAGCCTCGAATTGGCCCCCACCACTTTATTGTGATAGCGCTTCTCGCTGCCGTAATTCCGGAAAATACGGAATTCCCTGGCCAGGCTTTCTTCTTTGACCACTACAGCGCCCCCGTCTCCGAAAGCTCCCAGATTTTTGGAGGGATAGAATGAAAAACAGCCAACGTCGCCAAAGGTACCTGTCATCTGTCCCTGATAGCAGGCTCCGTGGGACTGCGCACAGTCTTCCACTACCTTCAGCCGATATTTCCCGGCGATCCTCATAATCTCGTCCATGTGGGACGCCTGGCCGTACAGATGGGTAACCAGGATCGCCCTGGTCCGTTCTGTGATCTTCGCTTCTATCCGCGCAGAGTCCATATTATAGTAAGCATCCGGCTCCACAAACACCGGAGTGGCTCCGTTGATCGTAACCCCCATAACGCTGGCGATATAGGTGTTTCCCTGAACGATGACTTCATCCCCAGCGCCGATTCCCAGCAGCCGGAAGGCGATCCACAAAGCATCCAGCCCGCTGGCCAGCCCGACACAATATCCCCCGCCCGTATAAGCGGCAAATTCCTGCTCGAAAGCTTCGACTTCCTTTCCCAGTACATACCATCCGGAACGAAGGACTTCCAATGCCTTGTCTTCAAATTCCTGTTGATATAGATAAAAGCCTCGATCCATACGGTTCGGCATTATTTTCATCTTTTCCTCCTGTGGCGCATCTACTGCGCCGTATTAGCTTCTCCACCTACGATATATACCGGAATCTTATAGAAATCAGCCGCCATATCCGTAAATGAACTCCAGTAGCTGCCAATCAGCCGTTTTGTCCCCGCCAGGCACATAAAATCTACCATGGCGTCCTTGACGCCGTCTTCGCTGTTCCGGTCCAGAGTCTTATTTCCCAGAGTCAGCACTTTTCCCGGAAACTCCCTCCTGATCTTCTCTTCCTCACTTAAATCGTCCGTAGCCAGATAAAACCGGACATGGGGATTTTTTTCCAATTCCTTACGCATGGCATCCACAAACCCATCCGTGGTGCTGGTCTCGATCGACTTCATGCTGTCGGTCCTGCGGATGTGCACTCCGACACACTCATTTCCAAAATTGGACTTGACCACATCAATTCTGCTCTGCATTTCTTCCGTCGGAACAAAAAGATGGTAGTCGGGATGATCCATAAACTGCTGGCAGGTATTGATATAGATCTGTTCCCCCAGCGTACCGATAAATTCCTGCGGAAGCATCCTGTTCCCCCGCTCGGTCTGCAAGGAGATATCCTCCTGCGTGAGAACCATATCCGCTGTCCTAATCCATTTCTTTCGTTCCCTGTTAAAGGAATGGCGGTAATTCAGAATTTCTATATTTTTGGGCTTTTTAAAAAGCTTCTCATATGCGCAATTCAATTCTTTATTCAACTTCCAGACAATCCTCAGCTGCTGATTCAGCTGCTTCGCAAGGAAGTAAGCGGAATTCACCGTTCTCAGCCGGTTACACAATCCGCCTCCGGGTTCCACGGTCACCATGGGGTTCCCTCCTGTTCTTATCTATGAAAAATTTTCAACAACTTCTCTGCCATCCGGTCCATTTTCCGATGCCGCTTCGCATTGGCCTCATAGATGGCGCCCCAGCAGTACCGGGTCTTCCGAAAGGCTTTCTCATATGGCTGGTCGATAATATGATAAATAAACTCCTCAAGTTCCCGCCGCTTTTCTTCCAGTGAAAAATCCGGATAAAAAGCAGGTTCCCGGAGCATCTTTAGATAAAGTTCCTCATTTTGGTCTATTTCTATCACACGTTCCAAAATCTCATCTAAGGTATCGTACTGATGGCAATTGATAAATGCCTTCTCATTAAAATCCCGCGCAATCGACGGATCTCCCCAGTAAATCGGTATGGTCAGGGCCGCTAACGACTGCACCAGCTTCTCCGTGCTGTATCCGCTATGATAACTGTTCTCGGACGCGATCGAAAATTTGTGTTTCCACTGATACGCGAACTTATCATCCACGCTGCCCCCGATATTGTTCCGGTAGCGTCCGCCGGAATGGACCTCCTTGTAACTGTTGATCTTGTCCAGCAATTGGTCGCGAAACGGATCAGATTCTTTGTTTGAATAAATAAAACTGCAGAACTCTGTTTTTTCCTTCAAATCTTCCATACGAAACTCATGCTTATGCATGGCCCGGTCCAGGTCCTCCCGGTACATAGGGACATCCAGATAAAAGGGTCGGCGCAAATAGCGGTCGGCGAAGGTCAACCGTTCAAAACCAATCGCATAATCGCATAGATTAAAATCCGGGCAGACATTTTCCCCGGTATAAAAGATCCGCACGCAGTCATAATCCAGAAAATCCTCCGTGGACGTCGAATAAAACAGGTACTCCGGCTCATCCGACAGCTCCACCTGATATCGTTTCTTCAGCAGATCCAGTATGAAATTATCCCGGGGATCAAAAGCCCCCCAAAATCCGATACATTTAACTTTTATTGTTTTCATAGGCATACACTTACTTATTCTAACATCAAAGGAGCTATGCGTCAAATAGACTTCTCCTGGTTCATATATTCCACCAGCGCATCATGCCAGTCCGCGAACCTGAAATCCGTGGTCAGTTTTAACATATAATTTTCCAAGACGGAATAGGCCGGCCGGGGCGCGGGAGACGCAAACTCCTCTGTGGTAATATAGTCCACCTTCGTGCTCTTTCCTGCCAAACGGAAAATTTCTGACGCAAACTCCGCCCAGCTGCAGCTCCCCTCACAGGTACCGTGGAAAATCCCATAATTATCCGTAAAAATCAGCGCCTTGATGGCTTTTGCCAGCTCCGACGCGCTGGTAGGCGTTCCGAACTGATCCGCTACCACACGCACCGTATCGTTTTGTTCCGAAAGGCGCAGCATCGTTTTGACAAAATTATTGCCGTCCCCATACAGCCACGCGGTCCGAATAATAAACCAGTCTTTCGCAAATTCCCGTACAAAAGTCTCGCCCGCAAGTTTTGTGGCGCCGTACATCCCCACCGGGTCAACCGGATCAAATTCAATATAAGGTTTGGAACCATTTCCATCAAAAACATAATCCGTAGACACATGCATCAGCTTCGCGCCGGTTCTGGCCGCCGCAATGCTCAGATTCCTGGGGCCGATCGCGTTGATTTTATAGGCATTGTCCACGTCTGTTTCACATTTGTTGACATTGGT
The DNA here is from genome assembly GCF_019042275.1 of Diplocloster agilis. Lineage (GTDB taxonomy): Bacteria > Bacillota > Clostridia > Lachnospirales > Lachnospiraceae > Diplocloster > Diplocloster agilis. The sequence continues at coordinate 51,741 of NZ_JAHQCW010000011.1, forward strand.
ATGAGCGGCACAGTTGATGATGGCATAAGGTTTTACCTCCTGCACAAAGCTTAGGACCTTATTCACATCCGTAATATCCAATTCTCCCACATCTGTATTTATGAATTCCAGAGAAGAATCCTGCCCCATCTCTTTATTGATCGCTCTGCCCAACTGTCCGTTACATCCGGTAACCATAATTTTCTTCATTTTCAAATTCTCCTTTACTTTAATTTTATACTCCTCACATACATACTCCACTCAGTAACTATGTTTCCGTTGGCTCATTCCCTTTTTCCAGCTCTTCAAGCTTTTTCTCCAGGATCTCCAGCTTTTTCGTACTCAACGCCAGATTCTGCGCCAAAGCCCTCACCCGGTTGGAAATTCTGGAAAGTGCGATGGTCAGCACGAAGATAATCAGCAGGGAAAATACAAACCCCAGGAAAAAGATCATATTGACCGGGGAAAAGATCCCCAGAAAACTGGCCACATCATCCAGCAGAACCGGAAAGCAGTCCAGAATAAACAGCGCAAATATGACGATGAGCCAGGACAGCGCGTATTTTAACTCCAGGCTTTTCTTTCGGATCATATTGACCAGGAGCAGAAACGCAAGTATCAGTACCACTCCCAGAATAATCTGTAATTTCAGTGTCATCATACCGGCCGCCCCCTTTCTAATGCCTTAAGCACTCCATCAAAATCGCCAAGGTTACTTTTATCATATAATAAACCGATCGTTTGAAAGAAATGGAGGATACCCCGTCGCTTCTCTCTTTCATCACCACCGGCACTTCTTTCACCACCATGCCCTCTTTTAGTATAGCCACCACGCTCTCCGGCTCCGGATAATCCTTCGGATAATCCTTTGCATAGACCGACATGACTCTCCGGTTGATCAGACGCATCCCGGAAGTGGGGTCACTGACCTTCTTACCGGTCAAGATACGGATCAGCAGGCTGAAATACCGGATGCCGATCCTCCTGGCCCCGGTGGACTGAAACCCTTCTTTTTCCAGAAAGCGGGACCCGATGACCATATCCAGCGCGTTTTCCGTCAGATACTCTGACATGGAGTCCAGATATTTCGCGTCATGCTGGCCATCCCCGTCAAACTGGACCGCCATATCATAACCATTGCGGAACGCGTAGAGATAACCGGTCTGCACAGCCCCTCCGATTCCCATGTTAATCGGAAGATCTACCACATTAAAATTATTTTTTCTGCAAACCTCCAGCGTATTATCTGTGGAACAGTCGTTGATAATCACATAATCAAAATCAGGCGCGTTCGTTAGAATGTCCTGTACGGTTCTCTCTATACTTTTGCTCTCATTGTATGCCGGTATGATTACTAATTTTTTCATACTTTTCCGATCCTCCAGACGCGGAATCCATCTATGCAGTATCCTGTATTTATGCAAGACATCAAGCTTCCTATCAATGCAGCAGTTTTGCAAGACATCAAGCTTCCCATTAATGCAGCCGTTTTGCAAGACATCAAACTTCTCATCAATGCAGCAGTTTTGCATAAACCCTGATTACCGGCGTTAATATATGCAGCTTACACAGAACCGCCAGTACCCAAATGGAGGCCCGGTGTACAAACGGTATCTCCAATTTTCGGAACGGATTTACATAAGGATTACGCATATATTCCGGTATGTAGGTATTTAACATATCCATGATATAATGACACAATTCTTTGATTTTTGCAACCGAACTTCCTCTGGCGAATTCAAATACCCAGAATGCCAGAATCCGCATCACACAATATTCATAAAAATACCGATCGTTCACAAGGCCGGTTTCCTGAATATATTGAAGCGTTTTCTCCAGCGCCTCATAGGGCAGCCTGTATTTTTGCAGACCCTTAAAATTATGCATGGCGGACGCGGAATGCTGAAAATACTGATACCCCGCGCGAGGAACCACCTGGATATGATGGGCCAGGGCATTGGCCGCCAGATTCACCGGCGCATCCTCCGCCCGCACTCCCAGCGGGAAGGTCAGATTATGTTGCATCCAGAACTCCCGGCGGAACAGCCGTCCCCAGGCAGATATGATCCGCAGCGGCCATTCTTCCTTTTCTCCCGGAATATACGCAGTAGGGCACACCTCGGCCAGCACATTACCGCTTTCATCCACCATCCGAAACCCCTGGACCACCAGATCGGAATGATTTTTTTCAGCCGCCTCAACCATGAGTTCCAAATAATCCACGGTGACATAGTCGTCGCTGTCCACAAAAGTCAGATATTTCCCTTCCGCTTCCGCCACCCCGCGGTTTCTCGCCGCGGAAACGCCCTCATTTTCCATATGAAAAGCCCGGATCCGGTCCGGATACTTTTGCGCGTATTCATCAACGATACGTCCGGAGGTATCCGTACTGCCGTCATTCACCACCAGAATTTCGATGTCCGGCTGTGTCTGGCCCAAAAGGGAATCCAGGCATCTGGCAAGATATTTTTCTACATTATACACCGGTACAATGACAGATACACTCTTCATACTTTCCTCCAGTATCGCGTACACCGCGCATGACTCTATCCTTCATTCTTTCCATAAATAACGTCCATCATCCGCCCCACGTTCGCCTGATGAAAATAATCCGCAAACTGAGGTGAGTGCAGAAATTCGATCTTCCTCTCCAGAAAACCGGCGTATTCCTCGTAACTCATCGCCCTGAGATAATCATCCAGCTGTTTCAAAGAGGCAAACGCCTCTATATCAACGAAAATATCTTTCGGTATGGTGCCTTCCATAATATTCGAACCGGTATAGACCGGAACGCAGTCTGCCGTCAGCACGTCAAACAATTTTTCGGATACATATCCCGGAAAGCCATACAGATTCTCAATGGCAAACCCAAAACGGTAGTGCTCAAAGGTATCCTGCTTGGAATCGCAGCTGCCTTTATAATTCTTCGGCGGGCGCGCCGCATATTTCTTTCTCAGAATCACCCTGGCCGCCTTGCTGATTCCCTCAAAAATCCAGTTGACGCCATACAGGTCAAAACCATCCGACCGGTTCTCAAAATAATCCACAATCTCATAGCGCAGATCATAGCCATTTCCCTGGATCAGTTTGTTGGAGGTGATCATGCAGGACAGCTTGCGGCTATCAAACTCCTGCCGGCTGATAACCCGGCAGCGGCTCACATCCGTCCTGCGGATGGAATAGGGGAAATATTCGTAGTTCGGTATCTCCAGGGGAGAATAGCACAGCACTTTGTCGAACTGCCGGTAATTCTCCGGGTTGAAATTCCCCTTATTATAAAGCGGGCTTTCCCAAATATACAGAATTTTGCGCCCCGTATCCTGCAGTACCTTCCGCATTCGGCGGTAGTTTTTCCATTTCACCGCAGAATACTCTAACGGATTAAAGAGCGGATAATCAAAAAAGAGGAAAACGTCCGGCTGGGCCAAATCCTCATACAGGTCCAGCGTGTGGATCTCGTCTCCTTTGTCCTCCACCGCTTCCTTCAACAGCCGGTAGAACTCCCGCAGATGGCTCTCCACGTAACGGTCCGCGGAAAACATCCCGTCCTTCAGATATTTATCATGGTTTACACATAAGGCAATTTTCATTTTATTTTACCAGTAGCAGCCTTCTTCGACTTTCTTGAAGCCGGCCGGCTTTTCATCTTCGTTAGGTTTCACCCAGTTTTCGTTATATAATTTGGATATCACCGGGTGGCTGTCCCACCTGGATCCCCGGATACCAAACAGCAGCTGGGTCGCTCCGCCCATATGGATTGCCTGTCGGCCGGCTGCCTTTAATCTGGCTGCCAGCGGGAACCCATAGGCTCCGCAGCCGAGTATGGCCACATCAAAATCCAGTTTCATCGCTTCCTCATACATATAATCCAATGCTTCAAACCAGTTGGCAAAACGCTCATCGGTCTGGTCCGCCAGCGTCTGCACCGCCCGGATCACCTGCAGATCAAATTCCGGCAGAATGTCCGTACCGGGGAATAATAATTCCCTGCGTGCAAACTGTCTCTCGATGGTGTTCTTAAACGGATGAACCACCAGAACCTTTTTGCCTTTCAGGGCTTTGGACCAGGGCTTTTCATGATACCACGGTTCGATGGCCCGCAGATAAGTCACCTCGCTCTGAGGCGCAAAATGCTCGATCATATAGTCTTCCATCAGATTGAACCAGGTACCGATCAGATCCAGCTGAGCACAGCTCTCACACATGAGATCGGAGAAGCGGATCGTTAACTGCTCATCTTTCGGGAAAAAACCGGACAGCTCATAGATGCGGTTCACCACCTCCGGGTGTACGTTTTTGCGTACTCCCAGCTGGTATGCGACCACGGAACGCATCACGGCCAGCTCCGTCGAGCCAAACCGCCCCACCATGAACGGCTGCTTCCGGCTGAGCAGCTGTTGAATCCGCTCGTTGCCCATCTGCTGCTCCAGCACCACTTTTTTGCCGAACCTGCTTCCGATCATCGGTTTTCCGGTAATTCTGCCACATATTTTCCGGGAAATATTGCGGACCCGGGCGGCATACCATTCCATTTTTTTACCCATTTCAGTTCTCCTTCGCCGGTTGGACGGCTCTTCGGCCAATACTTTCATAGATCACACCGGCCTGTTCCATCCGCTCTAATTCATAGCAGTTCCGTCCGTCTAAAATGATCGGGTGTTTCATACATGCCGCAAAAATATGGGGATCCAATTCCTTTACCTGAGGCCACTCTGTAAATATAAAGCAAATATCCGCATCCTGCAAGGTCTCTTCAATGGATTCACAATAGCTGATGTCTCCGTCACACTTCTTTTTAAAGTTCCCAACCCCCACCGGATCCCAGGCTTTCACAATCGCTCCGTCCTCCAGGAATACCGGTATGTTGACCAGCGAAGGGGCTTCCCGCAGATCGTCTGTTCCGGGTTTGAATGTAAGTCCCAATACCGCAACCGTCAGTCCTTTAAAATCCTCATAATATTTTCTCGCCTTTTTTATCAGCCGGTATTTCTGGTTCTCGTTGACTTCGATCGCCGCTTTAATGGTCTTAATTTCATTGTCATTAAAACTGGCCAGCCAGCTCAACGCCTTTGTATCCTTCGGGAAACAGGAACCTCCGTAGCCAATGCCCGCTCTCAGAAACTGATTGCCGATACGGCCGTCAAATCCCATCCCCTTCGTCACATCCTCTATATCCGCGCCTACCGTCTCGCACAAATTCGCTATCTCATTTACGTAGGAAATCTTCAGAGCCAGGAAATCGTTGGACGCATATTTGATCATCTCCGCGCTGCGGCGGTTTGTCAAAAGCTTCGGCGCGTCAAAATCCTTATAAACTTCCTGCAAGATAACCCCAGGCTTATCCTCCTCGACCCCGATAACGATTCTGGAAGCATGCAGGGTGTCCTGTACGGCCGTGCCCTGGGCCAGGAATTCCGGGTTGGAGGCAATCCATACCTGAACGGGATGTGCAAGGCGCGCTTTCATATACGCTTCAATCTTATCGTTTGTTCCAATCGGCACCGTTGACTTAACCACAACAACGCAGTCCCTTTCGATGCTGGCGGCGATCTGCCCTGCCACCTCGTATACATAAGTCAGGTTTGCCGAGCCGTCTCTTTTTTCCGGGGTTCCCACACCGATAAAGATCACATCCGCCTCGCGGTATGCCGCCTTATAGTCCGTGGTAAAAGTAAGCCGTTCCATATTTTTTAACATCAGCTCGTCAAGGCCCGGTTCAAATATCGGAGAGATACCCTTGCGCATAATCTCCACTTTCTGCTGATCTACATCCACACAGGTTACGCCATGGCCATGCTCCGCCAGGCAAACTCCCGTAACCAGACCCACATATCCTGTACCCGCAACTGCAATATTCATTTCTTCACTCTCCTTAATTTACCCAGCACGCCCAACGTCAGCTGGTATGCGAACTGAAATTCTTTTGTTCTATGGAACACGACAACAACCAACACAAACGGAACCGCCACACACAGGGCCGCCGCTCCGATAAACCCGCCGACCGACGGAGTCGGAAACAATCTGCCGCACAGCCACAGAAGGCCAAGCACCTGAACAATATCCACCGCCGTATAGGCTAACACTTTTCCCCAGTATTCCATCATCCCATCCTTAAAATATTTCCGGAACACAAGGATACATTTGCTGATCCAGAAAAACAGCTGGCTGATCACCGTTCCCAGCAGAACGCCCGGAACGCCGATAAACTGCACAAAGATAATGGAAGAAATCAGATTCATGGCAGCGCCGACCGCATTCAGATATTTTTCATAATGGAATAATCCCAGGACACTGATCAGCTCATTGATGGGCCCCGATGTAATACTGATAAATACATCCAGGCTGATGAGCAGCACTACGATCTGCGGCATCACCGCCTGTTCTCCGCCATAACACATGTACACGAGCGGCGTGCTGCACACAATCAGGCCGGCAGCCGCCACCGACGCTATAAAATGCCGCACAAACGTATAGTGATTGAACAGCGGATACATTTCTTTACTGTCCTTGCCGCTCTGTAAGAAATTACCGATCGCCGGCGCCATGGAGTAGAGCACACTGTTGACGATCGTCCGTATGGCGTTCGTGATATACACATAATAGTTCAGCCCGCCGACGGTAAATAATCCGCCGGTAATACTGCTGAACGTAGAAATCACCAGGTTATCCGTGGAAGAATAGATATAAACCGCCACTTTACCGACCAGGATATTTTTCGTATCCACAAACAGATTTTTCGCCTTGTCATAAGGTTTGATGTGCTTATCTTTCAGCTGCGGATACTGTTTATTGCAGTAATAGGAGATCAGCAGATTCGCCGCCACCTGCTGCAGCACCATCAGAACGGAATAGATAATATAGTCCTGATAAAGTACCAGGGATACAATCCTGAGCACGCTGAAAATAATATTCATCAAAGTATCGTACAGCGCACAGATGTAGTTCCTCTGATCGGCGTATAACAGCGTTCTTTTATAGGAAAGAAAATATGTGGACACCGTAGACATCAGCTGTATAAAGAATATCAGCCGCACAAAGCCAATATCCACGCCGGACTCCGTGATAAACACCGGTATCAGCAGCATCAGCAGACATCCAAGGCCGAACACCACAAAACCGATCGTCCAATACACCCGCCGGAACAACGCCATGATACTGGCGATGGTATTCTGGTCCCCCTGTGCAATGGGTTTGTACAGATGATAGGTAATCGCGCTTCCCACGCCTAGTTCCGCCAGGGAAAGCATGTTCAGCAGATTGCTGATTACACTGTTTAAACCGTAGTTCGTCTGTCCCAGATAGTGGGTAAACACGATCTGCGTCAAAAAACCCATGACCAGCACAATGACCTGTGTCACCAGGCCGATCACTCCGTTTTTCATGATCTTTTCCAGTCTCATAGATTACACCTTTTCTTCAGCTTTTTGTAGACCGGATAAAACCGGTAAAACCAGCAGTAAGATTTCACCCGGCTGTCGCCCAGATACGCTTTGCCCCGGGCGATACGGATCAATTCCCGTATCTTTTCTTTCTGCTCTTTCTGAACAGCCCGGTCCAGCTGATGGTAGACGTCCACCGTTGTCAGGCAGAATACATTGGCGATATGACTGCGGATCATTTTATCATTCTCCGGACGGAAATGATGGGCGCCGTAAAACGCGAACATCTCTTTGGCCGACCGGTAAAAGCCTTCAAAATTGCGAAGCGTCTTCGCCTGCATCATGATGGAGCCATCCCGGAACCTCCGGTGATACACAATTTTACGCACGATCTTAACCCGACGGCACTGCAGCATCAGCGCAAAAGTATAGTACTGATCCTCGTGGATAATTCCTTCTAAAAATGTAAGTCCCAGATCCAGCAGCGTCTGTCTTTTTACCAGCTGCAGGCAGACCTGGGTCCGAAAGTCCTCCCTTGGAAGGGTAAGGGCAAACAAATCCTCGCCGTCATAGACGCCGGGATATTCATAGTGTTTCTGATAATCGTACTGCATATTCGGTTTTCGGACATCCCCGTCATCATAAAAAGAAGCTCCGTCAAACAAAACCAAATCGCAGTCCTGATCCGCGGCTTCTTTATAAATCACTTCCAGCCCGTCCGGCTCGATGTAATCATCGCTGTCCAGAAAATAGACATACTGCCCGGACGCCCCACGAAGACCGGTATTTCTGGCCGCGCTTAGGCCGGCGTTTTCCTGATGAATCAGACGGATATTTTCGTGCCGCTCCGCGTAACTCTCTGCGATCTGCGGCCCGTTGTCGGTGGAACCGTCATTTACCAGAATGATTTCTATCCCGGACAATGTCTGCGCAAGTACACTGTCAATACATTCTGCCAAATATTTTTCTACATTATAAATCGGAATGACTACCGATATTTTCGGCTGATTATTCATAGCTTTATCCCATCTATACGGCAATTTTTCATACGGTCATTTATGCCGAAGCTGACGGTTCACTTTATTCACCATCAGATTCTTAAGCATTCCGACCGACAGGTTGTCCCCCCGGAAGTCATAGCTGCAGGCCAGACGGCCCACATGATGGCGGTACGGATTTTTCTCTTCCCGGGCCGTATCGTACAAAAAGATCTGGGTGCCTTCCATATCCGCCAATATATTCTGTTCCTGAGGCTTTAATAATAATCCAAAGGATCTCACAATCTTATAATCTTTAATCTCCAAAGTCAACCAGTATCGCTGATTTTTCCTGTTTTTCTTCACACCGTAAAGGTCTGTGCAGAGCTGGTCTGCGGGCAGGCCCAGGATGCCGGCCAGCTTTTCATTTTCCCAGAAGGCGTCATACACCGTGTCACTGTCATCCAGCGTCACAAAACGATATTCCCTTTGAATCCCCGTCTGAAAAGGGACCTGAAGACCTGTGGAGGGAATCGCGAAGTTCTCGCCCGCGTCCGTAAAGTTCGTGCACTGCGAGACATAAGGATAGACAAAATACTTATTCCTCTCGATGCAATATTTAACGTGATATTTTAACCAGGAGGTTCCGGGCCAGGAGGCCACATAGTCGGGAATATCCGCGGATTCCTGAAATTCCTCCCCCTGCTCCTCATACCATTTCCGAAACGCCATCCATTGGCGCTTCATCCAGACCTGCCCCCAGGACTGGGCAAACTGTACGAAGTACACATCATTTGAGTCGGCCAGCGGAACAAACGGCCGGTTGGCATGTACATTCCACAAATGCTGATACAGGGAAATTCCGGCGATCCGGTCATCCCCCTCGTAATAGGCAACCGCCTGTTTCATATATTGATAGAAATTCGGGGATACATAGATGTCATCCTCAAATACGGCAATGGCTTCGTAATCCTCCACCAAGTCCCCGCAGGTCAATACGTGTCTGCGAAGTCCCATCCTCTGCGGATAGGTTTTGACTATTTTGGGTCCGAAGGGCCAGTCGAAATCCTCCGCGCAGCGCTGCACGCTGTCGTCGCCGCTGTTATCGATACTGATTATCAAAGTCACCTGGTCGCCATCATAGTCGGCCTGTGCCAGAGACTTCAACAGCCGCTCCATACTGCGCGGCCTGTTATAACCGATTGCCACTATAGCATACTGTGTCATCGTATCATTTCCTCCGGGCTATCGCAAGCCTTCCTCTTTTACTATTTTCTTAAATCTCTCAATATCGTCAAAATAATCGGCATGGCTTTCGATCCAGGATATATCCCGGTCCCACCATTTAAAGTCCATCAAAAACTTCCGGTCTTCCTCGTCAAACCGGTATTTGATCACTTTGGCCGGCACGCCGCCCACAATGGCATAAGGAGGGACATCCTTCGTCACTACCGCCCCTGCGGCGATCACCGCGCCGTCTCCGATCGTCACTCCGGCCATGATCGTGGCGCCGTCTCCAAACCAGACATCACTTCCCACTTTGAACTGATAGCGCCCGTCGCAGACCGGCTCCGCATAATCCGGAAATTTCTGCTCCTTTACATAGGTAAACCCGCTGACCGGGGACAGCGTGAAAAATGCCGTGTGGGTAGAGACAAACTTCGAAGTGGGATGCTGGCCGATCACAAACTTCACATTCGGCCCGATCCCGGTAAACCGTCCCACCTTGACATCATTCAGCACACAATCGTGCTGGACAATGGTACCGTACCCCAGATACGTATTCAACATATAAGCATTATAATAGATGCGGGCGTGTCCCTCGAATTCACAGTTATCCACGTCAAAAAACACGCCGCGGCCGAACATTACATGTTTTTGCTTCGTCAAACTCCTTTTTATGAAAAAGGAGCGGAATATATTTGTTACAATCTGAAACCGGTTCACACAAATCCACCTTTCTTCTCTTGGCCGGAGGCCCTTTCATCAAATATCCTGCTGTCCGGCTCTTGGCGCCTTGCCGGTATGCCAATATAATCAGCCCAACAAACCTGTTTTCCCGAAACATCCTTTTTTTAATTTATCCCGGAACGATTCCCAATCAATAAAATTCATCACGATCCACAAAAATGCATCCACAGAAATCATCATAATAAATCTGGTGAATCCATGCCCGGAATGGCCGAACAGCACCAACGTCCAAAATGCCGGGAAACAACAGATAAACGCAAACGGCAGCAATCTGCCGACAGCCACCTTCTTAGCCCGGAACCGGATTATGAGAACCGCCAGCACCACCGCTATAAGCCCGATCAGAATTCCCATAGAGCGAAGCGGGGTCAGATATCCCTGCAGAATGCTAACCAGCCGGCCGGAATATTCCCGGAAGCTGGGCGGCAGCCCGATCCAGCCTCCCGATACCGCGGAACCGTCACTGGACCCCGTTACCAGCGCGGCAAGCACCCATTTCAACACCAGCGTAACCGCATAGGCGATACCGTAACCGGCGCCGTTGCCGATGAGATGCCCCCACAGCTGTTTGGCGTTCTTTCCCTGCCGCTGCCTCATCTGCATAGAGATCAGAAGCGGCATTCCAAGCGTAATCAGAGGCGCCTCAAAGGTTCCCCAAAACGCCATGCTGGTTCCGATCAGCCCGAAAAACAAAGGTTCGTACCTGTCATACGTCCTGTTCCCCGAAAAGAGCAGCACCATCATAACACCCAATAGCATCAAGTTCACGTCCACAGAAAACATCATATTGATGGTTATAATCGTTGTGTAGCTCATAAGCGTTCCGCAGATAAATGGAAATGCCGCGCGGAATCCCATCTTCTTATTCATTGCCAGAATTGTCAGTAAATATAAAAAGAAACTGACCATATATATGATTTGCCGGATCTCATGCAGATTCAAAAAAGTCAGCAAAGGCTTTAGCCATACCAGATAGCCATGCCACATTCTTCCATAGCTCTCGCTGCCGGTGGCTTTTCCCTCAGCCGCCGCCACCAGATCATAATACTGGGCGAACTCGGTATCCCCGGAGCCCTCTACCACCTCGTAATCCGCAGACATTGCCGCATGAAACGGATGCTCCGAAGTCTGGAGCGCCATATTCAGCATCCGGGAATCCGAATAATTGTCAAAAAAACAGACCGGAGATCCAAAAAACCAGTTGGGATACTTTCCGTCCTGGGCGATCACACCGATCGATTCCGCTACATTCTCAACCATAGCCGATTTCGGGATACAATAAACCAGCGTCAGGCTCAGCAGATAAAACGCAAAAAGCCCGGCCGCTGTCAGCAGTACCTTTTTCACAATGTTTTTCATTCCCTTATCTTTCGTCGTATCCATGCTACTGTCTGCTCCTTTTTATCTGCATAAGTACTTCATGACGCTTTTTCGGCTGTGCCGGCAGGATCACATAATCCACTCCTGCGCTTTCTGCCGACTGCCCGTCTTTTTCATAGCGGTCCCCGATCATCAGCACCTCTTCCGCAGGCAGGCCCAATTCATTCAGAATCACCTTCATCCCTCTGGGGTCCGGTTTCAGGCACTGCATCTGAGGATCCGTAGCCGCGAAACAATAATCCGCCACGATTCCCAAAGCCTCCAGCTTATCCTGGACGGGATAATCCGAATAAATCCCCACGGTAATCTTATGTTTGCGCAGATATTTCACCAAGTCGTACAATTCATGATCGCGGAATTTTTTCAGATACGGCAGGGGGAAACGGTACATCCACCGGCCGATCACGGATTCCACCCGGTAAGCCGGGACTTTGTATTTTTCTCCCACCAGCCGATACAAGTATTGGTCAGGATCTTCTTCATGACATTCCGTTACCATCCGCTCCCGCTCTTCCCTGAACTTCTTTATGATCAGCAGATCCTTGATTCTCCAGAAACGCAGCACATAGTAGCAGGCCAGTCTGACGGCCATCGTTCTGCGAAGCGGCGGCTGGTAATAGAGGGTTCCGTCCATATCAAACAGAACCGCATGATATTCCTCTAAATTCCGATGCATTTGCATTTTCATATCAAGACTTCTTTCTTCCTATTCTTAAGGTACCTCTGTCCCGTAAGTATAAGTCATACTATTATATCAAACATGCCCGAATGAATGCAAGACGTTTATCCGACTTTTGTTGATCCGGGGTTGTACATGTTTTGGTTTCATGGTATATTGGGCAAAGATAGATTGGAAGAAAAGTCCGCTTCTTTTCATTTCAGGAGGTATCCGATGAGTTTTGCACAAAAATTACGGGCGGTGCGCACCGTGCTGATCGCGAAAACAAGGAATAAACAATATTATTACAGGCTTTATCCTTCTTACCGGTATGCGATAAAGCATCCTGCGGCAGGAAATAAAAATACGGATCACGTGAATTATCTGGCGGCGCGGCCGAATCCGGATTCCGGGATCGGACATCAGATGGCTAACTGGATTGCCGGATATTATTTCGCTCAGGTTTTGGGGTTGAACTTTGCCCATATGCCGTTCTCTTCACCGAAATGGGAAAATTTTTTAGGCTTTGGCGAGGGCGAGATAACTCTTGAGGATTTGGTGAAGCGGAAGCATTTTAAAAAAGTACGGATTCCCCATTTTAATGAGGCGAACGAGGCGGAAATGACGGCGATCCGGGAGATCGTGGACGCTTATGCGGACCAGAGGGTTGTATTTTTGTGTGAGCAGGATCAGTTTTATAAGGCCCAGTTCGGGGTTATGGAAGATCTGCAGCGTAAATTCTACAGCGCTTCCGCGCGCCGGAACGATCATCTGATATACCGGCCCGATGAGTTTCATATCGCTGTCCATGTCAGAAGGGGCGATATTGTAATTGGCCAGACGAATCAGGACCCGGGGCTTACGAAGCGGTGGCAGGATAATTCTTACTTTCTCCGGGTTTTGGAACAGGCTCTCTCCCTTCCGCAGCTTCCTGAGGACAAGCCGGCTGCGGTATACCTGTTTTCCCAGGGGGAGGAAAAGGATTTCCCGGAATTTTCCGCTATTCCGAACCTGCATTATTGCCTGGATATGGGGCCTGTGGATTCCTTTCTTCATATGGTAAATGCAGATCTTCTTATTACAAGTAAAAGTTCTTTTTCATATAAACCCGCCTTGCTGAACAAAGGATTGAAAATCTGTCCTCAGAATTTCTGGCATGGTTATCCTGAGGATCCGAGCTGGATTCTGGCCGACGACACAGGTACATTACTGTCCCGCTAATCTACCGGCGCAAGGACGCTAATCTCCTTTCACAAGGGCGCTAATCTCCTTTTCACAAGGAGGCTTATCTACCGCCACATGGACTCCCGGTAAAACTCCGGCAAAAAAACGGCCCGGCTTTTCATTCGCTGCCACACCAGATGGGGCGCGATACATAAGCCGGGCCTAAATTTATTTTTTATTTAATTATTATAAACCGTCCTTAAACGTTAATCAGCATAGTTTCTACAAAATAGTCCATAGCGGGAATTCTGCTGTACATCAGCACCGCGATCAGTACGATCAGTATGATAATATAGACCAGCAGCCCTTTTTCTTTGTACAATTTTTCAGGTTTCTGCACCGCCGAATCTTCTTTGAAACTCAGATACAGATAGAAGCAAAACAGGCCGAATACAAACGGCATGGCGATCAGCAGTTCAATTTTGTATTTCAGCATGAAGATACCCAGGAAAAAGGTAGCGCTCATAGCATAAAAGAAGGCGGATACCAAAAGCGAATGTTCGGTATAATATTGGAATGATTTCCGGTATTTTCCGGCAATTTCAGGATCTCCGATCATCCGGTATTCCGCGTACCGCTTGGTTGCCATCAGAAAAGCTCCGCTCATCCAATAGCCTACCAGCACACTGCTGGGGGGCTGATAAGCTTCCGTAATGATAAACCATCCAATCAATAGCCGGATCAGATTATTTAAAGATTCAGAGAGTACATCGATATAGGGAATGTCCTTGGTACGGATCGGACGAACATTGTAGAGAACGCCCATCAGCAGAAGCCAAAGCTCCATGTACAGGAAATAGCGGTTTACCTGAATCGAACATACGACGCCAAGCACGATCAGCAAGGCATATTCCACCATAACCCAATGAAACTTGATATTTGATACGACAACAGGTCTGTTCTTTTTTGTAGGATGATATTTGTCGAATTTGGCATCCAGCCATTCATTGATCACATAGTTCGCAGAAGCGATGAAGCATGTGGCCATAAAGCCCCAGATAAAACGAATCACAACGCCGGAATCAAGCACTTTTCCGGTTAAAAGCTCGGCAATAATAACACCAGGAACGATAAAGGCATTCTTGACCCAATGGTCCGGCCTTGCGATCTTGATATAACCTTTTAATTGATTCAATTTTCTAACCCTCCTCCATAATTCTAACATATCATATCAATTTTTCCCCCGTGAAACAACCTTTTCTTACAAATTTCCTCCAAAAATACCATTATTTGCAAGATTTGTATTTTATGATATAATGTCGAAAGACATGATATCTGTGCCGGAGCGCTTTCCCTTAGCGCAGAGTATGCAACCTCCGGTATTATTAGAAATAAAATGAGTTTTCAGAAAGGAGCAGGATATATTATCGCCGGTCAATAATATATCAAACACTATGGAAAAAGTATTACTTATGTATCCCCCGGGCCCATTATTTCAAAGAGGCGAGGATCGTTGTCAGCAAAATATCGACGACGGAAGCGCGCAGGCCATGCGCGCCTGCAACGATCTGGGCTACGCCGCCGCAGTTCTTCTCCGGAAAAATTATGATGTAAAGCTGCGGGATTATCAGACGGAATTCTGTTCGGAAGCAGAGATGTTCCGGGAACTGGAAGAGTATCAGCCGGATATGGTCATGATCAGCGTGACAAATACGACCATCTACGAAGATATTAAGATATCTAACCGGATCAAAGAAAAGACCAATGCGGTTATGGTCCTGAAGGGTGCCATATTTTATGATCCGGAACAGGCCATGCTGGATCTGCTGGATCTTTCCAAGGTCGACTATCTGATTGGCGGGGAAGTGGATTTCGCCATCGATCTGATCGCTGATTACGAGTTCCACAACAAAGGAAATATTGAGGACGTAGATAATATCCTCTATAAAGATGCGGATGGAAACTTAAAGAGAACCCCATTCCATGTATGGGGACAGGATCTGGACGGCCAGCCTTTTCCGGCCCGCCAGTTAATGAATAACGCCCTTTATACGCGCCCGGATACGGACGAGCCTATGGCGACAATTCAGACGTCCCGGGGCTGTCCCTCCAATTGTATTTTCTGTCTGTCTCCTGAGATATCCGGGAAAAAAGTGCGTTTCCGCAGTCCCCAGAATGTCCTGGATGAGATGACGGAATGCTATGAGAAGTTCGGCATCCGCAATTTCTTCTTCAAAGCGGATACGTTTACCATCAATGCCCAGTGGGTCAAAGAATTATGTACTCTGATCATAAATTCACCGCTTCACAATAAGATCTCTTTTACCGCCAACTCCAGAGTCCGGCCGCTGGCCAAGGAAACTCTGGTTCTCATGAAAGAGGCCGGCTGCTTTACGATTGCCTTTGGTTTTGAATCGGGCAGCGACGATACGCTGACCCGGGTTCATAAAGGGGCGACTGTAGCCGAAAACATTCAGGCCTGCAAATGGTCCAAAGAAGCGGGACTGACCGTGTGGGGATTTTTCGTAATTGGCTTCCCCTGGGAGACCAAGGAACACATTATGGAAACCAAAAAGCTCATCTTTCAGATGAAACCGGACTTTATCGAGATTACGCTGGCCCTGCCTTTTTATGGAACTCCGCTTTACAATATGTGCAAAGAAGACAATCTTCTCGCCCAGTCCGTTCTGGGAAGCGATTTCTTCCATTCCAGCATGAAGGGGACCAAATATCTGAGTATGGAAGAGCTGTTGAAACTGCGCAGAAATATTCTGCTGCAATACTACCTGCGGCCTACCTATATCTTTAAAAAAATGGGAGAATGCATCACTCATCCGAAAATCTTCCTGAATTATTGTAAATACGGTATCAAACTGGTCGTCAATCTTTTCAAATAAATGTTCCAAAGCTGAGCGTGCGCGCCGCCTGGGTTCTTCCTCGGGTTTGGATATGCCCGCTGCTTAAGGGACAGGGCGCGTGTCGGTGTACCGGGATGCGCCCTGGCCCTTAAGCAGCGGGCATATCCAAACCCGAGGAAGAACCCAGGCGGCGCGTACGTTTTATGCTACTTTATTGTTCTCTTGACGGAATAAATACATTTTCCAGGAATTCCTGGGTCAGCATGGTAGCTCCATGGACATCCATATGAGTATAATCGGAAAAATACTGGTCGGAATATTGTTCGTAATCCACAGCGCTGTAGTAATACTGTCCGCTGCTCTCCACGATATCCCGGCAGCGCTCCATATGCTGTTCCAGTACCTCCTTGGCTCCCTCGGCCGCCATATAGTTCGGTCTGCTGGGAACCTGGACAAAATAAAAATCGATTCCTTTTTGTTTCAGCTTCGCCGCTATCTGATACAGGCTCTCATAACTGGGGCCGTCCTGTTGATATTCTTCCGCAAACTGTTTCTCCCAGCGGTTCATAGAACGCTCTATTCCGTATACCTCCAGAGCCACGCCGCCATTCGCGTCAAAATCCAGGGAATCATAGTCATTTTTGTACCCCTGCAATTCCGCGTATTCGTCATAATAATGCAGATCCCCGAACACACCGTAATGCAGATAGAACATACTCTCCGGATAACCTCTTATGTAGCGGCTGATATCTTTATAATCATAATCCTTTTCTTCCCCGTCGAAATCTTCCATGGAACTGAACATGATTATGCCTTTGGGTTTATACTTTTCCAGCAGCACTTCCGTCCAGTTCTCAATATCCTCCACGGTAACACCCCATACGGAAAAATTGTAAAATTTCTCCCCCAGAGGCCCTAGATAATTCAACAATACATCTGAATTCAGATTGTTCATGGTCATGGAGGAACCAACTGCCAGATAGTCATAATTTTCCTCAGGAAGACGGCGCGTTTCATAGATTCTGGCATCCAGGGAGATCGAATTGGTAAACCGGACCAGCACGTGATTGCCGGTCAGCACTCTGGGGATTCCCACATACAGACCCACAGCAAGTACAAGAAAAACAACTGCCGCGATTACTCTTTTCATTTTCATATTTTCCTCCACGTGTGCGTTTTTTTTGCACATATAGGTATGGGTGAACGTCTTTTGTTCAACCGTTCCTCCACGTGTGCGTTTTTTTGCACATATAGGTATGGGTGAACGTCTTTTGTTCAACCGTTCCTCCACGTGTGCGTTTTTTTGCACATATAGGTATGGGTGAACGTCTTTTGT